>DASWHD010000122.1:0-2517 GCA_036393335.1 bacterium
CGATCCCAACGGCGATCCGTTGACCTACGCCTGGGACCTCGACAACGACGGCCAGTACGACGACGCCACCGGCGCCACGCCCGGCTTCGCCGGCGTGGACGACGGCGTCTACCCGATCGGGCTGGAGGTCTCGGATGGCAGCCTCGCCGGCACCTCCACCAGTCAGGTGACGGTGAACAACGTGGCGCCGAGCGTGGACGCCGGGCCGGATCAGACCGCCGCCGTGGGCGACACGGTCACCCTGCCGCCGGCCACCTTCACCGACCCCGGGCTCCTCGACACCCACACCGCCACCCTCGACTGGGGGGACGGCACGATCGCGGCCGGGGCGGTCACCGAGAACGGCGGCAACGGCTCGGTGGACGGCAGCCACGTCTACGGCAACGCCGGCAGCTACACCGTCACCGTCACGGTCACCGACCAGGACGGCGGGGTGGGCTCCGATGCCTTCCTCGTCGAGGTCACCGGCGGCGCCCAGGCGCCGATCGACGACCTGACCGCACGGCCCAAGCTCGACAAGGTGCAGCTCGTCTGGACCTGTGTGCCGGGCGCGGCGGGCTACAACGTCTACCGCAGCGATACCACCGGCGGTCCCTATACCTTGATCGCGGCCGGGCACCAGACGGACTACTGCACCTACCTGGATAGCGGTCTCACCACGGGCAACACCTACTACTACGTGATCACCTGGCTCGACGGCAGTGGACGCGAGGCGCCGCCCTCCAACGAGGCCCGCGCCACCCTCACCACCCGGACGCGGTGACCAACCGCGTCCGGCCGGTGTCCGCCCCCTCCCGCCACGGGAGGGGGCGGGGTCGCCGTGGCGCTTGACTTGGATGGGCCTCTTCCAGACGCTCCACCGATGGATCCCGGCCCGATCCTGCAGCTCGCCACCGGTTACTGGGCGAGCCAGGCCCTGCTCACCGCCAACCGCATGGGTCTGTTCGCGGCCCTCGCGGCGTTAGACGCGACGGCCGAGGAGATCGCCGAGCGTCTCGGCTCCCGGCCGAGGTCGACCCGCTTGCTTCTCGAGGCCTGCGCGGCCCTCGGTCTGCTCCACAAGGCCGGCACGCGCTATGCCAACACCGACCTGACGACGACCTTTCTCGTTCCCGGCTCCCCCGCGTTTCTCGGCGACGCCCTGCGCTACAGCGACGACCTCTACCAGCCCTGGGGCGGCCTGGAAGAGGCGGTGCGCCGCGACGCGCCCACCCTGCCGCCGAGCGAGATCCTGGGAGACGATCCCGGCAAGACCCGCCACTTCGTGCGCGGCATGCACAACCGTGCCCTGGGCATCGCCCGCGGCCTGGTGGAGGTCATCGACCTCACGGGGCGACACCGGCTGCTCGACGTCGGCGGCGGTCCCGGCACCTACTCCTGCCTGCTGGCGCAACGCTACGACGGCCTCCGGGCGACGGTCCTCGACCTGCCGGCCGTGGTGGAGATCGCCCGGGAGATCATCGCCGAGATGGGGGCGACACAGCGGGTAGCCACCACCGCGGGAGACTTTCTCACCACCCCGTGGCCGGGAGACAATGACGCCCTCTTGATCTCCGGGGTCTTCCATCGTCAGTCCGAGGCCGAATGCCGGCGGCTGATCGCCACCGCCTGCGACGCCCTCGTCCCGGGCGGACAACTGATCGTCGCGGACGTCTTCACCACCTCCGGAGCGAGATCGCCCTTCGCCGCCCTGTTCGGCCTCAACATGTTGGTCTCCGCCCCCGGTGGCGGGGTCCACTCGGCCGCCGACGTCGGACAGTGGATGAGTGCCGCCGGCTTCGCGGACGTCGCGCTCCATCCCCTCCCGCCACCCATGCCCCACATCGCCCTCACCGCTCGGCGTCCATGACCCCGACTCAGGAGATTTTCTTCATGCACCGCCTTATCCCCCTCGCCCTCGTCACCGCCCTCGTCCTGCCCGCCACCGCCTCCCGGGCCTCGGATCCGGCCGGCGACCTCCCCGATCTCGAACAGGAACGCGCCGCCGCCGAACGGACGCTGCGTAATCCCAAGATCCAGGAGCTGGGCGGCGACCGTTTTCGCGTCGGCTTGATCGAGATCGACCGCGCCGCGCGCACCTTCACCGTGCCGGCCGTGGTCCATCTCGCGGAGGGTGCCCAGGAGTTTCTGGTGGCGTCCCGGGGTGGCTACAAGGGGTACGAGTCCATCCTGGAGGCCGGTGCCACCCCCTACGAGTTCAATCTCGCCTGCATCCTCATCGGTCTCGACGACCAGCACGTGCGCGACCCGCGCTACCACTTCGATCCCACCCAGATCGAGGGGGACGCGGTGGAGATCTGGGTGGCATGGCAGGCGGGCCAGGAGACCCGACGGATCCCCGCCGCCCGCCTGGTGCGCGACAGCAAGAACGACCGCACCCTGGCGGAAGAGGGCTGGATCTATACCGGCTCGACCTTCACCCCGGACGGACAGTACCTGGCGCAGATGGACGGCGTGCTGGTGGGCTTCGTCCACGACCCCGCCAGCATCATCGAGCACGCCACCGGTTTCGGTCAG
>DASWHD010000123.1:0-56072 GCA_036393335.1 bacterium
TCCTGCCTTCCTGCACCTTTCCTGCATTCCTTATAAGAGCTGCCGGCCAGATGACTGCCACGGGGTTCACGCAAGCCGCCTCAATGACGGCGCTGGTATTGGTTCACCGCTTGATTGTGCTCGTCGGCCGTGGCGGAGAACTGGTGCGAGCCGTCGTTGCGGGAGACAAAGTACAGGGCCGGGGTCTCTGCCGGGTGCAGGGCGGCATCAATGGACGACAGCCCGGGGTTGGCGATCGGCCCGGGCGGGAGACCGCCCCGGGTGTAGGTGTTGTACGGCGTGTCCGTCTCCAGGTGGGCACGGGTCAGGTTGCCGTCGAAGTCTGCCAGATCGTAGATCACCGTCGGGTCGGACTGGAGATGCATGCCGCGCTGGAGGCGATTGTGGAAGACGCTGCTGATCAAGGGCCGTTCGCCGGCCTGGCCCGTCTCCTTCTCGATGATCGAGGCCAGGGCGAGGGTCTGGTGGATGGTCAGCCCGAGGGCCGCGGCCGCCTGTTGCCGCTCCGGGGTCCATACCGCCTCGGCTGCCGCCACCATGCGGCTCACCAGGGCGCGTGCGGCCATCCCGCGGTGCCACTGGTAGGTCTCGGGGAAAAGGTAGCCCTCCAGGGTGCCGGCGGCGAGGCCGGTGCGCGCGAGGAGCTGCGGATCGCGGCAGGCGGCGAGGAAGTCCGCCGCCGTACCGAAACCGGCGGCCGCGAACCGGCTGGCGATCTCCCGGCAGGTGAGCCCCTCCGGGATCGTGAACGGGTACTGCTTCACCCGCCCGGCCACCAGCAGGGCGAGGACCTCCTCCGGGGTGTGGCGGCCGCCGAGGTCGTACTCGCCGGCACGCACCCGGTCCGCCACCCCCCGCCAGCGCGCCAGCCCCTCGAGGCGGCGGGGAGAGTCGACGACGCCGGTCGCGGAGAGCTGCGCCGCCACCGCCCGGAACGGGGTTCCGGGGGCGATCCATACCACGACCTCGCCGGCCGGTGTCGCGAGCGGCCGGTCAGCCCAGCGGCTCACAGACCACGCGCCGTACGCCGCGAGGAGACCCGCTGCGACCAGCCCGAGACATGCCATCCCCAGCCATCGCGCGCCACCCCGTGGGACCCCGGTGCCTCGCTGCCTGGACATCCGGCTACTCGCTAGCCCGCATTCTTTACCGGTCCCATGCCGCGCTGCGGCACCAGCCGAGGACGAAAAAACGGGGTGGGGATTGGGGGTTGGGGGATGCAGGGAAGGATGGGCGAAGGCAAGAGATCCGCTGGTCCCGCCGCGGCCAACCTTTCCCCCACCCCGCACCCCTCATCCCCCATCCCCGGAGATGCAGGCGGTTGTGCGGGCGCAGCAGATTCATGGTGAGAAATTCGGGCTGGGCCACGGTTCGCCTCCGACGCTGTCCAGGTAGCCCTGGAGGATGAGGATCGCTGCCACCTGATCGATGACCTGTTTGCGCTTGTTCCGGCGTACGCCACCGGCGATCAAGGTCCGCTCCGCCTCCTGGCTGGTGAGGCGCTCGTCCCAATACGTCACCGCCAGCCCCAGCTCCCGTCCCAGCCGATCGCCGAAGGCGCGGATCTTCGCGGCCATCGCGCTCTCCTCACCGGACATGTGCAGGGGCAGGCCGACCACCAGCGCCGTCACCTCGTGCTCGCGTGCGACGGCCGCGAGCCGCATCACATCGGCGGCCGCGCGGCCCCGCGCCAGGGTGGCGTGGGGTTGGGCGAAGGTGGCGAACGGATCGGACAGGGCGATGCCAATCCGTTTGTCGCCCACGTCCAGCCCCATCACCCTCACAGCCGACCCCCCTTGAGGATCGAGATCAGGAGCCACAGTCCCAGGGTGCCGGCGAGGGTGAAGCCCAGCAGGCCGAGGAGCGAGACGCCGCCGGCGTGGCCGGCGGTGGTGTCGGCACGCAGGATCAGGGAAGAGCCCACGATGACCGCGGCGGTGACCACGGCGAACGCCACCCGGTTGCTCGCCTTGTCCATCTGGTGGCCGAAATTCTCGAGATTGGTGATGTGCATATCGAGGTGCATCTGGTCGTCGACCGCCTTCTGCAGGATCTTGCGCACTTGGACGGGCAGGTGTTTGACCACCTCCAGATAGTCGCTGCTACAGGTCTTCAGGCTGTCCGCCCAACGCGTGGGGCTGCGCTGCTTGGCGAGGCGGCGGACCGCGTACGGCTTACCGACCTTGAGCAGGTCGAAGCCCGGGTCGATCTGGCGCAGCAACCCCTCCAGGTTGAGCAGCACCTTGTTCACCAGATACAGCTCGCTCGGCACCCGCAGGTGTAGGTCGACCGCCAGGCGCAGCACGCGGTTGATGTAGTCCGCGGCGTTGATCTGCTTCAGGGTGCGCCCGTAGTACGGCTCCAGGAGGTCGCGCAGCTCCTGGCGGAAGCGCTCGCGGAAGGCGGCGGTGGCGGGCGCCCCGTTCGTGACGCCGAGGCGGATGTAGTAGTCGACCAGCTTGTCGAAGTCCTTGTTCAGCAAGGCGATGAAGCTATCGAAGAACTCCTGCACGTCCCGGTCGCCGACGTTGCCCATCATGCCGAAGTCGACGAATGCGACTCGGTTACCCTCCAGGACCATGAGGTTGCCCGGGTGCGGGTCGGCGTGGAAGCAGCCGTCCTCGAGCAGCATCTTGAGGTACGCCTTGGCGCACACCTCGGCGATCTGTTTGCGCTCCGCCCCCACCAGGTCGTAGCGCTCGAAGTCGGTGATCCGGATCCCCTGCACCCGGTCCATCACCAGCACCCGGCGGCTGGTGAAATCCCAGTGGATGGCGGGGATCATCACGGCCGGCTCGTGGGTGAAGTTGAGGGCCATGCGCTCGCAGCCTGCGCCCTCCAGGCTGAAGTCCATCTCCCGGCGAATGGTGCGGGAAAACTGGTGGATCACCCCCACCGGGTCGATGTGGCGCGCCTCGGCGACGTAGCGTCCGGCGAGACCCGCCAGCCACTTGAGGATGCGCACGTCGGTCTCGACCAGCTCCTGGATCCCCGGCCGCTGCACCTTAACCACCACCTGGGTGCCGTCGTGCAGCTCAGCGGCGTGGACCTGGGCGATGCTCGCCGCGGCCAGGGGCTGGTCGACGAAGGTCTTAAACAGCTCCGCCACCGGCCGGCCAAGCTCCTCCTCGATGACCGCACGCGCCTCGGCGCTCGGGAACGGATCGAGGCGGTCCTGGAGCCGGTTCAGCTCCCGGGCGTAGGCGTCCGGCACCAGGTCCGGACGGGTGGAGAGGATCTGGCCGAATTTGATGAAGGTCGGCCCCAGCTCCGTCAGGGCCCGGTGGAACCGCTCCGGCCCGGTCAGGTTGGCGACCTCGCGGCCCGGGCGGACGCGGCCGAAGTGGCGCAGCCGGCCCCACAGGGAGGTGAGCCCTTCCAGGTTGAGGCGCTGGACGATCTCCCCGAAGCCGTACTTGCCGAACACCCGGATGATGGCGCGCATCCGCCCGAGGTCGTGGATGCGCCGCTGGGTGGTGGGAAACGGCATCGTCACTCCGCCGGCCAGGCACGCCCGTCACCGGTCATCGGCCTGGCACCCGCGCCCCGCGAAGGGGACACGGGGGGGAGTCTCACCCCTGCCCACCCTGGATCTTGTCGAGGGTCTTTTGCAGCAGGGCGACCTGGTCGCGCAGCTCCTGCATGTCCTTTTTGGTGGGCAGGTCCATGGAGTCGAGGGCGGAGTTGACCAACTCCTTGAACTTCGCCTCCAGGGTGTCGACGCTGCTCTCCGCCTGGCCCATGAAGCTGTTGAGCATGCTGTCCCCCTCCTCGCGACTGATCTTCCCCTTGCCCACCATCTCGTCGAGCATCTCCCGGGCCTTCTCCTGAACCCCGAGCCCCACCAGCATCATCTTGCGCATCGTGTCGAACATCATCATCTCCGTAACCCCCTAATCGAGTTTGCCAGGATTTGACCTCAAGATACCACGGCCAAGTACGCGTCCCGCGAGATTCCCGATCGGCGCTGGCGAACCGAGATGCGCCAGGATTACGAGGCACGTGGCGCAAATCTCACATAAGGAAGGCAGGAAGGGGAAGGAAGCCAGGAAGGTCTCGCCCTGTGATTCGCCCGCCTTCCTGCATTCCTGCCCCTTCCCGCTTTCCTAAGATGGATCGCCGAGCCGCGTGCTGCTCTTGGTCGTTGCGTTGGCCTCCAACTTCCGGGTCACAAGCGGGATAAGCCCCGCCTCTAGCCCGCATTTCTCACCAGGGATCGTCGCGAGAGCGTGCCAACGGCCGTAGATCCTGGCCGGCCCGCGGTAGGAGCCGAATCCCTTCGGCGACCCAGGCCCGAAGGGCCTGTTGCGCGGATCGCCGGTGAAACCGGCTCCTACCCCTGTCGAGGACTCGGACGAGGACCCGGGCAGGAGATGCGGACGGTTGCGCGGGCGCAGCAGATTCATGGTGAGAAATGCGGGCTAGGTTCGTTACTCCGCAAGCTGGGCACGCAACAGCGTCCTCCCCGCATCGAGGGCCGCCGCGATGCCCGCGACCTCCTTGCCGCCGGCCTGGGCGAGGTCCGGCTTGCCGCCGCCACCGCCCTGGATGTGGGACGAGATCGCCTTGATCACGTCGCCGGCCTTGATGCGCTGCGACAGGTCGCGCTCCACGGCGCACAGGAGGAGCGGCTTGTCCTGCTGGCGCGCGGCGAACAGGGCGACGAACGGCGTGCCCTGGGCGCGCAGGGAGTCGGCCAGGTCGCGCAGGGTGGCGGCGTCGCCGTCGCCCACGTCGCGCACCAGTAGGCGCACGCCGCCGATCTCCTCCGCCGCGTCGGACTGGGCGGCCGCCTCGAGGTCGGCGAGGCGCCGGCGCAACCCGTCGATCTCGCGGCTCAGCTCCCGCTCCCTGGCCACCTGTCGGGTGAGACGCTCCGCCAGCTCCTCGGGTTTCACCTTCACCACCGCCGCGGCCTCGGCGAGGCGCTCCCCCTGGCGGTGGAGGTAGGCGAGCGCCGCCGGCCCGGTGTGGGCCTCGATGCGCCGTACCCCGGCGGCGATCCCGGCCTCCTTCTCGATCACCAGCAGGCCGATGTCGGCGGCGTTGGCCACGTGGGTGCCACCGCACAGCTCGGTGGAGAAGCCGCCCACGGAGACCACCCGCACCCAGTCGCCGTACTTCTCGCCGAACAGGGCGACGGCGCCGGAGGCGATCGCGTCCTCCAACCCCTGGACGCGGGTCGCCACGTCGCTGTGGCGCCAGATCTCCTGGTTCACCAGCTCCTCGACCATGCGCAGTTGGGGCGGCTCGATGGGGGCAAAGTGGTGGATGTCGAAGCGCAGCCGATCCGGCGCCACCAGGGAGCCGGCCTGCTTCACGTGGTCGCCGAGCACCTCGCGCAAGGCCGCGTGCAGCAGGTGGGTACCCGTGTGGTTGCGGGCCGTGGCGGCGCGGGCGGAGCCGTCCACGAACAACTCATACGCCTCTCCGACCCGGATAGTACCGCTCACCACCTCACCCTTGTGCAGGCGCACCCCCGGCACCGGAGCGACCGTGTCGCCGATGCGCACCTCCACCCCCGGTGCCACGATCTCGCCACGATCCCCCACCTGGCCGCCGCTCTCGGCGTAGAACGGGGTGCGGTCGAAGATCAGCTCCACCGCCGCGCCGGTCGCGGCGCGCTCCACCCGCTTGCCGTCTTGCAGGATCGCCAGCAGATGCGCCCGCCCCTCGATCCCGTCGTAACCGGTGAACACCGTCCCGCCTACCTCGTCGACCAGCCTGCGGTAGACCTCGGCGGCCTCCACCGCGGCGCCTCCCTTCCACGAGGCCCGCGCGCGGCTGCGCTGGGCCTCCATGGCCGCGACGAAGCCGGCCTCGTCGACGGTCAGACCGGCGTCCCGGCAGATATCACGGGTGAGGTCCGCCGGGAAGCCGTAGGTGTCGTAGAGGCGGAACAGATCCTCGCCGGGCAGCTCGCTGCCGCCCGCCGCCCGCACCTGCGCGATGCTTTCCTCCAGCAGGCGCAGGCCGTAGTCGAGGGTGGTGAGGAAGCGCTCCTCCTCGCCGCGCACCAGGCGCACGATCGCCTCCTGGCGGGCGATCAGCTCCGGGTAGGCGTCCTTCATCTGGCCCACCAGGGCCGGCACCAGGTCGCACAGGAAGGGGCGATCGAGGCCGAGCATCTTCCCGTGGCGCGCGGCCCGGCGCAGGATGCGGCGCAGGACGTAGCCGCGGCCGTCATTCGCCGGCAACACCCCGTCGCCGGTGAGGAAGGTGACGGCGCGCAGGTGGTCGGCGATCACTCGCTCGCTCACTCTGGCGGAGTGGTCGCCGGCACCGTGGCCGTGCAGCTCCCGCACCGCCGCGATCAGGGGGGTGAAGCAGTCGGTGTCGAAGTTGTCGTGCACCCCTTGCAGGACCGCGGCCATGCGCTCCAGGCCCATGCCGGTATCCACCGACGGCCGCGGCAGGGGATGGAGGTCGCCCTGGGTGTCGCGGTTGAACTGCATGAACACCAGGTTCCAGATCTCCACGTAGCGATCACCTTCCGCCTCCGGAGTGCCCGGCGGGCCGCCGGCGACGGTCGGCCCGTGGTCGAAGAAGATCTCCGAGCAAGGGCCGCACGGGCCGATGTCGCCCATGGCCCAGAAATTGTCCTGGGCACCGATGCGCGAGAAGCGGGCGGGATCGACCCCGATCTCGTCCAGCCAGATCGCCGCGGCCTCGTCGTCCTCCTCGAAGACCGTCACCCACAAGCGGGCCGGGTCGAGGGCGAAGTCGACGGTGAGCAGCTCCCAGGCGTAGTGGATCGCGTCGTGCTTGAAGTAATTGCCAAACGAGAAGTTGCCCAGCATCTCGAAGAAGGTGTGATGGCGTGCCGTACGCCCGACGTTCTCCAGGTCGTTGTGCTTGCCGCCGGCGCGCACGCATTTCTGGGAGCTGGTGGCCCGGGCATAGTCGCGCCGCTCGTCGCCGAGAAACACCGACTTGAACTGCACCATGCCGGCGTTGGTGAACAGCAGGGTCGGATCGTCCCTCGGCACCAGGGAGCTGGACGGGACGACGGCGTGATCGCGCCGCGCGAAGTAATCGAGGAAGCGGCGGCGGATCTCGGGGGCGGAGAGCATCGAGCTGTCAGCTTTCAGCAGTCAGGGAAACCGGCAGTTTGGAGGGAAAGGGGGCTGCGGGGAAGGGCGCGGGGCGTCACCATCCTCGTCGGCTCGGAGTATTGCCGCCGGCGCGGGAATGGAGTGGATGGGTTTGTCTCTCGCCAAGCCGCGGAGACGCCAAGATTTTGTTTCCGAACCCTTAGCGGCCTGGCGGCTTTGCGAGAATACGTGACGATGCGCTGCACGGGTTTCCTCTAAGGAAACCAGGAAGGCAGGAAGGGGGGACACTTGCCGGGAATCGGGGCAAACTTTCCTGGCTTCCTTAGAGGGATGGCCGTTGGCCGAGCTGCCACGGGGTACTCGGCTGCCACCGCCGGCGGTCACTCGTCGCCGAGGTCCACCGTGGCCAGGACGCGGTGGATGGTATCGGCGGCGAAACCACGATTGTGCAGGTGGCGGGCGAGCTTCGCCCGGGCGCGCTCGACTGGCACGCCGGCAAGGCGCGGCGTGTGGCGTGTCGCCGCCGCCACGGCCGTGGCCCACTCCACCTCCGCTGCCTCCTCGGCGAGGGCCGCCTCCGCCACCGCGGCGGTGATCCCGCGCTCGCGCAGCTCCGCGACGATGCGCCGTGCGCCGTAGCCCTGGGCGCGCCGCCGGTCCAACCAGCGCCGAGCGTAGTCGGTGTCGTCGAGCAGGCTCTCTCCCTGGAGATCGTCGACGAGCTGCGCGGCCACGTCAGTGTGAACGCCGCGGTCACGCAACTTGCGGTGGAGCTGCGCGCAGGTCAGCGGCGCCGGCGCCAGGAGGCGCAGGGCGACCCGGCGTGCCGCGCCGAGCGACGAGGCGTCGGGAGTGGAGCGCGCAGCCATGGGAAGGAGCCTACATCTCTGTACCGCGCCGCCCCAGCCCACGTCCGTAATTCCTGGCCGAGCCCTCCTCACAGGTAGGAGCCGGTTTCACCGGCGACCCGCGCCCATGGTGCGGCAGGCCCTTCGGGCCTGGGTCGCCGAAGGGATTCGGCTCCTACCGGTGGGTCAAGCCGCCTACCCGCGCGGCGGCCGCACCTTCACGGCGATCCGCTGTCTTCCCCAGTCGAGGGCGTCGTCCTCGTCCGTGAAGAAGATGTCGAGGCGCTGCGGCCCCTTGATGGCGCCGCCGCGATCCGCCACTACTCCCCAGCCGTAGCCCGGTACGTAGATCTCGGTGCCGAACGGGTAGTAGCGGGTGTCGGCGGCGATCGTCCCCTTGCGCGGCAGGATGTTCCAGAAGAAGACCAGGCGTACCGGGATCATCCAGGGGTGGGTGAGGGAGTCCACCGAGAACAGGCCGGGCCGCGGCTCGCGCGGCTGGGTGCCGCTGGCGGTCTTCCCCGTGTAGCGCTCCCCCTTGCGCGGTCCCTCCGCCACGTATTTACGCCAGAACAGGAGCCGTCCGCGCCGCCAGCCACAGCTCTCCGGGCCGGGATCATAGGCGGTCACCTCCAGGGTCCGCCGCTCCACATGGGCGCAGCCGGTGACCAGGGCCGGCGTGGTGACGGTCAGGGCGAGGATCAGGGCGGTGCGCAACGAACGGCTCATGGCTGGGTCCTAGGGTAGCAGGCGTTGCACCATCTCAACGGCAGGCGGCGCTCACGAATGAATGGCCCGGACCGAGACTACCGATCCTCGCGCGACGGTGCACGTTCTCCCCGCCGGGCGATCACCGCCGGCCGGAATCCGCGCCGCGCAGGCGCGTGTAGAGATCGCGCACCTGGCGCTCGGTGGCCTCGCGGCCGCCACTGTTGTCGATGACGTGATCGGCGCGATCCCGCTTGGCGTCGATCGGGAGCTGGGCGGCCAGCCGCGCCCGGGCCTCCTCTGCGGGGAGGCCGTCGCGGGCGACGAGCCGCGCCACCTGCAGGGCGGCGGGGGCGTAAACCAGGATGGTGCCGGCCAGTCCCCAATCGCGGCCGGTCTCGAACAGCAGGGGAATCTCGGCCATCACCAGGCGGCCCGGCTGCGCGGCGCTCAGGCGGTCGAGGGCCGCGCGGCCGATCTCGTAGATCCGGGGGTGGAGGATCGCCTCCAGGGCGCGCCGCTCCTCCGCACCGGCGAAGATCCGGGCGGCGAGGGCGGCCCGATCGAGCGCACCGCTCGGCAAGAGGGAGGCCGGCCCGAACCGGGCAACTACCGCCTCCAGCCCCGGGCTGCCGGGGGCGACCGCCTGACGCGCCCAGTCGTCGGCGCTCACCACCGTGGCGCCCCGTTCGGCGAAGCAGCGCGCGACGAAGCTCTTGCCGGTGGCGATGCCGCCGGTGAGGCCGTAGACAGGCATGGTCGGCCAGGGGTCGGGGGGGGTGATTGTCCGCGGGGATGGGACACGTGTGCCATGGTGCGCGGCCGAATCACTCGTCCACCAGACGAAAGGTGACGGGGAGGGTGAGCTCCTGGCCGGCGAGGGCGGCCGCGAGCTCGCGGGGGAGGGGCGAGGCGCGCTCCACGGTGCGCACGGCGGCGCGGTCGAGGAGGCGCGATCCGGAGCTCTCGCGCACCTCGACCGCAGCGAGACTCCCGTCGGCCTGGATGCGGAAGGCGAGGCGCACCGTGCCCTCGATCCCCTGGCGCCGCGCCGGCACCGGGTAGTAGCGGTGCGCCTCCAGGTGGCGTACCAGGGCGCGCAGGGTGTCGGGGTCGGGACCGGTTGCAGTGCCGTGGTCATCGCCGGGATGGGACGTCGTTGCCGGGGCGAGGGCCGGGGGGCCGCCGCCGGCCGGCGGAGCGACCACGGCGGTGGAGGCTTGCGGTGGCGCGGCGGAGGGAGGCGTTTCGGGCGCCGCCATCGGCGGGGGTGGCACGGGTGCCGGAGCTGCTGGTGCCGGTTGGGGCTGCGGCATCCCCACCGTTGCCGGCCGGGGCTTGGCGACCGGCCCTGGTGTCGGTTTCGGTTGTGGTGGTGGCTGCGGCGCCGTTACGACGGCCTCGGGGGTTGCCGCAGCGGTTGCGGGCGGCTCGGCCACCAGGAGGACCTGCACCGCCTCCGGCGGTCCCGCCGCCAGACGCGGCAGGACCGGGACCTGGAGAAGGAGCGTGAACCCCACGGCGTGCACCAACGAGGAGAACGCCATGGCCCTCCACAACAGCGGTGAACTGGGCTTCACGAGGTCCACGACGTCATCGGGTGTCGGTCGTCAAAATCGCGCCGCCAGGGTGAGGGTCGCGCCCAGGCCGGGCTCGGGCACCTCGTCGCCGGCGGCCAGGTCGCCGACCGGCAAATAGGCCTCGCGGGTGAGGTGCTCGTGGTAGGTGCGGTCGAAGAGGTTCTCGACCACCACGGTGAGCTGCCACCGCTCGCCGAAATGCCGGCCGCCGCGCACGTCGCAGGTGGCGAAACCCGGCGTCTCGTCCTCGCCGAAGGCGGCGTCCACCCGGTCCTGGCGTGCCACCAGGCGGCCGCCGCCGGCGCCCCAGTAGTGACCGTCGGGGTCGTCGTAGCGGAGCTGGAGGCGGCCGGAGAGGGGGGCGATCTCCGGCAGGGCGCGGTCATCGTCGCGGTTCTCTCCCTCGGTGTAGGCGAGGCTCCCGGCCACCGCCCA
Organism: bacterium; assembly: GCA_036393335.1. Classification (GTDB taxonomy): domain Bacteria; phylum CG2-30-53-67; class CG2-30-53-67; order CG2-30-70-394; family CG2-30-70-394; genus DASWHD01. Next base: position 10,627 of record DASWHD010000123.1, read on the forward strand.
GGCGTCGGTGACGGCCCAGGTAGCGGCGACCTCGCCGCCCCACAGGAAGGCGCGGTCGAGGTTGTGGTAGCCCTTGACCACGTCGTTCACCCCGTCGTCGTTGAAGTCCCGCAGGCGGTCTTCGATGACCGTGACCAGGATGAAGTCATCGATCCGGTTGACGAAGCCGTCGGCGGACAGGGTGAGGGGGCCGGCGGTCCCCGCAACGCCGGCGTCGAGTTGCCAGCTCCGTTCCGGATCCAGGGTCGGGTTGCCGATCCGGTAACCGCCCGGGGCCGGGGCGAAGGCGGCGTAGCGCTCGCTGGCATCGGCGGTGCGCACGGCGCTGCCCGCGGCGACGAATGCCTGCCAGCGCTCGTCGATCTGCCAAGCGAGGCGCAGGTTGCCGCCGGCGTTCACCTCGTCGCGGTCGGTGTCCGCCGCGTCGGGGCCGTAGAACGCGACGTACGCCTCCGCCACCGTCGCGCCCGCGAGGGCCGAGGCGGCGTCGGTGGCGTCGGCCCGCCCGGTGACCCGGTCGGCACGGCCACCGGCCCGCAGGGTGAGACGCGCGCCGAGGGGCCGCTGCCATTCGGCGAACAGTCCGACATCGGTGATGTGGGTGTCGGGCCACAGGCGGTCGTGGGCTGTCCTGGGCATGCCCATCATCGTCAAGGTGCGGTCACGGGTGGCGTCGCGGGCGACGCGGTAACCGTCGCCACCGACGGCGAGGGTACCGCCGGCGGTCTTGAGGTCGACCTGCGCCCGGCCGCCGTAGGTGTCGGCCTCGCTGTCGGTCTCCGCCTGCATCGTGGAGAAGTTCGGCTTGTGCTCATTGTTCATGGTGTGGTCGACGGTGTTCAGGTAGACGCGCCCGTGATAGCCCGCCACCCGTTCCGACACCCCTTCCCGTTCCAGGCCGAGGGCGGAGCGGTAGCTGTCGGCCTCCTCGGCGTCCATGGGCAGGGCCGGGTAGGCCACGTCGCGGTCGAGGTGGCTGGCGAGGGCGAGGTCGAGGCGGCCGAGATGGGTCGCCAGGCCCAGGTCGACCGCGCCGTCGAGGGCGGTGAAGCCGGCCGGCACCTCGGTGCCGTCGCCGGCCTCGTAGTTGTCGCTCTCCTGGTAGCCGGCGGTGGCGGCCACATCCAGCCGCTCGCCCCGGCCGCCGGCCGACGCCTCCACGCGGCTGCCGGATCGGGCCGTATCCCACGAGGCCGAGCCCCGCAGCTCGTGGAGGCTACCGGCGGCGAGGGTATGGGTGTCGAGCTTCACGGTGCCCCCCAGGCCACCCGGCCCGTCGGTGACCGAGTACGGCCCCTTGACCACCTCGATCCGTTCCAGGGACCAAGGGGAAACGTACAGGGTGGGCGGGTCCATGCGCGACGGGCAGCCGCCGTAGAGGCGGGTGCCATCCACCAGGACGTTGACGCGGTCGCCCTGCAGGCCGCGAACCACCGGGTCGAGGCCAGAGGCACCACGGCGCACCGCCTCCACGCCCGGCAGGGTGGTGAGCACGGCGCCGGTGTCGGGCGCCGGCGTCTCCAAGATCTCGTCACGGCCCCGGGCGGCGGTCGGCGTCGCCGCCGGCGGGGTGACCGGGCGTTCGCCGGTGATTTCGATGCCAAGGGGTTCGGCGGCGCGTGCCGCCGCAGGGATGAACGATACGATCAACAGGACCGGGACGATGGCCCGGCGGAAACCGGTTGGGTTCATGGCAGGTCTTTCCACTGTGAGGTTCTCTGTGTGCCGCGCCGCGGGGTCGTCGACCCGAGGCACGGGCTGGCCTGGTCTGGAGGTAGGTGGCACGGCCGGGCGTACCACACGTCGGGCGTGCGACCGTTGCCGGGCGGTTGCTGTCGGGCGCCACCGCGGCGGCCGGCGGGCAGGGCCCGATCGTGGCTGCGATCGGTGCCCACCGCCGGTCAGGTGCACGGTGTGCGGGCGACCCGCGCGACTCTACCTCGGCTCGTGCATCACACCGCGATGGATCGGGGGCGCGGATGCCCGCGGCCCATCCACCGGCAGTGACGCGTCAGGCCACCTGGGGCGGGGGCACGGGCGGTGGGTCCGAGCCGCGCGGGGAAAGCAGACCGGTCCCCTCGGCGATCGCTGCCGGCGTCGCCGTACCCGGCACCGCCGCATCGCCGAGGAGGACCGGCTCCCACTGGGGGTGGATGAGGCCCGCCTCCACGCGAGGGGCGCAGTCCGCCGCGCGCCAGGCCGGCGTCCCAGCGGGAATCCCGTCGTCCACGCCTGGCCGTTTGCAGCAACAGCCCCCGGGGCGCATCGCGCAGCACGCCTTGGGCGCGGTTGCCGGCGCACCCCGACACCCTGCCGCCGGTGGTGCCACCTTGAACGCCGCCAGGTTGAACGCGAGGAGCGCCGCGACGAGGCCGCCGAGCCACCGCGGCGGCCGGTCAAGCAGACGTGGGACGGGTACGGGAGACATGGGGGGCGGCGCCTCGCGGAAGACCATCGTACATCATCCGATCGGTGCCGGCGGCGGAAATCTCATCGCCTGTCGCCGGCTGCATGCTTGCATGGGGCGGGTCGTCCCCCTATCCTCCGCCCTCCATTTTCCATGCCACTCCTTGCTCCGTCACGCGGGGCCTCATGTCCGAAAGGGGTAACCATGCGTCTCTACGAGACGATTTTCATCGCCCGTCCCGACCTCTCCGAGGAGCAGATCGAGGGCGTGGCCGCCGCCATCAAGGGCGTCGTCACCGGCAACGGGGGGGAGTTGGTGAAGGAGGAGGATTGGGGGGTCAAGGGCCTCGCCTACGACGTGGACCACCATAGCAAGGGACGGTATTTCCTCCTCCAGTTCCGCGGCGGCAACGGCCTGCTCAAGGAGCTGGAGCGCAACTACCGTTACAACGAGTCGATCATCAAGTTCATGACCATCCGCGTGGATGAGAAATAACCGTCTGCTCCGGGGCTTCCATGTATACCAAGCACAATCTGCGGAAAAAGGTCTGCCGCTTCTGTGAAATCAAGGCGACGGAGATCGACTACAAGGATGTGAAGCTGCTGCGCAACTTCATCACCGAGCGCGGTCGTATCATCTCCAGCCGGGTGTCTGGGACCTGCGCCCACCACCACCGGATGCTCGACGTTGCGGTGAAGCGCGCGCGCAACATCGCCCTGTTGCCGTTCACGACCTCGTAGCCCGCATTTCTCACCATGAATCCGCTGCGCCCGCGCGACGATCCCTGGCGAGAAATGCGGGCTAGGCGGCGCGCCGCGCGGTCGTGAGCCACTCCTCACGGCGTGAGTCCGATCACCCCTCCCCCTGAAGGGCCGCGCCGCGGCCTCTCCGGCTTCTGGCTCGTGGGGACCACCGTCGTCATCTACGGAGCGTCGGTGCTGGCGGGGACCGGCCTGGTGGTGGGCCTGTTCCTGCCGCTGCTGCTCACCCTCATTGCCCTCCAGTACGACCTGCGGGCCCTCGCGGTGCTCCTGGCCCTGTTCGTGGCAGTCGCCTTCTTCGTGCACCGGGGTGAAGTACAGCTCTGGGTGGAGCTTGGGGTCCTGGCCCTTGGCCTCACCGTCCTCGTGCCCTTTGGCTGGGGGTGGTTCTCGTTCCCTGCGGCCCTGTGGTCGGCGTGTGCGGTGCAGGCCGGCGGCGTGGCGTTGTTCGCGGCGGTTGCCTGGCTGGCGAACGGCGTTTCGCCCGGGGACTGGGTGATGGCCAACTTCGATCGCAGCACCGAGCTGCTCCTCGCCCAGGCCCGCAAGGAGGCGGCGACACCGGAGGCCCATGCGGCGCTCGCGCAGCTCGTGGGGCGCCTGCGCGCCATGGTCGGGCTCACCTATCCATCGCTGCTGATGATCAACTTCGCGGTGGTCAACCTGATCAACCTGCAATTCCTGCAGCCGGTGTTGGTGGCCATGCAGCCGGGGCGGGAGCCGTACCTCTTCCCGCGCCGCTGGCGCGTTCCCGGCCGCCTGCATTGGGCATTGCTGCTCTGCGTCGGCGGCGTGTTGGTCGACGTGGCAGCCGTGCGCGCGGCCGCGGCCAACGGCGTGGTGGGCCTCGGTTTCCTCTATCTCCTGCAAGGGTTCGGGCTCCTCTCCCACCTCCTCGCCCGCGGCCGAGTGCCGGTGGTGCTGCGCACTATCCTCTACGGCATCCTGATCATCAGCTTCCAGGTCTACCCCCTCGTCGCCCTGGTGGGGCTGGCAGAGGCGTTCTTCGATATGCGCCGCTTACGCCGGCCCACCGGCGGTGGGTGATGGGCTGCGCACAGACGGGCATCACGCGGCAGAGGTCCAAGAGCGGACGTACGCTACATGCCGGGCGGGACCGATCGATCCGGTCCTCTCCCCGGCGCGTCGGCCAGGCGCAGGACCCCCGGTTACGTGGCCTGCGATCCGTCGAGGTCCTCGAACACCGCCTTCATCAGGAGTGGCCAGACCAGGGTGGCATCGGCGTACACCTCGGCGTAGCGCCCGCCGTCCGCGGTTGGCACGAACTTGCCCCAGCTCACCCCCTCCGAGTAGGTGCAACCGGAGAGGCCGCCCCAGTGGACCGGCTCCGGACAGATCCGCACACCGTACCGAAAGCGCGGTGGCGTGAGGTGGCAGCCCAACCGATGGTTGGTGATGTCGATGTACGGCCCCACCTGCTGCGCCCAGTTGCGCGGCACGCCGCCACCGATGGTGAGGATGCCGAGGCGCGGCGCGGCGCACGCCAGGCGTGCGTACTGCTGGAGGTCGAGGAACGGGCTGAACGGGGGTACCGCCTGCAAGACCTCGTCCACCGCGGTGAGAGTCGTCGGGTCGCGGCCTGCGGCTCGTAATGCGCCGTTCATCGCCCAGGTGGAGACGTCCAGCCCCATCTCGCTGTCGGTGAAGGCGGGGATGAAGACCGGTACCTGGCGCTGGTAGGCGCTGCGCAGGATGCCGGGCCCGTGGTCCAGCCGGCTCAACCGCTCGCCGAGGGCGCGGCACAGGCGCGCCGACGACCACATGCCGCCCTCTGGCTGGCTCTCCCGCAGGACCGAGGAGACCAAGCGTTCCACGTCGTTGAGGTTGGACTCCATCTCCAGGGTGTCGTAGATCCGGTTGTACCCCTGGTCGAAGAGGGTGGCGTCCGACTTGGTGGGATCGTAGCGGTAGTGGGTGAGGCCGATCGACTCGGTGAGGCCGTGGGCAATCAAGGCGCCGGTGGCGATCACCGCGTCCACCAGCCCGCGGTCGATCATGTCGCACACCACGCGCCCCTGCTTGGCGACGGTCATCGCCCCGGAGATGGTGAGCACGACCCGGCAGTCGGGATCGCGCGCCATCTGCAAGAGGATCTCGAACGCCTCGCCGAGCTGCCGGCCGCCGAAGGCGGTCCTCGCCATGGCGCGGAGCAGGTCGGCGAACGAGCCGACCTCGCTCAGCGCCAGGCTCTCCAGGGGCACCAGGCCGTCGGACCGGCCGTCGTGGAGCGAGCGTGCGCTCATGGGGGAATCCGGCAGCGGCCGGGAGGCCGCCTACGTCGCCACGGTGACCGGGGCTTCGGCGAGCTCGGTTGCCGGGACGAGCGGAAACCGAGGCATCTCGCGGAGCGTCACCTCGCCGAGGTCGATCTCCTCGCGTATGTACGCCAGCACCTGGCGCGGGTCTGTCTTGCCGCAGGTGAAGACGTCGAGGGCGATCAGTCCCAGGTCGGCATAGGTGTGAGCGGAGCAGTGACTCTCGTCGAGCACTACTACCGCCGTGAAGCCGGGGGGAGAGTTGTGGCCAAACTGGTACCGAATCTGGGAAATGACATTGGCACCAGCGCGTTGCGCCGCAGCGGCCATCGCGCGGAGCATCTGCCCGTCGTTGAGACAGACCTCGCGGGCGACGTTACGGCAGTCGATCAGTAAATGTTTACCTTTTTGCAACGCATGAACCCTCCGACTATCCGAGAGTTACTCGGCGGTTGAACAAAGCCCGCGCGGCTACCCGGCGGAACCACCCGCAACACAACGGCGCGAAGACCATCGCGACCGATTTCTCCCAAAAGACCTGCGCCCGATCTCGGGCCGACACCCGCAACCCCGATCCCAGAGCCGCTCCCCGGCACGAGGGTGCGCCGCAGCCTCCGGAAAAAGGGACCGGACAGTAGGACCTAGGGGTGGCAGGGATCAAGTGAAATGACGGACCTGGCCCGTGGCGCCGCGTATCGCGCATGGCCCGTCGCGGGCCCAGCCCAGGCTACGGCGCTTCGCCGGTGGCCACGGCGATGGCCTCTGGCGGGTGATCGAGCACGCAGCGCCGCCAGTGGCCTGCACCCCCGCGGATCGGCGGCGAATCCGTACGGCACGTCGCCTGTGCCCAGGCGCAGCGCTCCGCGAAGGCACAGCCGGTGGGCAGGTCGGTGAGGGGCGGTAGCTGGCCGGGGATCGGCGTGAGCCGGCCTATGCCCGGGCGCGGGATCGACGCGAGCAGCCCGTGGGTGTATGGGTGGCAGGGCCGGGCGAAGAGGTCGGCGGTGGGCGCCTGCTCGACGATCTGGCCGGCGTACATCACCGCCACGCGGTCGGCGGTCTGGGCCACCACGCCCATGTCGTGGGTGATGAGGAGCACCGCCAGACCCCGCTCCCGCTGGAGGTGGGTGAGGAGCGCCAGGATCTGCGCCTGGATGGTCACATCGAGGGCCGTGGTCGGCTCGTCGGCGATCAGCAGATCCGGGTCGCACGCCAGGGCCATGGCGATCATCACGCGCTGGCGCTGGCCGCCGGAGAGCTGGTGCGGGTAGTCGCGCAGGCGCCGCTCGGGATCGGCGATCCCGACCAGGCCGAGGAGCTCGGCGGCCTGCCGGCTGCGTGCCCGTCGATCGAGACCCAGGTGGATGGCGAGGGACTCGCCGATCTGGTGGCCGACGGTGAACACCGGGTTGAGGGCGGTCATCGGCTCTTGAAAGATCATCGCGATCCGGTGGCCGCGGACGCGGCGCATCTCCTTCTCCGAGAGGCCGAGCAAATCGCGGCCGGCGAAGCGCATGGCGCCCGCGGAGATCCTTGCCGGCGGCGCCGGCAGCAGGCGCAGAAGCGCGAGGGCAGTGACGGTCTTGCCACAGCCCGATTCACCTACCAGCCCCATCACCTCGCCGCGGTCGATGGCCAGGCTCACGCCCCGCACCGCCGGCACCGCTCCGGCCCGATCCTCGAAGGCGATGTTGAGATCGTCGATTTCCAGTAACATTCGGTCCCGTTCTCTTCCCGTGCTCCGCCGACAGCCGCGCGGCGAGCGTAGGTGGGCCTACTTTTTGCCGTCAACGGTCGCGACCATGGATGACTTCCCGCCGACCACCGCCTCGTGTCCGCTGGGTACCGCACCGCTCGGCGATGGGACGGCGGACCTCCACGTCTTTATCGTTTCCGACGCTACCGGGCGTACCGCCGAGCGGGTGATCGAAGCCGCTCTGTACCAGTTCGCGGCGACCCACGTGGTGCTGCATCGCTTCCCGCGGGTCCTCTCCCGGCCGCTCATCGACCGCATCCTGGAACAGGCACGAAGCCTGGAGGCGGTGATGGTGTGCACCGTCGTGGAGGCGGGGCTCGCCGAGTACCTGCGTGCGCGGGCCTACGAGGTGGGCGTGGCGATGGTCGACATCATGTGGCCGATCATCAACATGATCGGCAACGTCGTACACCGGCACCCGTTGGGCGCACCGCGCTCGCGGCATCACTACGACGAGAAGTTTTTCAGTCGCAGCGACGCCATCAATTTCACCGTGCGCCATGACGATGGGCGCCGCCTGGAGGAGATCCTCCAGGCCGACGTGGTCCTGGTGGGCGTTTCCCGCGCCGGCAAGACCCCTACTTCGATCTACCTCGCGACCCGTGGCTGGTGGGTGGCCAACATCCCTCTCGCCCACGGTCTGCCTTTCCCCGAGGCCCTTAACCAAGTCGACCCGATGCGCGTGGTGGTCCTGACGCGCAACTCCGCGGCGCTCGCTCGACTGCGTGAATCGCGCACCACGGTCACCGCCAAGCAGGCGGAAGGCTATGCCGACATCCACGGCATCCGCATGGAGCAGCAATACGTGCGGCAGCTCCTGCAGAGCAACCAACGGCACTGGCCGGTGATCGACGTCACCTCCATGTCCATCGAGGAGGCGGCGACCGCCATCGAGCAGATCCTCGCTCCGGTAGGCCGCCTGCACCGCGGCCTGAGTGCCGCGGCCGCGACCACCGGCGATCTGTGACGGGTTCCGGCCTACACCTGCGGGGCCAGCCCGCATTTCTCACCACGGATCGTGGTGAGAAATACGAGCTAGGGCCTTGGCGCCGATGTCGCGGCGGTAGTAGGCGCCAGCGAAGCGGATCTTCTCGCAGGCCGCGTAGGCGCGCTGCTGGGCCGAGGCGAGGGTGGGGCCCAGGCCGGTGACGCCGAGGACGCGGCCACCGCTGGTGAGGAGGCGCCCGCCGTCGGCACGGGTGCCGGCGTGAAAGACCAGGGTGCCGGGCGCGGTTGCGGCCTGGTCGATGCCGGTGATCTCCCGTCCCTTGGGATAGGCGCCGGGGTAGCCTTCCGAGGCCATGACCACGGTGAGGGCGGCGCCGGCCCGCGCGATCGGCCGGTGGTCGGCCAGTGTTCGGTCGACCGCCGCCTCCAGCACCGGGTACAGATCATTGTCCAGGTTGGCCATCAGCGGCTGACACTCGGGGTCGCCGAAGCGGCAGTTGAACTCCAGCACGTACGGGTCGCCGTGGACGATCATCAGACCGGCGTAGAGCACGCCGGCCAGCGGGGTGCTCTCGGCACGCATGCCGTCGACCACCGGCCGCAGGATCTCGCGCTCGACCCGCGCCGCCAGGGCCGGGGTGAGGATCGGTGCCGGGCAGTAGGCGCCCATGCCGCCGGTGTTGGGGCCGGTGTCGCCCTCACCGATCGCCTTGTGGTCCTGGGCGGCCGGTAGGGTGAAGAGGTGAGTGCCGTCGGTGATGGCCAGTACCGAGCACTCCTCACCGAGGAGACACTCCTCGATCACCACCTCGGCGCCGGCGGAGCCGAAGGCGCGCTCCACCATGATGGTGTGCACCGCCGCCTCGGCCTCGGCCACGGTCTGGGCGACGATGACCCCCTTGCCGGCGGCGAGGCCCGAGGCCTTCACCACGATCGGCGTGCCATTGGCGCGTAGGTAGGCAAGGGCCGGCTCCAGTTCGGTAAATGCGGCGTGCGCCGCCGTGGGGATGTGATGGCGCGCCATGAATGCCTTGGCGTAGGCCTTGGAGCCTTCCAGGCGAGCGGCGGCGGCGGTCGGGCCGAAGACCGCCAGGCCTGCCGCCTGGAAGTGGTCGACAATGCCCGCGACCAGGGGCGCCTCGGGACCCACCACCGTGAGGTCGATTCTTTCCTTCCGGGCGAAGGCGAGGAGGGCCTCGCTGTCACTGGCGGCGATCGCGACGTTCGTCGCCACCGCCCCGGTGCCTCCGTTGCCCGGCGCACAGAACACCCGGGCGACGTGTGGCGACCGGGCGAGCCTCCAGCACAGGGCATGCTCCCGGCCGCCGGAGCCGATAACCAAGACCTTCTTGGCTGCACGCGGAGTCGTGATCACGAGACGAGGACGCCTTCGTTGGGCAAGTAGGTGGTAGGTAGTAGAAGTAGGTAGGGGTTGCTGGGTCTTGGCGATGGAGAACTACCGCCGCGCTCTACCTGGAGGGCGCTGCGCTGCCGGAACCTTCTCATTGCCCACCGCCGCCACTGGTCGCGACCCCTGTCTGTTGTCTGCGACCTACTATCTACTGACCTAACCTAATGCCGGAAATGGCGCATGCCCGTGAACACCATCGCCATGCCGTGCTCGTCGGCGGCGGCGATCACCTCTTCGTCGCGGATCGATCCGCCGGGCTGGATCACCGAGGTGGCGCCGGCCTTGGCCGCTTCGTCGATGCCGTCGCGGAACGGGAAGAAGGCGTCGGAGGCCAGGGCGCACCCTCGGGTGTCGGACAGGGCCTTCTGGGCGGCGATGCGAGTGGAGTCGACACGGCTCATCTGGCCGGCGCCGATGCCGATGGTACGGTCGGCGCGGGTTAGGATGATGGCGTTCGACTTGACGTGCTTACAGACCACCCAAGCGAAGCGCAGGGCGGCCATCTCGTCGTCGGTGGGGGCGCGCTTGGTGACCACCTTCGGCTCGCACTGGTCGAGAGTACCGAGGTCGCGGTCCTGGAGGATCAGACCGCCGACGATGCGCTTGTAGTCCAGCCCGGGGCTCGGGGCATTGCCGAGGGGGCCGACTTCGAGGAGGCGCAGGTTCGTCTTGGCGGCAAAGACCGCGCGCGCGGCATCCGCGAAGCTAGGGGCGATGATCACCTCGGTGAAGATCTCGGCGATGGCGTAGGCCGCCGCCTCGTCGATCAGCGTGTTCACGGCCACCACGCCGCCGAAGGCCGAGATCGGGTCGCACGCCTTCGCCTTCTCGTACGCCTCGGCGAGGGAGGTGGCGGTGGCGGCGCCGCACGGGTTGTTGTGCTTGATGATCGCGCAGGACGTGGGTGGTAGCTCACGCACCAGCTCCAGGGCCGAGTTGGCATCCTGATAGTTGTTGTAGCTCATCGCCTTGCCCTGCAACACCTTGCCGCGGGCGACGCACGGGAAGATGTAGCCCGGTTCGCTGTAGACCGCGCCGGACTGATGCGGGTTCTCGCCGTAGCGCAGGGTGGCGAGGCGCTGGAAGCGCAGGGTGAGCTGCTCAGGGAACACGCCATGGTCCGTGGCGGCGGAAAGGTAGTCGGCGATCAACCCGTCGTAGCGGCTCGTGTGCGCGAAGACCTTGCGCGCCAGGCGGCGCCGGGTGCCGTCCTGCACTTCGCCCTCGCGGCTCAGCTCATCCAGAACCAAGGGGTAGTCGGCCGGGTCGACCACCACCGCCACGTCGCGGTGGTTTTTGGCGGCGGAGCGCAGCATGGCTGGGCCGCCGATGTCGATGTTCTCGATCGCCTCCTCGAAGGTGCAGTCGGGGCGCGTCGTGGTCGCCTCGAAGGGGTAGAGGTTGACCACCAGCAGGTCGATGGGGGCGATGCCGTGTTCTTTGAGCGCCGCCAGGTGCGCCGGGTTGTCGCGTAGGGCAAGGAGCCCACCGTGGATCTTCGGATGCAAGGTCTTCACCCGGCCGTCCATCATCTCAGGGAAGCCAGTCACCTGCTCGACTGGGGTGACCGGGAGTCCCGCCTCCTGGATCGCCCGGGCGGTACCGCCCGTGGAAATGAGCTCCACCCCGCGTGCGACGAGCCCACGGGCGAAGTCGATGATGCCGGTCTTGTCGGAGACACTGATTAGGGCACACTCGATGGCGGGCATGGGCCGCTCCTTCAGGGAATTCGAAAGGGCGTAGACGCTACCACGGAAGACGAGGGGGGCTCAAAGGCTACGGACCCAGCGTCCTTCTGGTGCCGCTTCCTTGACCGACGTGACCCGTGTCTCCGGACGGGCGGCCGACCGCAAAGCGACCTACGCCTGCCGGTATCCCTGGAGACCGATACGCCTACGGCCGGCGATCCTGCGGGTCAGAATGGCCGACTTCCCGTGGTCGGGGAGGGTCGCTCGGCGAGCCGGGTGTCACCGTGTCGGGTGCCGGCGTTGCGCTGCCCGACAGGTCGGGCCGTGCGCCGGGGAGGTGATAAGCGGCGCGTTGTACGGTGAGGAACACCACCAGGGTCACCACGACCATGGCCACGAAGACCGCCGCAACGATCAGAAAATAGGTGCGAGGGGTGACCTGCTTGGCCATAAACGAATATCGAGTTTGATGACGGGCTACGCCTCCGTCCCCGGTCTGCCTTACTCGTGGGGTCGCGTTCTTGCGTGAGTCTGCGGACTATAAAAGGGTGACATCCGCTAACCCAAGGCGATTCCCCTGGTGTTTCTCAAAGTCGACGGACAGCCCTCTGCCGAGCTCTCACCAGCCCATTACGCACATTCTTTGCCTGCGGTCCACTCACCTCACAGTGATATGCAGCATTATTCTGGCCGCCGCCGCACGCCATAACATCGTTAACGCATGAGGTTCGAGGTGGTAGTGGTTGGCAACGGTGCCGAGACGATAGACGGCCCACAGCTAAGTATTAGCCCCGGTCTTTCCGCAGGTGCGCTGCAAGCGGTATGTCGTCGCACGAGCACTGTGGATACGCAGTTGGAAATCGGAGGTACAGCGAAAAGAAAGAACAACGCCCATTTTTTGGCGAGGAATGGTTGCCTCTTGCTAGAGTGGTGCCTATACTATTTCAACTTTTCACCTTCATATTTTTTTCCAAGGAGAGGACGCATGCCACGGACAAAGGATCTTGGGTTAACAGAGCTGCCTCTGAATACTCGTTTCAAGAGGAAGCCGCGCACTCCGAACGTGAAAGCGATCCGTGAGAAAGCGAAGCTCTCTGTCGCTTACTATGACGCGGATAACTATGGGGTGACGCTCAAGCGTGGGATTACGATCGTCAAGAAGTTGAAGATGCCGATCAAGAACATAGACATGACCCAAGCAGAGAAGGCCCTGCGTTCGGAGGTCATGCGCGGCGCCTTTGATGACGATCTGATCAATGGCTACCAGCGCATCATGGCCGCACGGAAGCGCAAGAAGGGCCGTTAAGCCACTATCAGGTACTCATCGCAGAACCTAGGTCCCCGCGAGGTTTCATCCTCGTGGGGACCCTTCTCATTCCTCTGCGAGCAGGGCTTTGAGGGCGGTTACCATGTTGGCCGGAGGGCCATAGTCTCGGTAACGTAAACGGCCCTGCTTGTCGATCACCATCACCTGCGGTAGGCCGTAGATTCCGTACCTGCGGGCAAAGACGCCTGCGGTGTCCATGAGGATCTCAAAACGTAGCCCGTGGCGCTGCTGGGCGCGCTCGACCTGCCGCAGTCCTTCCTGTAGGTTCACGCCGAGTACCCGTATCGGCAGCGCCTCGACTGCCGCTACCAGCTGATTAATGAGAGGAAACTCCTCCCGGCACCGCACTCACCAGGAGGTCCAGGCAAACAGGACGACGACCTCTTTGCCACGGCTATCCTCCAAGTGGTAGCTGCCGCCGGCGTAGCTTCGTAGGGTGAAATCCGGTGCCAGGACTGCGGCATGCAGTGCGCCTGCAGTGCCGAGTAGTAGGACGAGAGACTGAAGGCAGCGGTAGAGTAAGGTCTTCATGAAGAAGGAGTAACTACCGGGGAAACGGCCCCTGGTCAAGGTCGAACGGCGCTGCCGGCATGAGATCTCGGCATGATCGGTGAGGAGCCCGACGGCGCGGTCGCGATGTTCACAGACCGACGTCGACCGCCTTCTCGGTCCAGGCCAGCGCGTCGAGATACGCGGCAGTGATGGCGTCGCTGGATAGACCCAGACGCGCCGCACGGTCACCCACTACCGTCCATTCACCGTGCTCGTAAGCGATTGTCAGGGAGAGCAGCGCGTCGAACGTCCCTTGGTGCTGAAGCAAGGCATCGTAGCTTTCCGCAGGAAAGTGAAGCGGCTCTAGCCCGCATTTCTTACCAGGGATCGTGGCGAGCGCGCGCAGATGACCGTAGATCGTGGCTGGCCCGCGGTAGGAGCCGATTCTATCGGCGACCCCATGGGCAGATCGCCGAAGGGATTCGGCTCCTACCGCGGACGAGGACACGGCCAGGAGAAGCGGGCAGTTACGAGGGCGTAGCAGATTCATGGTGAGAAATGCGGGCTAGGGCCTCGACCATAGGTAAAGCGAGGAACGCATCGATCGTGGAAAAGAGCCCCACGGCGAAGGCTTGAGCATGAGCATTTGGATCGCCGTCGGGGGTCACGCGCTCGAGCATCTTCGCGCCGATCAATGCGAGACGCAGGAGATCGATCGGTTTGCCGGTGCCCACCGATGAAGGCGCGCTTACCGCCCGTGACTTCTTCCAGTCCGAAGGTACCGGAGGCGTTGAGCAGGACGTGCGCCGTACCCATCTCACCCGGTGCCTCGCCCGCATGGTTTTCCCGGCCCGCGCGATACAGGAGCTCGTAGGCAATGATGTTTCCCTGTCGGTCGAAGGTGGGCTGACGTGCGAGGAAGGCGTGCGTAGTTTGGGCGCCGCATGAGGTCTGCGGTGCAGGCCTGTATCGGCGTTATCGTCGCCGACCTACCCCCCCCGTGATGTCGGCGCCGCGTTGCCGCTGCGTGCGGCGCCCATGCCCTTTACCGATACCGATTTCGACCCCATCGGTGACGACCGATGGGCGACAGGCCGGGCAGGTGCACGATCGTCCGGCGGATCCATCACGCGGATGCCCACCTATTCACTATTCACCGGCCGCGTAGGCTCCCTGGAGGTCGTCCAGTCCCGGTGTCGCCGGAAGGTTAAAGTAGTGATCCATGTAGGCCATGATCTCTTGATGGTCCTCCACTGGAATCCCCTTCCGGGAAGGGTCGTAGTGGTCGTAAGACCGGTCATACAAGTTGAGGCTCATGGTGCAAAGCTTTAGCCCCCGGTCGACGCGAGATAGCCGCGCCCACTGGTGAAAGGACGCCTTTTTTCCGCTCAGCACACTCGTCGGGCTGAGGTGACATCGGCCGGCACAGTACTCACGGAAGGCCGGCGGTGCGTCGCTTGGTGGCAGCGTCATGGCACCCAATCCAATGCCGGCCACCGCGGCAAAGGAGGCGAACAATAGTGGTTTTTTGTATTTCATGGATGGACTCCGGCTTGGCATGGCGATGCAACTTCGGGCAGAGGAGTTGCCAGCTTGCCGCAGGACCCGAGGGACTTCCCGGCACCCGCGCGAACATGGCCTCGATATACCCCCTCTGAATTGGCGATTTCTTCCAGTCCTTTTCGTCGAATCCCCGACGAATCACAGCGTCGGCCATGGCAGCAAATTCCGAGCCGTCGGTGGCGCTCATTCGTTGGGCCGTGGCCAGGATGCGGGTGGTGAATAGGTGCAGCGCCAGGTGATCACTAGCGAGATCGAGCTGGCGCTGGCTCAGGGCCGTGTCGTCGCGAAATTCGGTGGTACTCAGGGCCATAGGCCCGGCCACCGTGGCAAGGCGCGGCGGGTTACTGGCCGGATGGCGCTCCTGCGCCGCTGGCGAAACCTGGGAGGGGTGGCGCGGACTCAGGCCTGGCAGGCTTGCGGGTGCGATGAACGACGCAAAGGTGGGTGCAAACATCGAGCTCTCCAGTCAGGCTCATGTGGTGGGAGGTCGGGACCGAGGAACGAGCACATTGCTTGCCGATGTTTTCGGCACGAACCTGCAACGGATGACCGCCATGGGTAGCCAAGCAAGCTCGACGACGTGCTGAGCACTGGGACTGGGTTATGCTGGTCACCATCCCGATGCCTCTGCGCCTACCACTACTCATCCTGGTCCTGGCCGCGGTCCTGTCCTTCACGGCCTGCGCTACCCCCCGTCCCCCCCGGGAGGTGTTGGAGCCATTGCCGCCTGCGGCAGCCCTGGAGCGTGACCCGGAGTCGTATAGAGACCACGCCTTCGTCTTTGCCGGGGAGATCGTCTCCCTCCTCCAGACCGGGGACCGCACCCTGATCGAGGTGGAGTTGGTGACGATCGATCACCGGGGGAGGCCGCGATCCCCACGCCAGTCCGGCGGTCGGGTCTTCCTGCACAGCCCGGAGACCCTGCGTGCCACCGACTACCTTCCGGGGCGGGGCATGATTGGTGTGGTGCGGTTTACCGGTCTGGCGGAGGCCGCCGTGGATGGCGAGACCGCCTCCTTCCCCCTCCTCGATCTTCTCAAACATCGCCTGGTGAGGGATCTCTCTGGCGGAGGACGTCCGCGGTTTGAGTTCGGCCTTGGCGTCGGTTTCGGCCTGTGACCATGGATCGGGGATTCCGACCGGCTATCGCCGCGTGCTCTGGTATCTTGGGGTGCGCGATTGCGGCTGGGGCGGTGTGGGTCGATCCGCCCGTTGTCCCAGCAAGTGATTCCTTCACTTCCTACCCGTCACAGGTGGAGGAGGTGAAGGTCGAGGCGGAGGAGCCGTTACCCTCCTTGCCCGCGGCGCTGTTCCTCGACCTCTCCACCGAGGCGGTCCGTGACCACCTGCTGGTCACGGGGCGGGCCGTGCGACCCGACGACAGCAGGGTCGCAGAGGAAACCGACGAATCGACGGTCCAGGAGCGCCCCCAGCACTACCACCCGGCCACCGTCTTCGAGACCATCATGGGGGGGGTGATTCTGGTGGTGGTGGCGTCGATTGCGTGGCTTCCAGGGCTGCAGCGCCGCAGACGCCGCCACCGTCATAATGGGCGACGTTCACGCGGCCGGCATCGCGTCTCCCGGTCGTCACGCCAAGACACCTCGCGCGGCGACTCGACGCGTGTCAGGCGCCGCCGCCGTGGACGGATGGCGGCGGGCCAATGACTGCCTGCCGACCGCAACCGTCAGCGGTCATTCCGGAAGCGGGTGTTACGGCACGCCCCCCTCAGAACCACGTGGTTCTCATCCACGAGGCGAGGAACCAATCGCAGGACATCGCGGTGACGGAAACCGTAGGATTGCAGGCGCACCACGAGCTCGAGCAGCGTGATCCGCAGGGGCAATCCTTTCGGTGGAGCCGTCGCCATGACTGAAATGTAACAATGGTGAAATCACGCCGCTACGCAGCAGAATTGTCAGAAATTGACCAGGGCAGCCGTCGCATATCCTGTGCCAAGGAATGAACACCATCTACTTCGACCACGCCGCCACCACCCCCACCGATCCGCGAGTGGTGGAGGCGATGGTGCCGGTCTTCCAGACGCACTTCGCCAACGCTTCTTCCACCCATGAGCCAGGGGCGCGGGCGCGGGTCCTGGTGGAGGATGGCCGCCGCCGGCTCGCCGCCCTGCTGGGAGCCCAGCCGGAGGAGGTCTACTTCACTTCGGGCGGCACGGAGAGTGACAACTGGGCCTTGAAAGGGATGGCCGCCGCGCGGCCCCGTGGCAAGGACCACTGCCTGGTCTCGGCGGTGGAGCACCACGCGGTCCTGCACGCGGCCGAACGGTTGAAAAGGCTCGGGGTGGCGGTGGAGCTGATTCCGGTGGACGCTGTCGGGCGGGTCGACCCTTGGGAGGTGGCGCAGCGCATCCGACCCACCACCTTCTTGGTATCGGTGATGCATGCCAACAACGAGGTCGGCACGATCCAGCCGATCGCCGCCATCGGCGCCCTGTGCCGCGAACGCGACATCCCCTTTCACGTGGATGCGGTGCAGACGGTCGGCCATATCCCGATCGATCTGGCGACCCTGCCCGTCGACCTCCTCAGCCTCTCGGGTCACAAGTTCTACGGACCGAAGGGAGTAGGTGCCCTGTTTATTCGGACGGGGCTGCGGATTCAGCCGCTGATGGACGGCGGTGGCCAGGAAGGGGGACGACGTGCCGGCACCCTTAACTCGCCAGGGATCGTCGGTCTCGGCGCGGCGGCGCACATCGCCGCCGCAGAGCTGGCCCCTGCCGCTACGCGTGTGGCGGTGCTGCGCGACCGCCTCCTCACTGGCCTGCACGCGGCCATCGATGGCGTCGCGCTCAACGGCTGCCCTGCCGAGCGCCTGCCGGGTAATCTCTCCGTGCGCTTTGCCGGCATTATCGAGCCTCTCCTCCAGGGTCTGCTCGCCGAAGCGGGAGTCGCCTGTTCCTCGGGCTCGGCATGCACCTCCACCATCCGCAAGCCGTCCCATGTGATGGTCGCCATGGGGCTCCCCCCCGAGGCCAGCTACGCCTCCCTGCGCTTCGCACTGGGCCGCAGCACCACCCCCGAGGAGGTCGACCACGTGGTAATAGCGACACACCGCGCGGTCGAACATGCTCGCCGCGCTACCTAAGGCGCACCTCCATACCCTCCCCCTCGGCTCGCGACCCCGTGAGGTAACGCTCAGCCGATCACCTCTGCGAGCCTGCCGTCCACGTAGACCGGCTCGCCCATCTCGGTGAAGTCGAAGTTCATGAAGGCGTGATGGCCATCGACGTCGAATACCCGGATGTCCTCTGGATGGGCAAGGCGAGCTACGGCCGCATGGAGGCGGGTACCGTAGCGCTCCTCGGCGCGGCTGTACGGCACCTCGTATGCGATGTACTTCTTGATCCCCTTGCTCTCCATGTGGTTCCGAGCGGCGTCGACGTCCATCTCCGACAGCCTCGTCACCAGCATGATCGGGCCGGTCCCCGTGAATACCAAGAAGGTCTTCATGACGCCTCCTAAATCTGGGAGTTTGAGCTAACCAATATTTTACCTCGCCAACGTGATCTCGGCGGCGGTCGGATCGCACGGCGTACCGTCGCCCAACCCCAACCGTCGGGCTACCCTCCTGCCGTGAGCCGCTCATCCCTGCCCGCGCCGGATCCCCGCTTCATCCGCGACCTCGAAAGCGCCGTGGCGGGCGACGTGCGGTACGACGCGGCGACCCGCTGGCTGTACGCCACCGACGCCTCGATCTACGAGATTCCCCCCCTCGCGGTGGTCTTTCCCGCGAATCGCGCGGCGCTGGCGCGGGCGGTGGTGGTGTGCGGCGGACACGGCGTTTCCGTCCACCCGCGCGGCGCAGGCACCGGTCTGGCCGGTGGCTGCCTCGGCGAAGGGGTGGTACTCGATCTGTCGCGCTACCTCACCGCGATCGGCCCGGTCGACCCGCAGGCGGCCACCGCTGAGGTGGAGCCGGGGGTGGTCCTCGAGCGGCTCAACCAGGCGGTGGCCGCCCACGGCCTGATGTTCGGCCCCGATCCGGCCACCGCCTCACGCTGCACCCTCGGCGGCATGATCGGCACCAATGCCTCGGGGGCCCACTCCCTGCTCTACGGCAAGACTTCGGACCATGTCGTGACGCTGGCGGCGGTCACCGTGGATGGGCAGGAGATCGTTGCCGCTCACTCGCCTTTCGACGACGGGGTGGCGGCGGCGGTGGCCGCCCACGCGGAGGAGATCCGGCGCCGCTTCCCGACCCTCCAGCGGCGCGTAGCCGGCTATGACTTGCTCAGCCTGCTCACGAAGCCCGGGGCCGGGGTCACACCACTCCTCGTGGGCAGCGAGGGGACCCTGGCGATCACCGTCTCCGCCACCCTGCGCCTTGTTCCCCGTCCAGCGCACCGGGCCGTGGCGGTGGTCTGTTTCGACGACCCGGTCGAGGCGATGGCCGGCGCGGTGGCGGCGCTGGATCTGCGGCCCGCCGCGGTGGAGCACATCGACCGGATCCTCCTCGATCAGACGGCGGACAAGCCGGGCTACGCGCCACTGCTGTCCTTTCTCGCCGGCGAGCTGCCGGCGAGCCTGCTGTGCATCGAGTTCTTCGGTGCGGGTGAGGAGGAGGTGCGGGAGCGCCTGGGGGCCGTGCAGGAGGCCTTCCCGGGCCGCCGTGTCCTCCCCCTGCGCGGCGCGACGGAGCAGGCGAACCTCTGGGCCCTGCGCCGCGCCGGCCTCGGTCTGCTGATGTCAAAGAAGGGAGGCGCGAAGCCGGTCGCCTTCATCGAGGACACGGCGGTGCCGCCCGAGCACCTCGCCGACTACTACGCCGGGGTCCGGGAGATCCTCGCTCAGCGCGGACTGGAGGCGAGCTTCTACGGTCACGCCGGCGTCGGCCTGCTGCACCTGCGGCCGGTGCTCGACCTGCACCGGCCGGCCGACGTGGCGATGATGCGCGAGGTGGCCGCCGAGATCGTCGACTTAGTGGGCACGTTTCGTGGGGCGGTCTCCGGGGAGCACGGCGACGGCCTGGCGCGCAGCGAGTGGTTGCAACGCATGTACGGCCCGGAGGTGATGGCCGCCTTCCGCGAGGTGAAGACGTTGTTCGACCCGCGCGGCCTGCTCAACCCCGGCAAGATCTCGGGCGACCCGCCGCCGCTCATGGACGCACGGCTGCGCTACGACCCGGGCTACGCCCCGACCCTACCCGAGGCGCCTTTGCAGTTTCGGCGTGACGGGGACTGGCTGGCGGCGATCGAGCAGTGCAACGGCTGCGGCGGTTGCCTCAAGACGACCGGCACCATGTGCCCGACCTTCATTGCCACCGGCGACGAGTCCCTCTCGACCCGCGGCCGCGCCAACCTCTACCGCGCCGCCGCCGCGGGCCGCCTCGCCGATGGTCTGGAAAACGATGCCCTGGCCGTGGCCCTGGCCACCTGTCTCGCGTGCAAGGGGTGTGCGGTGGAGTGTCCGTCCGGAGTCGACATGGCCCTGCTCAAGGCAGCCGCCCTCCACCACCGCCATCAACGGTCCGGCACCCCCCTCGCGTTACGCCTCCTCGCCCGGCCCGACCGGCTGGGCCGCTGGCTCGCACCAGTGGCTCCCCTCGCCAACCGTCTCTCCGCCACCGCCTTCGGCCGGGCGATCGCAGCCCGGGTGGGGCTCGATCCACGCCGCCCCCTGCCGCAGGTCAGCCGCCATAGCTTCCGCCACGGGTTCCGACGGCGCGGCGCGGCGCCCACGGGCGTCCGCGGGCCGGTGCTCTTATGGAGCGACTGTTTCATGGAGCGCTTCGAGCCGGAGATCGGCCGCGCCGCGGTCGCGGTGCTGGAGGCCGCGGGCTATCGGGTCATCTTGGCCGACCACCGGTGTTGTGGCCGGCCGGCGTTCAGCCAGGGTCTCATGGACGAGGCGCGCGGCCTCGCGGAGCACAACGTGACTGCGCTCTTGCCCCATGCACGCGACGGGGTGCCGATCGTCTGTCTGGAGCCGTCCTGTACTTCGATGCTCGGCGGCGACTACCGGGAGTTGTTCGTGGGCGGGGACGTGGCGTTGGTCGCCGCTCAGGTGACCTCATTGGAGGGATTTCTCGGCCGGCTGCTGACGGCCGAGCCGGACGCCCTTCTCCTCCGGCCGAGCGACACGCCGATCCTCCTCCACCCGCACTGCCACAGCCGCGCCACCGAGGGGGTGGAGCCTGCGCTCACCGTGCTGCGGCGCCTCGGGAGCGTCACGGACCTGGAGGCCGGCTGCTGTGGCATGGCGGGGACCTTCGGCTATCAGACGGCCCACTACGACCTCTCGGTCCAGGTCGGCTCACGTCTCGCCGAGCGCCTGCGCGGGCAGCCCGGCGACCGACCGGTGGTGGCGAGCGGCACCTCGTGCCGCCACCAAATTCGCCACCTCACCGGGCGTGACCCGCGGCACCTCGCGGTGTTGCTGGCGGACGCACTGACGTAGCCCAAATCGCGGACTCCTGCCCACGGCCGAGGCAGACAGTGACTCTTTCCTAGGCACGACCTGCGCAGGGGGCATTCCAGGGTCGACGACGGGGTGCGCCGACAATCTCAATCACACAAGGGGTTGTGCGGTTTTTTTCCCCCTAACGGGCGGGTGGCACGGCCTCTGCAAACGGCAGGATGGCTTGGTTAATGCCATGCCGATTTCCCCTCCGGTGGGTGGGGGCCTCTCGGGGCCGACCGGGAGTTACCCCCACCCACGCTGGGGATGATTTTTGTTGAACACCTTACAGGGGAATCGCCATGAAAAGACGCGCCGCGGTGATGCTCGCCGCACTCACACTCCTGCCGGTCCTGGCATGGGCCGACGACGTCGTCACCGCGGACACGGTCCAGACCCACGCGGACTACGTGTGGACCTTGGTCTGTGCCTTCCTCGTCTTCTTCATGCAGGCGGGTTTCGCCATGGTGGAGACCGGCTTCACCCGCGCCAAGTCGGCGGTCAACATCATGATGAAGAACATGATGGACTTTTCCATCGGGTCGATCGCCTTCTGGGCGATCGGGTTCGGCCTGATGTTCGGTGCCAATGCTACGGGCTTCATCGGTACCGACGGCTTCTTCCTCTCAGACTTCGCCAAAGACCAAGACCCGTGGCTGTACGCCTTCTGGATGTTCCAGGTGGTGTTCGCCGGCACCGCAGCCACCATCGTCTCCGGGGCCATGGCAGAGCGCACCAAGTTCACCGGCTACCTGATCTACTCCGTCTTCATCTGCGGCCTCGTCTACCCGGTGTTCGGCTCGTGGGCGTGGGGATCGCTGTACCACGGCAAGGGGTGGCTGGAGAACCTCGGCTTCATCGACTTCGCCGGCTCCACGGTGGTCCACTCGGTGGGCGGCTGGTCGGCCCTCGCGGGTGCGATGGTCCTCGGCCCACGCCTCGGTAAGTACACCGCCGACGGCAAGCCGAAGGCGATCCCCGGTCACAACATCCCCCTGGCGGCCCTCGGCGTCTTCATCTTGTGGTTCGGCTGGTTTGGGTTCAACCCCGGCTCCACCACCGCCGCCATCACCGACATCGCTTTGATCGCGGTCAACACCAATCTCGCCGCCGCCGCCGGTGCGATCATGGCGATGTTCATGGCATGGCTCAAGTTCGGCAAGCCGGAGGTGGGCATGACCCTGAACGGTGCCCTTGCCGGCCTGGTGGCGATCACCGCCGGCTGCGCCAACCTCACGCCGACCTTCGCCATCATCGCCGGCGCGATCGCCGGCGGCCTCGTGGTGATGGCGGTCTTGTTCTTCGACCGCATCGGCATCGACGACCCGGTCGGCGCGATCTCGGTCCACGGGGTGTGCGGCGCGTGGGGGACCCTCGCCGCCGGCCTGTTCAACGCGGAGAAGATGTTCGACCCACAGATCGTTGGGGTGCAGGCCCTCGGCATCGTCGCCTGCTTCGCCTGGACCTTCCTGGTCACCTACACTCTCTTCCGCGTTGTCAACGCGACGGTCGGCCTGCGCGTCTCCGCCGAGGAGGAGTACGAGGGCCTCGATTTCTCCGAGCATGGCGGCGACGCCTACCCGGACTTCGGCAAGACGGTCGGCTCCTCCCTCGGCCACCTGCCCTCCGCGCCGGGCGGTGGCAGCCCGCAGCCGGCGGCGGCCCTGTCCAGTATGGCCATGGCCCAGGTGCGGTGACCTCGCGTCCCGCATGACGCCCAAGAAAAAGGGCACCCCGCACGGGGTGCCCTTTTTCTTGGCACCGCTGGCCTACGCCAGGAACGCCCGCAGCCGGCGTACCCCCTCCTCCAGGTCGCTCAGGGAGGTGGTGTAGGCGAAGCGCAGGTGGCGCTCCGGCTGATGGGTGCCGAAGTCGCGCCCCGGGGTGACCGCGACCCCCGCTTCCTCCAAGAGACGCTCGGCGAAGGCGAAGGAGTCGCCGGTGTGGGCGGTGCAGTCGGCGTACAGGTAAAACGCGCCATCCGGGGTGACGGGAATCCCAAAGCCCAGGTCGCGCAGGGCCGGCAGGAGGAAGTCGCGGCGCCGGCGCAGCTCCTCGCGGCGCGCATCGAGGATCGCCAATGTCTCGGGTTGAAAGGCGGCCAGGGCCGCGTGTTGCGCCGGGGTGGAGGCGGCGAGGAACAGGTTCTGGGCGAGGCGGTCGACCGCCGCGACGTACCCCTCCGGCACCACCAGCCAGCCGAGACGCCAGCCGGTCATGTGGAAGTACTTGGAAAACGAATTGACCACGAAGACCTGGTCCGAGGAGGCGAGGGCCGTCGCCGCTTCCCCGCCGTACACCAGGCCGTGGTAGATCTCGTCGCAGATCAGATGGCCGTCCCGGCCTTCCACCGCCGCCACGATCGCCGCCAGCTCAGCGGGCGCCACCACCGTGCCCGTCGGGTTGGCCGGCGAGGCGACCAGGGCCGCCACGGTCTCCGGCTGCCAGTGGTGCTCCACCAGCTCGGAGGTGAGCTGGTAGCGGCTCGCCACGCCGACGGGGACGGCGACCGGCTCGCCCTCCACGAAGCGGACGAAGTGACGGTTGCACGGGTAGCCGGGCTCCGCCAACAGGACGCGCTGCCCGGGATCGACCAGGACCCCGAGGGCGAGGAGCAGGGCGCCCGAGCCACCGGGGGTGATCACGATGCGCCCCGCCGGCACGGCCACGCCGTAGCGCCGCTGGTAAAAGGCGGCGATCGCCTCGCGCAGGGCCGGGAGACCGAGGGCCGGGGTATAGTGCAGGTCGCCACGGGCCACGGCCGCGAGGCCGGCGCGCACCACTGGCTCGGGGGTGGGGAAGTCGGGTTCGCCGATCTCCATGTGGATGATGGAGCGGCCCTGCGCCTCGTGTTGCCGGGCGCGGGCCAGGAGGTCCATCACGAAGAACGGCTGGATCGACGCCATGCGGCGGGCGATGTGGGTGGTGGGTTGCATGGGCGGTGATAGTACCGCGCGCTCGCGGCGGGGCGAGGGGCACATCACTGAGGGGCACATCATTGGTGGATGGCGGTGATTCGCCGATAAGCAAAACAACCCTCTAGGAATCTTCCCCGGCAATCAGAGGGCCGGAATCATGGCGTTTCGCTACTTCAAACAGGTCGTTCCGCCCGACCATAACGCGCCCCTGAGACCCGCGACGCTCATCCTCGCGACCCTCTACGGCGTCGTATTCACCCTGTTCGTTATCTGGCAACGGTTTCTGGCGTAGCGGGCAGCCCGGGTCGACCATGCGTGCTCACCACCACGGCCGGTGGTAATGGGGCCAGTACGGGTACCAGAAGGGATCGGGATAGTAGTAGTCATCCCAGTATCGGTCCGGTCGCTCCGGCCACAGGTAGACGGTCTCCGCGCCGAGCTTCGGATAGTGGTAGGCGTACGCGCCGATCTTGCCACTGCGCGGTTCCTCCACCACCCCCACCACCGTCACCTCGCGGCCGAACCGGTAAACCGCCGGATCGAAGAAGCCGAGCGTGCACGCCATGAAACGGCCCGCGGTGGTGTCGGTCTGGTAGGGTCGCCCCTGGCGATCCAGCGGATGGCCGATGATCTCGAAGCAGGTCTCCTCCTCGCCGGGCGTGGTAGCGACGAGCGACCCGCCCCACCGCACCCGCTGGCCACGGCCTTGATCGGTCAGGGCCTCGGCGTGGTCGAGGGTGGCAAACGGCCCGGCCGCCAGGGGTGGTGGCGGCGTGGCGCATGCCATGACCAGCAACAAGGTCGACAAAAGAAACCAGCGCATCGTTTGCTCCTGCGCTCAAGCCTACCACCGGCGCCGTTCTCGGGATCGCCCGGGCCAGCGGCGATCGTAGCGGCCTGCTACGCGACGATGATGGTGACAGCAGCGGTGGAGCGGAGGCGAAGCTTCGGCCCACCGCACCGTCCGGATCGGGAGGCGGACCTACAGAGCGCGGTTCCTTGGACAGGAACCTAGGGTATCCTGCGCACCATGGAGACTC
The DNA here is from genome assembly GCA_036393335.1 of bacterium. Lineage (GTDB taxonomy): Bacteria > CG2-30-53-67 > CG2-30-53-67 > CG2-30-70-394 > CG2-30-70-394 > DASWHD01. The sequence goes on from DASWHD010000123.1 coordinate 35,633, forward strand.
GACCCCTCGGCCCCAGCGGCCCCCCCGTCTACCCGGTCGGCCTCGGCGCCATGCCCCTATCGATCCACGGGCGACCCCCGGAGGCCGAGGCGATCCGGGTGCTCCTCGCCGCCTTCGCGGCGGGCATGAACCTGGTAGACACCGCCGACGCCTACTGCCTCGATGACCGGGACGTGGGGCACAACGAGCGGTTGATCGCCCGGGCGCTGCGCGAGTGGCGTGGCGGGCCCGTCGTCGTCGCCACCAAGGGGGCGTGCATACGTCCGGGCGGCGCATGGCGCGTCAATGGTCACCCCGACCACCTGAAGGGGGCGTGCGATGCCTCCCTGCACGCCCTCGGGGTGGAGGCCATCGACCTCTACCAGCTCCACGCCCCAGACGACCGGGTACCCTTCGCCGACTCGGTGGGGGCCCTGGCGGAGTTGCGCGCCGCGGGCAAGGTGCGCCGCGTGGGGCTGTCCAACGTGTCGGCCGCACAGATCCGGGAGGCGCAGGCGATCGTCCCCATCGCCTCGGTGCAGAACCGGTGCAGCCCGTTTCATCGCTCTGTGTGGCGCGACGGCGTCCTCGCTCACTGCCGGCGCGAGGGCATCGCCTTTCTCCCCTATGGACCGGTGGGGGGCCACGGCAGCCAGGGGCGCACGGCGGATGATCCCACCCTCAACACCGTCGCCCGCCGCCACGGCGTCTCACCTTTCCAGGTCGCCCTCGCCTGGCTTTTGGCCAAGTCCCCGGTGATGCTCCCGATCCCCGGTGCCAGCCGGGTGGCCAGCGCCGTGGACAGCGCGGCCGCCGCCCGCCTCGCCCTCACCGCCGACGACCTCGCCGAGCTGGATACGGCCTTTTCCACGTAGCCGGGGACTCCCGGACAAGCCTTCACCACAGAGACACCGAGAACGGAGAGCACCCGGTAGGGGCATGGCATGCCGTGCCCCGACACGAGACACGCTGCACGGCCCATCCCATAGGGTGCCAAGCACAGCGCGGCGCACCGCCAAGGGGGTCTTTGCCACCGAGATCACAGAGGGGCTCGAAGGGGCCGTCCCCTCTGTGCTCTCGGTGTCCTCTGTGGCCAAGAGGGGCAGGGTCGCGCCACGCCTTGACACGGGGGTCAATGTGGTTACATTGACCACATGGCGACTACCGTGGGAATTCGGGAGCTGAAGACGCGGCTAGGAAGCTACCTGCGCCTGGTGAAGGCGGGGGCGCGGCTGGTGGTCACGGAGCGGGGTCGGCCGATTGCCGAGCTGCGGGGCTTGCCGGCGGGTGAGGAGGAGGAGCAAAAGCGGCTGCTGGAGCTGGCCGCCCTCGGTAAGGTCACCCTGCCCACCCGCGAGTCGCTACCCAAGGTGGTACCAGTGCGCCTGGAAGGGGAACCCCTCTCTGCCACGGTGGTCGAAGGGCGGGAGGATCGGGTCTGATCCGCTTCTTCGACGCGAGCGCCCTCGCCAAGCGGTACGTGGCCGAAATCGGTAGCGAGCAGGTCGCTGGGCTTCTGGCCGCAGGTGCGGCGGCAGTGTGCCGTCTCACCGAGGTGGAGGTCTCCTCGGCCCTAGCACGACGCCTCCACAGTGGGGCACTTCCGCACGAGGAGCATCGCCGCTGTCTGAGTCACCTCGTCGCCGACCTGGAGGGGCTGCATGTGGTGGAGGTGGACCGTTCGGTGGCTGCGCGGACCCACGACCTCCTCTCTCGCCACCGTCTCCGGGCCGCCGATGCAATCCAGCTCGCCGCCTGCCTGGAGCTCGTGGCGGCTGGGCTGCAGGTAGAGTTCGTAGCCTACGACGATCGGCTAAATGATGCTGCCAAAGGCGAGGGCCTGCTCTGCAGGCAGGAATAGACCACAGGGATTTGACACACGATCCTCCCTCTATTCTCCCTTCTCCAAACCGTCCCCATGCGTGCCTACGACCACCTCGCCGCCGCCCACCGCGACCTCCACCAGCTGCGGGCCATCACCGACCACCTGCACTGGGATCAGGCGACCTATCTGCCGGCCGGGGGCCAGGGCCAGCGGGCGGCCCAGCTCGCGACCCTCGCCGCCCTCGTCCATCGGCAGGCGACACGGGCGGAGCTGGGCGGGTGGCTCGACCGCGCCGCGGACGAGGCGCTGGATCCTCTCGAACGGCGCAACCTCGCCCTGATGCGCCGCGACTACCGGCGCCGTACGGCCATCCCCGAGTCCCTGGCGCGGGAGACCGCGCGGGTGAGCGCGGAGGCGTGGGCGGCGTGGAAGGCGGCGCGGGAGGCGGACGACTTCACCGCCTTCGCCCGCCACCTGGAGCGGGTGCTGGCGGTGGCGCGGGAGCGCGGCGCGCTCCTGGCCGACGGCGGCTCGCCCTACGAGGCGCTGCTCGACGAGTACGAGCCGGGGCTCACCGAGGCGGCGCTTGAGCGCCTCTTCACGCCCCTTCGGGAGGGGCTGGCGGCGCTGGTGGCGCGCATCCGCGAGTCGCACGTGCGCCGCGACGGCGCCTGCATGCAGGGCGAGTTCCCGGTGCCGGCGCAGCAGCGCCTCGCGGTGGGACTGGTGAAGGCGATGGGCTTCGACACCCGGCGCGGGCGCATCGACACCACGGTCCACCCGTTCTGCAGCGGCACGGTGGGCGACGTGCGCCTCACCACCCGCTACAACGTGGCCGACGTGCGCGAGGGGATCGGCTCCATCGTCCACGAGACCGGCCACGGCCTGTACGAGCAGGGGCTGGACCCGGCTCTCGCCGACCAGCCGGTGGGGGGCTCCCTCTCCATGGGCATCCACGAGTCCCAGTCGCGCCTGTGGGAGAACCAGGTGGCGCGCTCCCGCGCCGGCGCCGCATGGCTGCTCGGTCACCTGCGAGAGGCCTTCCCGGATCGCTTCCGCGGCGTCGTTGCGGAGGAGACCTACCAGGCGATGAACGTGGTGGCGCCGGGGTTGATCCGCACCGAGGCCGACGAGGTCCACTACAACCTCCACATCCTCCTGCGCTGGGAGATCGAGCGTGGCCTGATCGCCGGGGAGATCCCGGTGGCGGAGCTGCCGGAGTTGTGGCGCGAGCGGATGCGCGCCTGGCTGGGCATCGACGTCCCCAACGACCGTGACGGCTGCCTGCAGGACGTCCACTGGAGCAGCGACTTCGGCTACTTCCCGACCTACACCCTGGGCAACCTCTACGCCGCGCAACTGTACGCCACGGTGCGGCGAGAGATCTCCGACCTCGACCAGCGTGTGGCAGTCGGCGACCTCCTGCCCCTGCGCGATTGGCTCCGCGACCGCGTCCACCGCCACGGCTCACGCTTGACCCAGGAGGAGCTAATCAACGAGGTCACCGGCGCGCCCCTCTCCGAGGGACCGCTCCTCGATTATCTGAACGAGAAGTTCGGTGAGCTGTACGGGCTGGGCTAGCCCGCCTCTCTGACGCCCGTCCGGCGACGGCGAGGCGCGGCCGCGGAGCGCGCGCCCGACACTCGCTCCGACTTTGTGGGGCAATACTGCTATTTTTCAACATTGTACTCATTTACTGCCACGGCTTTCCGCCCGGGCCCGTTGTCGGCGACAACGCGCCACCCCTCAGGCAGACATTGGGTAGCGAACCCGACGCGCGATCCGAGCCTATCCCAGGAGAAAGGGCCATGAGCGCGACTCTGAGAGCGATCCTGAAGGCGAACCAGGACTACGTCACGAAGTTCGGAAACAAGGGAGACCTCGCCATGCCACCGGCGCGGCGGTTCGCCATCCTCACCTGCATGGATGCCCGGCTGGACCCGGCGAAGTTCGCCGGCCTGGCAGAGGGCGACGCCCATGTCATCCGCAATGCCGGCGGGCGCGCCAGCGACGACGCGATCCGCTCCCTGGTGATCTCCTACAAGCTGTTGGGGACTCGCGAGTGGCTCGTCATCCACCACACCGATTGCGGCATGCTGACGTTCACCGACGAGGTCATGCGCGACCTCCTGAAGCACAGCCTGGAACCGGCCACGGTGGACCAGACCGGCTGGCACGACACCGGCAAGGGTCCTGGCTCCGTGGAGGGGCGCTACATCGACTGGCTCGCCTTCGATGATCTGGAAGGCAGCGTGGTCGAGGACGTGCAGCGCATCCGGTGCCATCCGCTGGTACCGCGCACCATCCCCATCTACGGTTTCGTCTACGACTGCAAGACCGGCATGTTGCGCGAGATCGGTGAGGCCATGGCGCTCGGCAAGGCGGCCTGATCTTCACCGCGAATGGGATCGCGCATTCGCGGTGCCAACTGCGGGCGCGGGCTCGGCGCTTGCGCTGGAGTTTCCTGCGGCGCCATGGGGGCACGTGATTCACGGTGGCATCGATCGAACCCTTTCTCGCCCACACCGTCGCCGTCGACCTGGAGGTCAACGAGGCGGGGGAGGTCTTTGCGGTCGGTGCCGTGTTGGGTGACCGCACCTTTGCGCGTCACGGGCGCTTTGACCGCGGCGAGGCCCTACGCGGCCTGGACGCCTTCTGCGCCCCGGCGGAGCGGGTCCTCGGCCACAACCTCCTGTGTCACGACCTGGTGGTGCTGCGTGGTATCGCCCCGGGGCTGCGGCTCCATGACAAGGCGGCCATCGACACCCTGTACCTCTCGCCCCTCGCCTTTCCGGAGAACCCGTACCACCGGCTGGTGAAGGACTACAAGCTGGTGCGCGACTCGCTCAACGACCCGGTGGCGGATGCGCGCCTCGCCCGCGCCGTCTTTCACGACCAATGGGAGAGCCTGGCCGGCCAGCAGGCGCGCAACCCCGCGCGCGTCGCGCTGCTGCGCTACTGTCTGGCCGACGACCGCATGGGGCGCGGCCTGAGCGCCCTGTTCGACGCCCTGGGGACGGCGGCGGTGGGCACGGCGCAGGCCCACGACCTCCTGCAACGAGAGCTCGGCGACAAGGTGTGCGCCAGCGCCTTGCCACGGGTAGCGGAGGACACCCTGACGGACCCGGACCGGCGCATCGCCCTCGCCTATGGCGTGGCGTGGCTGGGGGTGGCCGGGGGGAACTCGGTGCTGCCGCCCTGGGTGCGCCGACAGTTCCCGGCGGTGGCGCCGATCCTCACGCAGTTGCGCGACGTGCCGTGTGATCGCCCGGAGTGCGCCTATTGCCGCGCCACCCACGACCCGGTCGCCCAACTCCGGCGCTACTTCGACTTTCCCGCGTTCCGGGCACAGCCGGCCCTAGCCGCAGGGGGCAGCCTGCAAGAGGCGATCGTGCGCACCGGCCTGGGCAACCAGTCGCTCCTCGCCATCCTCCCCACCGGGGGTGGTAAGTCCCTGTGCTACCAGTTGCCGGCCCTGGTGCGCTACCAGCGGCGTGGCCTGCTCACCATCGTCATCTTCCCGCTCCAGGCCCTGATGAAGGACCAGGTGGACAACCTGCGCGAGAAGACCGGCGCCCCCAACGCCGCCGCTCTGTACGGCCTGCTCACCATGCCGGAGCGCGGCGCGGTCCTGGACGGGATTCGCACCGGCGACGTGGCCCTCCTGTACGTCTCGCCGGAGCAGCTCCGCAACCCCTCATTCAACGAGGCGGTGAGCCACCGTGAGATCGGCTGCTGGGTGTTCGACGAGGCCCACTGCCTCTCCAAGTGGGGGCACGACTTCCGTCCGGACTACCTCTATGCCGCCCGCCGCATCCAGGATCTCGCCGCCGAGCAGCGCTGCGCCATCCCGCCTATCCAGTGCTTCACCGCCACCGCCAAGGAGGACGTCAAGGCCGAGATCCTCGACCACATGCGCCGCGAGCTGGGCATCGAGATGCAGGTGTTCGACGGGGCGATCGAGCGCGACAACCTCGCCTTCGAGGTCCAGACGGTCAACCGGGCCGAGAAGTTCCCGGCGGTCCACGAGGTGCTCGCGGAGCGGCTCGACTCGGGCAGCGCGATCGTCTACTGCGCCACCCGTAATGGCAGTGAGGCGCTCGCCGACTACCTGCAGAGACAGGGGTGGGACGCCACAGCCTTCCACGCCGGGCTGCCACCACCGGCCAAGCGCCAAGTCCAGGAGGCGTTCCTCCAGGGATCGATCCGCGTCATCTGCGCCACCAACGCCTTCGGCATGGGGATCGACAAGGAGGATGTGCGCCTGGTGATCCACGCGGACATCCCCGGCTCCCTGGAGAACTACCTACAAGAGGCGGGCCGCGCCGGGCGCGACCAGCGGGACGCCGAGTGCATACTGCTGTACGACGAGCAGGACATCGAGGCTCAGTTTCGCCTCGGCAGCCGATCGGAGCTGAGCCGCCGCGACATCGCCCAGATCCTGCGTGGCCTGCGCGCCGCCCGCCGCAACCGGCAGGGCGAAGTGGTCCTCACCGCCCGCGAGCTGCTGCACTCGGATCGGGTCGAGACCTCCTTCGATGACGACGACCGGCAGGCCGACACCAAGGTGCGCACCGCCATCGCCTGGCTGGAGCGGGCCGGGTTCGTGGAGCGCAACCAGAACCGTACCCAGGTGTTCCAGGGCACGCCCCGGGTACACAACCTGGCGGAGGCCCAGGAGAAGATCGCCCGCCTCGGCCTCTCGGCCCGCCAGCAACAGCGGTGGCTCCTCATCCTGTCGGCCCTGATGAACGCGGATCGCGACCGGGGCTTGAGCGCCGATGACCTCGCCCAGCACACGGGCTTCAGCTCCGACCCGGCGAGCGGCGATCGCGACGACGAGACCGAGACCCAGCGGGTGCTACGCACGCTCCACGCCATAGCGGAGCAGGGGCTGATCTCCCTGGAGACAACCCTCACCGCCTACGTCCGCCACAAGGTGAAGCACGGCTCCGCGGACACCCTGGAACGGGTGGTGCGTCTGGACCAGGCCATGCTGGAGCTGTTGCCGGAGGAGGCGCCGGACGCGGACAGCGGCGAGTGGCAGAGTCTCTCCCTGCGCCGCCTCAACCAGCGGCTGTTGGACCACGGCCACGACAGCCACCCGGAGAGCCTGCGCAACCTCCTGCACAGCCTCTCCCAGGACGGGCGCGGCCTCGCCGGCGACCGCGGCAGCATCGACTTCCAGTACCACGGCCAGGACCGCTTCGTCGTCAAGGTGCAGCGGAGCTGGGGCGCCCTGCGGGAGACCGCCGAGCGGCGCCGCGCCCTGGCCCACATCGCCCTGAACGTGATCGTCGCCAAGATCCCCCCCGACGCCCGCCCGAGCGCCGAGCTGCTGGTGGCCTTCACCGCCGAGGAGGTGGTGGACGCGATTCGCGGCGACATGGTCCTCGGCCCCCAGATCCGCGATCCCCTGGCGGCCATGGACCGGGCCCTGATGTTCCTCCACGAGCAGCGTGTCATCACCCTACAGCAGGGGCTGGCGGTGTTCCGCTCGGCCATGACCATCCGCGTCCTCCCGGAATCCAAGGGGCGGCGCTACACCGGCGCCGACTTCCAGCCCCTCGCCCACCACTACGGCGAACGGGTGTTCCAGGTCCACGTGATGAATGAGTACGCCCGCCATGGCCTGGAGAAGATCGGTCAGGCCCTGCGTCTGGTGGTGGACTACTTCCGGCTCGACAAGGCCGAGTTCATCCGCCGGTGGTTTCCGAGCCGGGAGACGATGCTGCGCTGGGCCACCAGCGAGGCGTCCTTCCGGCGCATCGTCGACGACCTGGCGAACCCCGAGCAGCAGGCGATCGTCGCCGCCGACGAGGCGCACAACCTCCTGGTGCTCGCCGGTCCCGGTTCCGGCAAGACGCGGGTGGTGGTGCACCGCTGCGCCTACCTCCTGCGGGTGGTACGGGTCCCGCCCACGGCCATCCTCGTGGTGTGCTTCAACCGCCATGCTGCCGACCAGCTCCGCCGCCGCCTGTGGCAACTCGTCGGAGCCGACGCCGCAGGCGTGACGGTGCAGACTTACCACGGCCTGGCCATGCGCCTCACGGGCCACTCGGCGACGACCCTGGTCGAGGGGCGCGGCGCGGACGGCGAACCGGACTTCGACGCCATCCTCCGGGAAGCAGTGGACCTGCTCCAGGACGGAAGCGATCTCCCCGGCCTGGAGGAGGACGACCTGCGCGACCGGCTGCTCGCCGGCTTCCGTCACATCCTGGTGGACGAGTACCAGGACATCGACCAGGTGCAGTACGACATGGTCTCCGCCATCGCCGGGCGCGCCCTGAAAGACAAGGACCGCAGCCTCACCATCCTGGCGGTGGGCGACGACGACCAGAACATCTACCAGTTCCGCGGTGCCAACGTCGCCTTCATCCGCCGCTGCGCCGAGGACTACCAGGCCGAGACCCGCTACCTGGTGGAGAACTACCGCTCCACCTCTCACATCATCGCGGCGGCCAACGACCTGGTCGCCCACAACCGCGATCGCATGAAGGGCGGCTACCCCATCCGCATCAATCGCGGCAGGCGCGACCTGGACCCGGGCGGCCGCTGGCAGCGCCTCGACCCCCTCGGCCAGGGCCGCGTGCAGGTGGTGGAGGCGGCGGACGGGTACCGGCAGGCGGTGGCCTTGGTGGCGGAAGTACAGCGCCTGCGCCAGCTCGATCCGGGCTTTCGCTGGGACCACTGCGCCGTGCTCGCCCGCGAGTGGACGGTCCTCAACCCGATCCGCGCCCTCTGCGAGGCCGACGCCATCCCGGTCTGCCTCGCCGTGCCGCGCGACCAGCAGCCGCCACCCTTCCGGGTGCGCGAGCACCGCCGCCTCCTCGACCACCTGCGCGCCCTCGACGGTGAGCTGTGCACGGCCCACCGGCTCCTTGCGTGGTTAGAGGAGCAAAGCCGGACCCCGGGCGACAACCCGTGGTGGCGCAACCTGCGCCAGATCCTCCGGGGCTGGCACGAGGCGACCGGCGACACCCCGCAGCCGGCACGCTTCATCGAGGAGCACGTGTGCGACTGCCTCGCGGAGCAACGCCACACCCCACTCCTCGGCGAGGGGGTCTTTCTCAGCACGATCCACTCGGCCAAGGGGATGGAGTTTGACCACGTCTTCCTCCCCGACGGCGGCTGGGGCCGCACCCGGTCGGGTGGCCGGGCCGAGGAGGAGCGCCGCCTCTACTACGTCGCCGTGACCCGCGCCCGGGAGACCCTGTGCCTGTTTCGGTGCACCAGCAGCGGCAACCGCTACCCGGAAGACATGGGTGGCGAATACCTCCTACAACGCCCGGCGGTGGCAGCACAGGGGGATGGAACGCGGATGACCCTTTCCGAGCGACAGGGCCTCCTGCGGCGCGAGTACGCCCTCCTCGGCCCCAAGGACATCGACCTCGGCTACGCGGGCCGTCACTCCCCCCACGCCCCTATCCACGCCGCCCTGAGCCGCTGCACCACCGGCGACCGCCTGGCGGCGCAGCAACGCAACGGGCACATCCTCCTCACCCACCAGGGCCACCCCATTGCCCGCCTCTCCCGGAACGCCTGCGATCCGTGGTCGAAGCGGCTGAGCCGGATCCGCGAGATCCGGGTCTTGGCCATGGTCCGCTGGACCTGCCGCGACGGCGACGAGGAGTACCGGCAGGGCTACCAGACCGACGCGTGGGAGGTGCCGCTGGCGGAGGTGGTCGTCGAGCCGTGACGCAGCACAGCGACCACTCGTCCGTCACAGGACGGCGGCGGCGAGGACGCGGCGGGTGAAGGGGGAGTCATACGGTCTAAGCCGCATTTCTCACCATGAATCTGCTGCGCCCGCGCAACCGCCCGCATCTCCTGGCCGGGTCCTCGTCCGAGTCCTCGCCAGGGGTAGGAGCCGGTTTCACCGGCGATCCGTGCAACAGGCCCTGCGGGCCAGGATCGCCGAAGGGATTCGGCTCCTACCGCGGGCCGACTGGACGATGTGACGGGTACGAACCACGGTGCCCGCGATGCGGTGTGCCATTCGCACGCGGGTCACGGGGCCTGGCCGTCCGCCGGGATGAGCTGCTCGCCGCAGTGGCGACAGTAGTAGCGCATCGCCCCCCGCCGCACCTGATTGTGGCGGCGACTGGTGAGGTGATGGGTGGTGCAGCCGCACCGGTACGCGTGGCGGCGCTGGGTGCGGAGCGGAACGCCGGCCAGGTCGTAGGCACAGGTGCGGCTGGGCTCGGCGCCGAACGCCACCATCAGCGCCTGCCACTCCGCACCGTGGGGGCGGACGTTGCGCCACCCGTGCACCATGTCCGTGATGTAGTGCGCGACTTCGTGGGGCACGGTGGTCGCCAGGTGGTCGGCGAACGCCTTGGCGAAGAGGTACGGGTTGTAGCGAATCACCCGTCCGCCCTGGTTCACGCGATACATCCCGGCGGCCCGGCCGGCGAGGTCGAAGAGGACCGGGATCGCCGCGAACGAGCGCCCGAGCAGCTTCCCGGCGCGAGCGATGTATGACTCCGTCGCCGTGACGACGCGCCGCCTGCGCACCACGTCGATCGGTTCCACGGTCACCATCGCCCCGTATCCCCTACTCCTCCAGGACGAAGCTCTTGATGATGTAGCCGCCCGACTTCTCGTCCCACTCCAGCGCCAGCAGGTTGCGCGCCTGCGCCTCTTCGAGGAGCTTCCCGAAGGTGCGAAAGCCGTGATAGCTCTCGTTGAAGCCGGGCTTCCGCCGTTTCAGCGTTTGTTTGACCATCGACCCCCACACCTTCTCCTCCCCGCCGCGCTCCTCGAACAGGTCCTTCACCGTCTCCAGGACGAGGTCCAGCGCTTCCTGTTTCTTCTGCTCCTCGATCGGCACTGCCTTCGCGCGCGCCGGCTTGGCGGCGGCCTTGCGTTTCACCTTGCGCTGCTGCTCGGCCTCGCGCACCAGATCGTCGTAGTAGATGAATTCATCGCAGTTGGAGATGAGCAGGTCGGAGGTGGAGTTCTTCACCCCAACCCCGATCACCACCTTGTTGTTCTCCCGCAGCTTGCTCACCAGGGCGGAGAAGTCCGAGTCCCCGCTGATGATCACGAAGGTGTCAACGTGCGCCTTGGTGTAGCAGAGGTCCAGGGCGTCCACCACCATGCGGATGTCCGCCGAGTTCTTGCCCGACTGGCGCACGTGGGGGATCTCGATCAGTTCAAAGGTGGCCTCGTGCATGACCGCCTTGAACTCCTTGTATCGCTGCCAGTCGCAGTACGCCTTCTTGACCACGATGTGGCCCTTGAGCAGGAGGCGCTCCAGCACCTTCTGGATATCGAATGCGGCGTACTTGGCGTCCCGCACCCCGAGGGCGACGTTCTCGAAATCGCAGTACACGGCCATGTTCTGAGTCGTGGGTGTGGCGCTCATGGTGGCTCCGGTGCCCGTATGGGTCTGCTGTCGCGCTGCGCCCGGCGCCGCGCCTCGGACCCGCGCCGGCCGAGGATCGAACCGACCGGGCTGGACTCTACCCGGTCTCGTGAACGGATCAAGCCCGGCTCCGTAACCCGCGGTGTCACCCGCGCCGGCCTGTGGCCGGGTCGAGCATATAACCGCGAGGCCGCACCACTGCCCAGGAAGGTCGCCACCGCCGGCCGTCAGAAGATGAAGACGCCGGCGGCGACGCAGCAGGTCCACAAGCCGTCTTTGTGGCCGCGGGCCGACTGGACGATGTGGCGGCTGCCCACCATGGCCCCGGAGATGCGGTAGATCTCGCGCCGCTCGTCGTAGTCGCGGTCTGGATCGAACTCCACGCCCAGGGTGGTCGCTAGCATGGTGGCGGCCAGGTCCTCCGCGTACTCGCCCGCCACCACCGCCTTCTCGCCGAAGCTGTGGTGCTCGGAGAGGTAGCCGTAGCGGCTACGATCCCTCGGGATCGCCACGCCGATCGAGGCGGCCATGAGCCGGCCCGGCTCGTTGGACTCCTGGCGCGCCAGGACGCAGAAGGCGATCTGCCCGTCGTGGAGGTGCTTCACCCCTTCTGCGCGCGACAGGATCTTGCACCCGGGGGGCAGGATGCTCGACACGGAGACCAGGTTCATCCGCTCGATGCCCCCGTCCCGCAGGGCGAGTTCGAAGGCGTTCAGCCGGTGGCGGTGTACCCCGACACCGCGGGTCAAGAAGATCCCCGTGGGGACTAGCTCCTCCATGCGCATGGCCGCTCCTCCCGCTGCCCGGTGCCCCGACGCTGATTGTTCGGGCGAGAGAGACTAACAGGAGCAGAACGATCCGCCCATCCCGGCACGCAATTGTTACCGGCCACCCCTAACCCGCATTTCTCACACCCTTCCTGCAGCGGCGCGAGGCCGTGCATCTGCGGCGTTGCGCTGGCTCCGAGTGCTCGACGTACTGTCCACGGCCTGCGCGCGCGGAGCGGCGCGCGCCTTGCATCTCCGCACCCGCGCACCGCCTCGCGACAAAACGGTGTGAGAAATGCGGGCTGGCAACCATCAGAAGGTGACCAACGCCCTCAAAATTAAGCTATAGTGCGGGTCGTGCTCACTGTGGGTACAGCGGTGGGGGAATCTCGATGGTGCCGCGTCTGATCTCGTCGGTGGTGGCAATCCTCTTGGTGGCCGCGGGACCGGTGTCGGGGGCAGAGGTGCAGCGGCGCACCGTACACCTCGGCGACTACGCCTTCCGCCCCGCCACCATCGCGGTGGTGGTCGGCCAGCCGGTGGAGCTGACCCTGATCAACGACGACCGGCTCACCCCGCACAACCTGACCCTGGACGCGGCCGAGGCGGGGCTTCATCTCGCCGTCGACGTGGGGGGAGGCAAGGAGGCGGTAGTCCGCTTTACCCCGTCGGCCACCGGCAACTTCCCCTTCGCCTGTACCAAGAAGCTGCTGTTCTTCAAGAGCCACCGTGACCACGGGATGGTCGGTGAGCTGGTGGTGGGTGCGGCGCCGTAGAGGACCGCGACGATGCGCGTTCTCCTAGTCTCGGCCAACCGCGAGCGGATCCCGGACCCGATCTTCCCCCTGGGTCTCGCCTACGTGGCCGCCGCCGCCAGCGCGGCGGGCCATGAGGTGGCGGTCGCCGACCTGTGCTTCGGCCGCCGCCCCTTCCGCGACCTGGCCAGGCAGGTGGCGGCGTTCGCCCCGGAGGTGGTGGGGATGTCGATCCGCAACGTGGACAATGCCGCGTACCCGCTGACCGTCGACTACCTGGGGCACCACCGGCGGGTGGTGGCGACCCTCCGCGCCGCCACCGCCGCCCCGGTGGTCCTGGGGGGCTCCGCCTTCTCCATCCTGCCCCACGCCTACCTGCAAGCCCTGGGGGGTGACTGGGGGATCGTCGGCGAGGGGGAGGCGACCTTCGTGGCCCTCCTGGCGGCCCTGGAGGCGGGGAACGACCCCGCCGCCATCCCCGGGGTGGTGGCGCCGGGCGTCGGCCACTCCCTGCAACCAGCCTCCGACCTGCCTCGCCCACGCGCCTGGTGGCAGGGGCCGCGGCCGGCCCGCGGCCGGTTCGACTACCGGCGCTACGTGCGGCGCGGCGGCATGGGCAACCTCCAGACCAAGCGCGGCTGCGTCTTCCGCTGCGAGTACTGCACCTACCCCCTGCTGGAGGGCAACCGCTTCCGGCCGCGGCCGGCGGTTGACGTGGTGGACGAGATCGCCGAGCTGCTGCGCGACTTCGGCCCCCACCCCCTGTTCTTCGTCGACGCCATCCTCAACAGCCCGCCCGGCCATTTGGAGGGGATCTGCGAGGAGGTCGTCCGCCGCGGCCTGCGGCTGCGGTGGAGCTGTTACGCGACGCCGGTGGCCCTCGGCCGCGAGCAGGCGCGGCTCATGGCTCGGGCCGGTTGCGAGGGCGTCGAGCTGGGCAGTGACGCGGTGGACGACGGCCAGCTCGGCCGCCTCGGCAAGTCGTTCGACGCCGCGGCCGTCCACGCCGCCAATGGCCACTGCCTGGAGGCCGGCCTGCGGGTCTGCCACACGGTGATCTTCGGCGCGCCCGGAGAGAGCGAGGCGAGCGTGCGCGCCACCTGCACCGCCCTGCGGGCGATGCGGCCGACCGCCGTGGTCGCCATGGTCGGGGTGCGCCTCTATCCCGGCACCCCGATCACCCGCGAGCTGGCCGCCGCCGGCCGCCTGCCGGCGGATGCCGCGGGCCTCACCCCGACGTTCTATGTCGAGCCGGCGGTGGCCGACTTTGTCCCACCCTACCTGCGCCGGCAGGCGGTAGAGGCGGGCAATTGGGTGCTACCCGGCCTGGTGCCGCCTCTGCTGCCGGCCAGCCAGCGCCTGTTTCGTGCCCTCGGGGTCGCCGGCCCCCTGTGGCGCCTGCTGCGCTCCCCGGCGATGCGCGCCGCCAGTCGCAGCAAGTTCCGACGCCCCTACACCAGCTCGGGCGTCCCCACCCCAAGGAGGATCGTGCCATGAACACCCATCACTCAACCGAGACCGCGGAGTACCGCACTGCCATGGGCCGGCTGCTCGCCCTCTACACCCAGGTCGACCGCCTGATCCTGGAGGTGTGCGCCGCACGCATCGCCGGCGCCCCGGACGAGGAGGCTAAGCTTGCCCTCGCCAAGCAAGTGGGAGAGGAGCGGCGCCACGTGGCCATCCAGCACGCCTGGATGGCGGAGCTCGGCACCGACCCGGCGCCGCTGGTCGGCGCCGCCGCGGAGGAGGCGATCCGCGCCCACTTCCGGGACCTCTCGTGGCGCGACTTCCTCGCCGACCTCTACCTCGGGGTGGAGGCCCTGGGCGGTGAGGCGGTACAGGAGATTGTCCCGGTGGCCGATCCCGGCACCCGCGAGTCCCTACGCATCCCCCTGGCCGATGAGGTCGACCACGTCGCCTTCGGTCTCGGCCGCCTGCGCCAGGAGCTGGCGGGGCTGCCGGAGGAGGAGCGGCGCCGCTTCCTCGCGGGGCTGCCCGCGCGCCTGGAACACCTCGCCGCCGCCCTCCACGCCCTCGGTCTCGACCTACAGGGCCTCTTCCAAGCAGTCGGCGTCCCCTATCCGACGGTGCGCGACGCGGTACTCAGCCGCCGCAGCGACCTCTTGCAGGACCTCGCGGCCGAGGTTGTCGCCTAGCCCGCATTTCTCGCCACGATCCCTGGTGAGAAATGCGGGCTAGCGCTATCGATTTCGCGGGCGGGTCGGCGCGGCCCCTGCCGACCTGTTCCGGGATGTCGCCCCAGACCAGCGGATGGGTGGTGCTTCATGGGGAACCGCTCTGGACGGTGATCGGTGGGGGATGCGGTCTCCAGCCACCGGCGTTTGGGAGATGGGTGGTGCAGCGCTATTTCGCCCGCGGGTGGGCGCGGTCGTAGGCGTCGAGCATCTTCTGCAGGTCCACGTGGGTGTAGCGCTGGGTGGTGGACAGGGAGGCGTGGCCGAGGAGCTCCTGGATGGAGCGCAGGTCCGCCCCGCCTTCTAACAGGTGGGTGGCGTAGGTGTGGCGCAGGGCGTGGGCCGAGGTGGCGGAGGGGAGGCCGGCGGCGCGCAGCAATCCCTTGACCACGTCGTGTAATCGGCGCGGGGTGAGGCGGTCGCCGCCGGCGGCGAGGAACAACGGGTGGCCGGCGCCATCCGGCTCCGGGCGGGGACGGTCGGGGTCGGCCAGGTAGGCGATCAGGGTGAGGCGCGCCCGGTGGACGATGGGGACGATGCGCTCCTTGTTGCCCTTGCCCCGCACCCGCAGGAGGGTGGCGTCGGCCTCCACGTCGCCCTCGTTGAGGCCGCTGATCTCGGCGATGCGCAGGCCGCAGCCGTAGAAGGTCTCCAGCAGGGCGCGGTCGCGACGGCCGGTGGGGGTATCGGGGCTGGGCACGGCGAGGAGGCGCAGGACCTCGTCGATGGTCAGGACCCGCGGCAGGTGCTCCGCCACCCGCGGCGTCGCCACCAGCCGCGCCGGATTGGTTTCGACCCGCCCCTCTCGGACCAGGAAGCGGAATAGGGAGCGCAGGGTGGCGAGCTTGCGGGCGCGGGAGTTGGCACCGACGCCGTCGCCTGCTAGCTCCGCCAGGAAACGGCGCACGGTGCGGTGGTCGACCGCCGCCGCGGTGCCCCCGTCGATCGCGCCGCTCACCCGCTGGAGGTAGCCCAAGAACTGCCGCAGGTCGGTCCCGTAGGCCCGCACCGTGTGCCGCGAGGCGCCGCGCTCGCGGACCAGGTAGGCGAGGAAGTCGGCGATGGCCTGGTCCATTGGGGGATGGAGGGTGGGGGATGCGGGATGGGGAGAAGGAAATAGACGAATCAATCGGGCCGGCCCGCAGGGCCGGCATCCAGTCCTGCATCCCCATCCCTCAATCCCCAACCCGGGGCGAGGCGATGTTGAGGCGCACCGGTGAGGGTCGCAAGTCCTGGTAACGCTGCGGATCACCCTCCCCCTCCGGGGGAGGGCCGGGGTGGGGGCGGTGGGCCTGGCCGATGAACTCGGAGGTGTGCCCGGCGTGTTGTTGGAGCCGAGCGCCCTCCCCCCGACCCCCTCCCGGCGGGAGGGGGGGCATGGTCAAATGGCCGAGTCATGCAACGCTTGTTTGCTCGCCTGACGGCGGCCTTCCCCCTATGGGTCCTCCTCGCCTCCATCGCGGCGCTGCTCCACCCGCCCCTGTTCACCTGGTTTCGCGGCACCCTGATCACCGTGGGACTGGGGGTGATCATGCTCGGCATGGGAGTGACCCTGCGGCCCGAGGACTTCCGTGCGGTGGTGCGCCATCCCCTGCTGGTGCTCCTCGGCATCACCCTCCAGTACACGGTGATGCCGGCCCTGGGCTGGGGGCTGGGATACGTCTATGGCCTGCCCACGACCTTCGCCGTGGGGCTGATCCTGGTCGCCTGCTGCCCCGGCGGCACCGCCTCCAACGTCATCGCCTTCCTGGCGCGGGCCGACGTGGCCCTGTCGGTCACCATGACCGCCTGTTCCACTCTGCTCGCGGCCGTCATGACCCCGACCCTCACCACCCTGCTGGTGGGAAGCCGGGTGGAGGTGAATGCCCTCGGCCTGTTCGTCAGCACCGTGCAGGTGGTGATCCTGCCGATCGCCGCCGGGGTCCTCCTCAACCGTTTCGCCCCACGCCTCACCCAGCGCATCCTGCCGGTGGCGCCCCTGGTGGCGGTGGTGATGATCACCCTGATCGTGGCCTCGATCATCGGTGCCGGGCGCGAGCCCATCCTCGCGGCCGGCCCGCCCCTGATCCTCGCGGTCTTCACCCTCCACGCCGGCGGCTTCGCCCTCGGCTATCTCATCACCCGCCTCCAGGGCCGCGGCGTGCTTGCGGCGCGCACCCTCTCCATCGAGGTGGGCATGCAGAACTCCGGCCTCGGCGTGGTCCTGGCGCGCCAGAATTTCCCCGACCCCATGGTCGCCATCCCCTCCGCCATCTCCTCCCTCTGCCACTCCCTGATCGGCTCCCTGCTGGCCGCCCTCTGGCGCCGCTCCGGCGACCGCCTCTGGCAGGAGGCGGAACGGCCGGCTGGCGCGCCCCTCTTAGGAAGGCAGGAAGGGTAGGAACGCAGAAGCGGTTGTGGCGATATGCTGGCCCGCTACGTGGTCTCCGTCCTGCCTGGTGCGATCAAATCGACGGTGGGGAAGTAGCCCAGGTATCTCCGGGTATCGCGCGTCAGGATCCGGCAGCCCGTGACGGCCGCGTGGGCGCCGATCAAGAAATCCGCCAATACATTGGCCTTGACCCTGCCCTGCCCGCGATAGCGGGCGAACGCCTTACCCGCCAGGAACAGGGCGGGACGCGGCACCTCCAGGAACTTGAGGTCCAACTCGGCCACCACGGCGTCCAGGTCTTCGACGGCCTCGAAGGTGAGGGACAGCTCGGCGTAAATGATCGGGTTGATGGCCAGCTCATCGATCTTGGCCAGCTCGCGCATCTGACCGACCGACCAGTCCGCCCACTTGGGATCGTCCTCCAGCACATCCACCAGGATGTTGGTGTCGACGATGACCACTCACTCGTCTCCGCGCAGGAGACGCATCAACTCATCGGTGGTCCACTTCACGGACGCCCGTCCACGCACACGGTCGAACCGGTCTTTACCACGCGCGCGTTGCACGGCCTTGCCGGTCGCCTTGCGGATGATGATGCGCCCCTGCTCGTCCACATCGAAGTCCACCTGGCTGCCGGGGCCCAGCCCCAGGGTGTCGCGGATTCGCTTCGGGATGGTGACTTGGCCCTTGCTGGTGAGGGTGGTGCTCATGGCGGCTCCCCTGTGGTATTACATTGTAGAAAGTGTAATACCTCGGGCCACTCGATGGGAAGCGAAGCACCCGTCTGCTGAGTCCATCTAAGGAAGGCAGGAAGGGTAGGAATGCAGGAGTCGAGGACGGCACGAGGAATAAACACGCCACGAGGCGGATGTTCCCGGCACGGATGGACCGCGAATGAACGCGGATGAGGGACAGCGATGCACGCGAATGACGCGCGTATCCGTTGAACTCCATCCCCGGTTGTCCAACCGGAGCTTGGTGCGCGGCTCCAGTGAGAGGTAGGCTTTTCGGGAAAGGACGCCGGCATTCTCCGAAAAAAGGTAGCCGGCCCGAGGAGCACGGGATGCAGCGCCAAGAGGTCCTTGATCGACTCGCAGGCCATCGTACCGAGCTGACCGCGCTCGGAGTGAAATCCCTCGCGCTCTTTGGCTCCGTCGCGCAGGACCAGGCGTCACCCGACAGCGATGTCGACCTCCTGGTGACCTTCGATCGTCCAGTGGGCCTGTTCCACTTCGCTCGCGTCCGCCGGAGACTGACGGAGATCCTGGGCGCGCCGGTCGATCTCGTCACCGAGGCCGCCCTGCGGCCCGCGATGCGCGACCACGTCCTGAGGCAGCTCGTCCGTGCCGCGTAGAGAGTGGGCTATGCGCATCCAGGACATCCTGGACGCGACCAATAAGATCCTGTCTCACACGGCCGATCTCGACGTCGGCGCGTTCGCGGCGGATGCGTGGATGGTGGATGCAGTCCTCCGCAATCTCACGGTCATCGGTGAGGCCGCGCGCCACGTCCCCGACGAGGTTGTCTCCAAGCATCCCGACCTCCCGTGGAACGAGATGCGTGACCTGCGAAACATCGTCGTCCACGAATACTTTGGTGTAGACCCCACCATCATCTGGCACACCATCCGCGAAGACCTTCCGCCCTTGGTGCCTCAGCTCGAAGCGCTGCTTCGCGATCGATAACGCAATAACGCAAGGCAGACGCGGTTAACGGTTATCGGGCGGGTCATGGCTGGCGTTAGATCGCGGGGGACGAGCATGGCACGCGACGACTTCTCGAAGCAGACAGTCGACACCTTGGCCAAGCGCGTGGGTGTCAGGTGCTCCAATCCTTCCTGCCGCAAGCTAACGACCGGGCCTAGGATCGAGTCGCACCGTATAGTGAACATCGGCGTCGGAGCGCATATCACGGCTGCGGCCTCTGGTGGGCCTCGCTACGATGCCTCGCTTATCCCGGGGCAGCGCCAATCGCCGGAGAACGGGATCTGGCTCTGCCAGAACTGCGCGAAGCTGATCGATAATGATGCGAGCCGCTATCCCGTCGAGATGCTTCGCGAGTGGAAGGCTCAGGCAGAGGCTTCTGCACTCGCGGAAATCGAAGGGAGCGCGGAGCCGCAGCCTACAGATTTGTCCGCCGAGGTCGAGCTCTCCTACGCGAAGGAAAGTATCGAGTCTAAGCGGCATGACTACCGGCTTCAGGTCACACTTAGAAACCTCGGCACCGAGCCGCTCGGTCGCTACCACATTGACCTCGAGATGCCCGCCCGAGTGGTGCACCGCGCACAGGACCAATCCCTCTACGTTCGCGATCGGAGTACCCGCGACGTCGCCTTCTTTCGGGTGAGTTCCATCAACCATAGGGAGGAGATCTACCCAGGGGACACCAAGCTCGTTATGTCGGTGGACTACTACATGGACGACGACATTCACCGCCATGGCTGCGATCTCTTCGAGCAGCTTGTCCGAGTCACACTCTACCGCCCTGGCATCCGGCCGTTCACCCTCGAACGCCGGTTCGGCGAATTCCAGATATTCTGAGCGGCCGCCGGCCATCGCCGAGTCCGTGCCCCGCCCTCAGACACTCCTGGTTTCCTGCCTTCCTTAGAGGAACCTCGGAGCCGCTGACTCACTCCTCAGCGCCATCGCCTGCGAATGGCAAATTGTCGAAGCGCACCAGCCGGTCGAGGCGGATCTCTAGTGTCTCTCCGTCGTTATCGACGACGAGGTACTCGGCGCCGGTGCGGCTGCGCACGTCGAATGAGACGACGGTGGCGGAGTGGCCGTGGCCGTCCGGGTCTCGCCAGGTGATCGCCACGGGCTGACGGCACAGGCAGGCGACCTCCAGGCGGTCGTGGAGGGTACAGGCGATCGGACGGTAGCCGGCGGCGTCACTCATCGTCGCGGCGCGCCTCGATGCCCGCAAGCTCGCCGTCGCGGTCGATCTCCACGCGCAGCTCGATGGGGTGGCAGCACACCGGGCAGTCCTCGATGGTGTCATGGCTGCCGGCGCTCACGTCCACCGCGGTCTCGAACCCCTCGCCGCAGTACGGGCATTGCAGGTCGGCCCACTCAACCATCGGCGGCTCCTGATATGGAGGGGGACGCCACGCGCCCCCCTCGCCACCCGGCACATGTCCGGGTGGCTTCACCCCCCGTGGATGGCAGGCTCCTCGCCT
>DASWHD010000124.1:0-6127 GCA_036393335.1 bacterium
CCGGTTGCTGTGGAAGAATGGCATGACCATCGCCGGCGAGGACGTGGGCGAGAGCGTGAGTCGCACCATGGCGCTGGAGATCGATACCGGACGGGTGTGGGTCACCTCTCCCGGGCGGGGACGGAAGGAGTTGTGACGATGACGCGCGAAGAGCTGCTGCCCATCTTCGAGACCATCAAGCCCCTACCCCAGGTGGCGGTGCGCATCCTGTCGGCAGTCGATGACGAGCACGTGGCGACGGAGGAGCTGGCGGCCCTCGTGCGCCACGACGTGGCACTCCACGCACGGGTGCTCAGAGTCGCCAATTCCGCCCTCTACGGCCTGCGCACCGCCGTCGATTCGGTCGACCGTGCCATCGCCCTCCTCGGCCGGCGCACCCTCACCAAGCTGGTGTTGGGCGCCTGCGCCGGTGACACCCTCCAGGGCGGCGAGCGCGGCTACCTCCTCGACCACGGCGCCCTGTTCCGCCACGGGATGGCCGCCGGCGTGACCAGCGAGCTCCTGGTTCGCTACATAACCCCCCCTAACCCTGGGCTGCTGTACTCCGCCTGCCTCCTGCAGGACCTTGGCAAGATCGCCCTCGACGAGTGGGTCGCCTCCGAGGCGTCGGGGCTCGCCCACCTCGTGTCCGAAGGCGTCACCTTCGTGGAGGCGGAGAGCCGCATCCTGGGTGTCGACCACGCCGAGGTGGGCGCCTGGCTCGCCGAAGCGTGGGCGTTCCCGCAGCCCCTGGTCGATGCGATCCGCTACCACCACGACCCGGAGCATGCCGCCGATCCCACCGCGCCGCGCATCGTCCAGTTCTGCGATGCCCTCTGTCTGATGGCCGGCATCGGCTGTGGCTGTGACGGCCTCGCCTACACCGTCGGTCCCGATCTTGCCGACCAGCTCGGGATCACCGAGCACCACATTTGTGCTATCGCAATCGGCCTCGCCGAGCGGCTCGGCGAGCTCGACCAATTGCTGGGCGAAACCTTCGCCGCATGACGCGGCACCGGAGTCCCTATGCACACCAGCGTCCTGATCGTCGACGACTCGGCCACCGTCCGCAAGGTGGTGAAGCGCACCATCAACCAGGCGGGCTTCGTGATCCACACCTTCCTCGAGGCCCGCAACGGCCGCGAGGCCCTGGAACAGCTCCAGCAGATCACCCCGAGCCTGGTGGTCACCGACATCAACATGCCCGAGATGGGCGGGATCGAGCTCATCGAGGCGATGAAGCGACACACGCACCTGCGCGACATCCCATGTGTGGTGATCTCCACCGAGGGCAGCCATGAGGTGATCGATCGGATGCTGGAGCTGGGCGTCGTCGGCTTCATTCAGAAGCCGTTCCGGCCCGAAGAGCTGGCGCCGGTCATCGCCCCCTACGTGCAGATGGCGGTCACGACGCGCGCCGCCGACCCCATGGGTTTTTGAGCCCTGCGCAGACACTCCTCCGGAACCACGCACGAGCCGCCATGGAAGTCATCCCCGATCAGCTCTTCGATGTCGTCGTGCACGCCGCCACCGAGGTGTTCGAGAACATGCTGTTCGTGTCGATCTACCCGGTCGCCGGCTCCTCACCCCTCACCGGCCAGGTCATTCACGGGCGCATTCGCTACCAGGGACCACACAGCGCCACGGTACACCTCTACCTTCCGGCCGACCTCGCGCTGCGCCTGGCGGGCGATTTCCTCGGCGAGGGCACGCCGGATGAGGAGCTGGTCCTCGACGCCTGCGCCGAGGTGGCCAACATGGTGGCCGGGCGCCACCTGAAGAGCCTCTCCCCGGACGCCCGCCTCTATCGCCTGGCGATGCCCCAGGTGGCGGTCGAGATCGATCCCGTCACTCCGCCCCAGGCCCGTACCTTCACCACCGGCCGCCACCTCCTCCAGCTCGCCCTGGAGGTCGAGCAGTGAAGCCGGTGAGGACGCGGCCGTCACGTCACCCCCGATCCCAGGGCTCAACGAGGTCCGCCGGCCAGGCCCACCGCCCCGCGTTCGGCGATGCGTCCGCGACCCACCCCATGGCTCGTCAAGCCTTCACGAAGGCGCGTGCCCTCGCCGCGTGACCGGATCATGCTCCTCCTCGTCGAACACTCCGCCGCCCTGCGCCGGGCACTGACGCGGGCCCTGTACCGCGACCTCGACATCGCCACCGCGAACGACGGCGAGGAGGGCTGGGAGGCGCTCAACGCCCTGCCGGAGATCGACGTGGTGGTCACCGAGCTCGCCATGCCGCTCCTCGACGGCCACGCCCTGCTGGCCCGGATCCGCACCAGCGACTCCCCGCGCCTGCGCGGTCTGCCGGTGATCGTCCTCACCGACGCAGGGCAGGCCGACGCGCGCCGCCGGGCGCTGGAGGAGGGCGCCAACGACTTCCTCGTCAAGCCGGTGGGCGCCGCAGAGGTGGTCGCACGGGTCGAGCTCCACCGCCGCCTGGCGACCGCCCTCCGGGAGCTGGCAGAGGCCCACAGCAGCCTGAGCGAGCAAACCGTTATCGACCCTGTGACCCAGGTGTGTAACCGCCGGGCCTTCTTCGAGCGGGCGAACCAGGAGCTGTCCCTCGCCCATCGCCACGGGACACCCCTCTCCTTGGTGCTGATCACCATCGACGGTCTGAAGACCATCGGCGACGAGCACGGCACGGAGGTGGCCGACGAGGTCCTCGCGGGAATCGCCACCTGGCTCATCGGGGGGGTACGTGCGGAAGAGACCATCGCGCGCATGGGCGGCGAGGAGTTCGTGATCCTCGCCCCCCGCACCGGCAAGCTCGATGCCATCGTGATGGCCGAACGGATCCACTCCGGGATCGCCGGGCTGACGATGGCGGGCGACGGGCAGGTGTTGCACGCCACCGCCAGCGTCGGCCTCGCCACCCTGTTTGACGACCCGGGGACGACGTTGGAAGAGCTTATCGCCCTGGCAGACCGCCGCCTCGCCACCGCCAGGAGCACCGGCGGGAACCAAGTCGGCGACGGCGTATGCGCGCCGACCGCCGTGCCCCACGAACCCAGAACTCGCTCCCAACGCAGCGCCCCGGCCCGGATCCACCCGACCGCAGACGACCTCCTCCAGCAACTGGTCCCCCTCCTCGAGGAGCTTACCCGCCAGCTCGGTATCCGGGAGATCGTCACCGATCTGGGAAAAGGCGGGACGGCAAACGCCGCGGACGCGGCGCGCGAAGATCTCTGACGAGCCGCCGGCAGAAACCGTCGGCTGCCGATGAGCCGCCGAGAAAGGGAGCTATTCGAGGAGCTGCCCGCCCTTCGCCCAGTTCTGCCGCGGCACCTCCTCGATCACCACGTAGGTGGCCGCCGGCGGCTTCCCGGCCACCCGCTCCAGGGTGGCGGTGAACTCCTTGGCGATGGTCTCCTTCTGCTCGCGACTCAACGGGCCAGCGACCCGTAGCTGAACGTAGGGCATGGCGATCCTCCGGTTGCGGTAAACATGGGGCGAGCCTAGATTGAGCTTGTAACGGGATCCGTGCCGGTGCCAATACCCCGCGGCACCGGGCGTATCAACCAAACCTGCTCCACAAGGGGGTGAACTGGATTCGACGGGGATCACAAGCCTGAGGCGCATGCCGAGGTCCGGCGGCCTCGTAAAACAGCCGGAAAAAAATAACTCACGAACCTGAGTTAGCCCTAGCAGCGTAAAGCTGCTCGCCCCCATCCGCGGCGCCCACGGCACGGATGACGGGCGTCAGAAACCGCAGGCTGCCGTCCCGAGAGGTCTCCGGTAGGGACGAAAGATCGAGGAGACAAAGGCCACGCACCCCTGTCTGTGGGGACCGCGCCGGCGACACCAAACACAGACTACGCATGGAGTGCCTTAGACGCGGACGGTTCTCGGACGCGGGTTCGATTCCCGCCACCTCCACCAACCCCACTTCCCACAACGTCCCGTAGCATCCGTAAGCCCGTGTCACAGCGGGCTTTTTCATGTCCGGAGCGTCCCACCTCGTCCGCTTGTGTCCGTTGCTATCCTGGGACAATGGGGGTACGGTTGGGTGGTCATTACCCTCTGTGAGGTTTCGGCACCCCCAGCGTGTCCCTGATAAGGAGCCCCCCCCATGGCCCTCACCGACACTCAGGTTCGCAACGCCCAGCCCGGCCCCAAGCGGCGGCGCCTATGGGATGGCCACGGGCTCTATCTGGAGATCCCGCCCAGCGGGAGCAAGCGCTGGCGGCTCAAGTACCGCTTCCCGAGGGGCGGACGGGAAAAACTCCTGTCGTTGGGGATTTACCCCGCCGTGAGCCTGAAGCAGGCCCGCGAGAAGCGGGAGGAGGCGAGAGAGCTGCTGGCCACCGGGATCGACCCCAGTGCCCACCGCCAGGCCCTCAAGCAGGCCGCAGCGCGCACCTATGCCGAGCGCGCGGCCAACAGTTTCGAGGTGGTGGCGCGGGAGTGGTTCGCCCGCTACTCCGGAAGCTGGGTGGAAAGCCACGCCAGCCGCATCCTGCGGCGCTTCGAGCGGGACCTCTTCCCGTGGATCGGGAGCCGGCCCGTGGCCGAGATCACCCCGCCCGAGCTGCTGGCCGTCTTGCGGCGGATCGAGGATCGAGGCGCCGTGGAGACGGCGCACCGCGCGCGGAGCGATTGCGGCCAAGTCTTCCGCTACGCCATCGCCACCGGCCGGGCAGAGCGCGACCCCTCCCAGGACCTGCGGGGAGCGCTTCCCCCGGCGATCCCTTCCCATCACCCCTCGATCACCGACCCGGCGGCCCTCGGTGCGCTGCTGCGCGCGATCGACGGCTACGATGGTTATCTCGTCACGAAGTGTGCCCTCCGGCTGGCCCCGCTGCTCTTCGTGCGCCCCGGCGAGCTGCGCCGCGCCTTCTGGGCGGAGATCAACCTCCCCGCCGGCGAGTGGCGCATCCCCGCCGTCCGGATGAAGGCACGCGAGACGCACCTCGTCCCGCTGGCCCGGCAGGCCAAAGGCATCCTCGCCGAGCTGCACCCCCTCACCGGCTCCGGCCCCTACGTCTTCCCCAGCGTGCGCTCAAGCTCCCGGCCCATGAGCGAGAACACCGTCAACGGCGCCCTGCGAAGACTGGGCTACGGGAAAGACGAGATGACCGGCCACGGCTT
This sequence comes from bacterium, assembly GCA_036393335.1. GTDB lineage: Bacteria > CG2-30-53-67 > CG2-30-53-67 > CG2-30-70-394 > CG2-30-70-394 > DASWHD01. The sequence goes on from DASWHD010000124.1 coordinate 5,076, forward strand.
CCGATCGATCGCCTCCACCCTCTTGAACGAGCAGGGATGGCACCGCGACGCGATCGAGCGACAACTCGCTCACGCCGAGCGTAACGGCGTGCGCGCCGCCTACAACTACGCCGAGCACCTGCCCGAGCGGCGCAAGATGATGCAGGAGTGGGCGAACTATCTCGACCAGCTCAAGGCCGGCGCTAGCGGTAAGGCTACCGCCGCCGCCTGACGCGAGAGGGCGGGAGCACCGCCCCCCCGCCAACGTACCCCCCCGCCTCTTGTAATGAGCGCGGTGGGCGATGGCCACGGCTGCCGCGGATACCTTCCGTCGATCCGCTCGACCGCGAAGGAACGCCTAAACGTAGCTCTGAAGAAATAGCAAATAGTGCGCGCATAACAGGGGGGTGAGCCGAGCTATACCGCGAAGGAACGCCTAAACGTAGATCGAAAGAGATAGCAAATAGTGCGCGATAATCTCTATCTCAATGTATTTCGGCGGTTGCTTTAGCTACCTGCGATAGCCGAGCATTGCGCATCCAAAAACTTCCGTGGAGTGCACAATGAACGAACGCGAGCCGCTACTTTTCCTTCGTCTACCCGAGGTCAAGCGGCGCACGGCGCTGGGTCGGTCAACCATTTATAAACGGGTTGAGGAGGGGACATTCCCGGCGCCTGTGCGCATCGGCAGCCGCGCGGTCGCCTGGAGCTCGCACGAAGTGGCCGAGTGGATCGCCTCCACGCTCGCCTCCGCCCGCATCGCCTCCTCGAACGGCGAGGAGTCGTGAGCCATGGCCGCACACCAAAAAGCCCGCCCCCCGAGCGAAGGGGGAGCGGGCCGAAAAGCCGCGTCTGGGCAGGCGCGACGCGAGGATATCACCTCCGCCGCGATCGGACGAGAGCCCGCGCCGAATCCATGCCATGCCGCCGCGATCGAGCACATCGAGGCCGGTCGGCCGGTCATGCCGGTCAACCCGACGAGCAAGCGGCCATTGCTCGCAAGCTGGCGCCACCTTCAGGACCGCTTGCCAACTGCGGAAGAGCTGGAGGATTGGTTCACCACCTGGCCGGGC
>DASWHD010000125.1:0-1953 GCA_036393335.1 bacterium
TCGACCACCGAGTGACCACTCCTCCCGAGGCACGCGCCTGGATTCCTCCATCGACGCCCCGCCTCCCACCCCATCCATCGGCATCCTGCTGGCCAACGTGGGCTCGCCCGAGGCCCCGACCCCGGCCGCTCTGCGCCGGTACCTGGCGGAGTTCCTGGGGGACCCGCGCATCGTCGAGCTGCCGCGCTGGCTGTGGCTGCCGATCCTGCACGGCATCGTCTTGCGCACCCGGCCGCGGTGGCGCTCTCGGTGCAGGAGCACTGGGAAACCTCCGGCCGCCCGGACCGGCTGCTGATCTCGTTCCACGGGATTCCGGAGGGCTACGTGCGGTCCGGCGATCCGTACCCCGACCAGTGCCGGATCACCGCACGGCACATCGCCGAGCGGCTGGAGCTATCCGATGCGGAATGGGGGATCTCCTTCCAGTCCCGGCTGGGCCCGGTGCGCTGGCTGACTCCCTACACGGATGAGCTGCTGATGGAGTGGGCCCGGGCCGGCGTGCGCCGCGTGCAGGTGCTCGCGCCCGGCTTCTCCGCCGATTGCCTGGAGACCTTGGACGAGCTTGATCGCGAAGCCCGGGAGGCTTTCCTGCAGGCGGGAGGCGAGCCCTTTGCCTACATCCCGGCCCTCAACGTCCGGCCGGATCACCTCGCCTGTCTGTCCCAGATCGTGCTAGCCAACCTGCAGGGGTGGATTCCTACGGCCGCGACTTCGTAGGAGAACGTTCGGCCTCGGCGGATATCAGAATCGATCGATCACCGTGACGCCGGTTTCGCGGAAGCTGTCCATCTCCACCAGCGCCGTGAGCGATTCCTCCAGGCTGATGCGCTTGCCGACCAGCAGATCCGGGCGGAGTCGACCGGCGCCGATCATCGCCAACAGCGCGGGGTAGCGATAGGCCTGCATGCCGTGGCTGCCGAGCAGCTCCAGCTCGCGGGCGATCACCAGGTTCATCGGGACGGCGGCGTTGCGATGGTCGCCGGTCATGAGGCCGACCTGCACTTGCCGGCCGCGCCGCCGCAGGTTAGCGACCGAATTGAAGCAGGTCTGCGGGCTGCCCAGGGCATCGATGGAAACGTGCGCGCCCCCGCCGGTGATGTCCACCACCGCTGCCACGACGTCCTGTACCTCAGCCGCGTTCACCACCGCGGCCGCCCCGACCGATCGGGCCAGGGCCAGCTTGTCATCGGCGATGTCTACCCCCACCACCTTGGCGCCGACCGCCTGGGCGATCATCACCGCCGACAGGCCCACCCCGCCGCACCCGTGCACCGCCACCCACTCGCCCGGGCGGACCCGCGCCTGGTCCACCACCGCCCGGAACGAGGTGGCGAAGCGGCATCCCAGGCTGGCGGCGGTGACGTCGTCCAGCGCCTCCGGCAGGCGCACCAGATTGACCTCGGCGTGGTCGACGGCCACGTATTCGGCGAACGACCCGAAATGGGTGAAACCGGGCTGGGTCTGGCGCTCGCACACCTGGTGGTTTCCGGACAGGCACTGGGCGCATGTGCCGCAGGCGCACACGAAGGGCGAGGTCACCCGCTCGCCCACCTGCCAGCCGCGCACGTACTTGCCCAGCGCGGCGATCACCCCGGCGAACTCGTGGCCGGGGACGTGGGGCGGCGTGATGTCCGGGTCGTGCCCCATCCAGCCGTGCCAGTCGCTGCGGCATAGCCCGCTGGCTCCAACCCGGATGACCGCGCCGTGGTCGGCAGGCGCGGGCTCCGGCAGGTCCTGCAGCGAAAGCGGCTGTTGAAAGGCCTCGTAATAGGCTGCTCGCATGTTGCTCAGTTCCTTAGGCTCTATCCCCGTGAGGAGGCCCGCCGGGAGAATCGCCCGCCACGAAAGCCCGGGGAAAAGCCTCCAGGCACGCCAGCGGCACGAAGGGCATCACCCAGACCATGTAGCTGGTGAAGAAGACCGAGTTGAAGAAGGTAACCGTCGCCATGACCA
>DASWHD010000126.1:0-3035 GCA_036393335.1 bacterium
CGCCGCGGCGAGTCGTGTCGGTCGCCGCGCCTGCAGCACGCGCGGCTCGAGACGGTCGATGAGGGTCGGCCACACTTGCTCCGCGACGCTGTCGAAGATCGCGGCGGCATCGGCGCCGGTGATGTGCCAGTCGCCCCGATCCAGCTCCACGGCGAGCTGTCCCGGCGCCCAGCCGGCGTGGCCGACGTAGGCGCGCAGGGTGACGCCGGTGCGTGTCCCCTCCAGCAGGTGGAGGAGAGCAGAGAGCTTGTGGCTGAAATAGACCGAGTCGAACACCTGGACCGTGTCCGCGGGCGGCCGATCGGCGCGCACCAGGAGGCTCACCAGGTAGCGCGCCACAGGCCCACCGACGTAGACGGTGTCCTTGAGCTTCTGCAAGGCCTCCACTTCCGGCAACGCCTCGGCGAACGGGATGTCGGTGGGCCGGTTGACGACCAGGCCGCGGGTGCCGTCGGCGCCGTGGTCGACGATCAGGATCACCGCCGCGCGGAAGTTGGGGTCCGCCAGGTCGCGGTTCGCCACCAGGAAGACTCCTTTGTGGAGATCGGCTGCCCGGCCCCGGAGTGCGGCTGTGGCCGGGTCGCTCACCGCGGACCAGGTCGTGCCCTGGCCGGCGGTCGCCGGCAGGGCACCGATCAGGAGCAGGATGACCGCTGCGAAGCCGGCGATCCGGCGACTGCGACGTGCGGTCCGACCCGGGACGTGGCGTAGCGCCATTACCGCCCGCCACCGTGGGCCATCTGCTCCAGCCGCCGGATCCGCTCCTCCATCGGCGGGTGGGTGGAGAACAGGGCGCGCATCCCGCCGCCGCTCAGCGGGTTGACGATGAACATGTGGGCGGTCGCCTCATTGACACCCTGCATGGGGTAGCGGCGGTTCGCCCCCTCCAGCTTGGCCAGCGCCGAGGCGAGGTACAGCGGGTTGCCGCACAGGGCGGCGCCGGAGGCGTCGGCCTGGTACTCGCGGGAGCGGGAGATCGCCATCTGTACCAGCATCGCGGCCAGGGGCGCGACGATCATCATCACGATCAGGGCGAACGGATTGCCCCGCTCGCCGTCACTGCGCCCGACGCCACCGAACAGGGCGGCCCATTGCGCCATGTGGGCGAGGTAGGAGATCGCCCCGGCGATGGTGGCGGCGATGGAGCCGATGAGGATGTCGCGGTTCTTCACGTGGCTCATCTCGTGGGCCATCACCCCGAGCAGCTCCTCGCGGGAGAGCATGCGCACGATCCCCTCGGTGGCGGCCACCGCCGCGTGGCTCGGGGAGCGGCCGGTGGCGAAGGCGTTGGGGGTCGGTTGGGGCAGGATGTAGACCTTGGGCATGGGGAGCTGGCCGCGGGTGCACAGCTCCCGCACCACGTCGTAGAGCGGGCCGCTCGTCACCTCCTGGCCGCGGTACATGCGGATCACGATCTTGTCCGAGAACCAGTAGGAGCCGAGGTTGATCACCCCGGCGAAGACCAGGGCGAACATCGCCCCGCTCCGGCCGCCGAGGGCGTCGCCGGCCCACACCAGGACCGCGGTGAGCACGGCCATCAGGACAACGGTACGCACGGTGTTCATTTTTCACTGACCTCGTAATGGTTTACGAAAACGGCTGCGGCGTTCCCGCCGCTCCTCTCCAGTATGGGAGCTTCTCAGCAGAGTGCTAGCCCGCATGCCTCCCCAGGAGTCGCCGCGAGGGCGCGCAAGCGGCCACGCATGTTGGTGGCCCAGGGGTATCGGCGATCCCGGCCGGGGCCGAATCCCTGCGGCGATCCCGGCCCTGCGGGCCGGCCGCGCCGGTGGCGCGGAATCGCCGGTGCAACCGGCTCCTACCCTGGTTTCGGAACAGCGCCGCGGCCCCATCCCACGGTAGGAGCCGAATCCCTTCGGCGACCCAGGCCCGAGAGGGCCTGCCGCGCCACAGGCGCGGTTCGCGGTCCCAATCAAGGACGGCGGGGAGATGCGGTCGGTCGCGTGGTCGCAGGAGATTCAGGGTGAGATAGGCAGGGCTAGATCGAGCTCGGCGGTGGTGCCGCGGTCGTAGACCAGAATCCCGTCCTCCAGCCGCGCCAGGGGGTTCAGGCGGTGGACCCGACGCTGGCCGACCTCCATCAAGTGTTCCACCCGCGCCCCGGCCACCACCAGGGCGTCCGCCAGGAACCACCGGTGGCACTCCCACGGCCGCCGCTCGGCGCACAGCAGGGCGAGGCGCGCCGGCCGCGCCTGGCCCAGCAGGTGGTCCACCGCCGCCCGGAATTCGGGCGTGGCCATGTGGTCGGCGTAGGCGCGGAACCCGGCGCTGGTCAGGGCCGTGTGGCGCGACCGGCCGCGCTCCTTGCGCAGGCCGCCCAACACCTCCCCGGCCCAGAGATAGCCGATCCCCGCCTCCCGCAGCCCCATCCCCAGGGCCGTCTTGCCGAACTGCGGATGGCGCCGCGACGACGGATGGCTGCGCACGTCCACCACCCGCTCCACCCCCGCCTCCCGCAGCAGCTCGACCAGCTCCGCCAGCGACCGATCCCCATGGCCGGCGGTGTAGAGGGTGGTGGGAGGCTCGTGAGCGTCCATCAATCCGAGAGCAGGAGGTTCTCGAAGGGCGCGTGCGCCTTCCAGCGATCGGTGTGGAAGTCCCGCCGGTCCGTGGAGAGGATGCGACCATGGCCGAGGTGCTCGGCGAGTACGACCAGGGAGGCGTCCGCGAGATCCATGGGCAGGTCGGCATAGCTTTCCATGAGTGCGACGATACGCCCGGCATCGCTCTCACGCAGCGAGAATGCCTCAAACGCCCCGCCCTGGAAGCTGCGCATGAACGCCGTCTGGGCAGCCGTCCCGAGATGGCTGAGCAGGAGGTGGCAGGTCTCCGTCATCACCGGCCACGTGGTGATCAGCGGTGCGTCGAGACGGCCGAGTGCCTCCTTCGCCGCAGCGTGGTGGCGGTCGCCACGGTTGGCCAGGGCGAGCCAGAAGCCGGTGTCGGCGAGGATCATCGCTTGGCTTCGAAGAGGGCGGCCAGCTCCGCCTTGTACCGCTCCGAAAGATCGGGGTCGC
>DASWHD010000127.1:0-18756 GCA_036393335.1 bacterium
TCAGCCGGGCGAAGACCCAGGCCCCCGCCGTGACTGGGTCGCCGTGGCCGATGCCGAGGCCGACCTCTATGCGCTGTTTGCCCAGGCGCTGGGCCAAAAAGACGGCCCGGCGCTGTTGATCCGCGCCCGCCACAACCGGGCGACGGTGCCCACGCTGGCGCCGTTACGGGAGCCCTTGGCGAGTCTGCCGGTGGCGGGGACCCAGGAGTTGTCCGTGCCCCGCCAAGGAAAGCGTGCGGCCCGGCAGGCCCGGCTGGCGATCCGCTACGCGCCGGTGAGCCTCCAGGCGCCGAGGCGCTCGGGCGCCCCCGCTGGCGCTGTGGGCGATCGCCGCCCGCGAGCTCGACGCCCCGGCCGACGGGACCGCCGCCCTGGACTGGCTGTTGCTCACGACGCTGCCCGTGACGTCCTTTGCGGGCGCCTGCGAGAAGCTTTCCTGGTACACGCGGCGCTGGGGGATCGAGGTCTACCACCGCACCCTCAAGAGCGGCTGCCGCATCGAAGAACGCCAGCTCGGCACCGCCCAGCGGCTCACCGCCTGCCTGGCCATCGACCTGGTGGTGGCGTGGCGGATCCTGCATCTCACCCACCTCGGGCGGGCTCACCCGGAGGTGCCCTGCACGGCCTATTTCGAGGAGGCCCAGTGGCAGGCGCTGGTCGCCTTCGTCCACCGCGACGCAACGGCGGCCCAAGGACCGCCTCCACCCTTGCGCACCGCCGTGCGCCTGGTCGCTGGCCTCGGCGGTTTCCTGGGTCGCAAGGGCGACGGCGAACCGGGCGCCCAGACCCTGTGGCGCGGCCTGCAACGCCTCGACGACCTCACCCTGGCCTGGCGCGCCTTCGGCCCCAACGCCCACGATCCCACGGTCCCCAGCGACCGGAGATATGGGTAACGATCAGCCCGTGGGAGAGGGACAGGGAGAGGGGGGAACGGATCCCGCACCATTCCCGAGTACCTACACCAACAGTCCTCGCTGCAGCGCCCACCGGCGTTCGCCCACCTGACACACAACGTTGCTCTTAAAATGGCAGCCTTGACGATGCCCCTTGCGCCGTGCACCTTGAGCCACGATCGAACCGGGGAGGGGATGAATGGGCACCGCACAGATTGGAACAGCCGATCATGTTGCATCCTTTTTCGCAATGGTAAGAGTTGAACCCAATCACGAGATCGTGAGTTTTTCTTATAGTCTAATTCCAAGTTAGTGTAGAACACGAGGGTGATAGGAACTGCGATTATTGTTCCCTGCCTTGGTCGTCGATCTGATTCCGATCTGGAGCACGTCAATAGCCTGGTAAAGGAGTTCTGCCATGCCAAGATTTCACGCAACGACAACAAAGGCTCTTTTTCGATTCCTTATCTGGTGCGCCGTTTTTGTTCCTATAATAGTCCAAGCGTCGGAGGATCCTGTTGATAACTCTATAGAAAAGGAAAGCAGTAGTCCTGTTGTGGCCGGACCACAAGTGACCAAAGCTGACGCAGGACGATCAGAAGACAAAGAGTACAGGGACAATTTCGAACGGATCGATGAACAATCTGCCAATCTCGATAGCGAAATTCAGCGTAAGACCGGTGAGTGTGAGGATGCTTCTCGAACTAGTGGTCGACTGCTGGCATGTGACGAATGTTACGCGCATGTCCAAACGGCGGAAGAGAAGCTCGTTGGCTTGCGACATGAAGCTTCGAATCTCGTACCACCACATGAATATGAAGATTTCCACAGACTCTGGCTTGAGCTACTCATAACGCAGGATCTAGAGCTGTCGGAAAAGGCTATCGCGTGCGACATACATCGTATGGCACTTGATAAAAGAACTGAATTAGAAATGATTATTTCGTCAATTGAGCGTTTAGCGTCAATTCTTAGAGAAAAATTAGAGCTGACGATCAGAATGAAGCCGACTAGAGAAAAATTTCTATCGATGGACGATCGACAATAGCGTAAAACAGAAATTCTGGAATGTCATCGGGTAGCGACGTACACCCCACAGACTAGCAATTGTGTCCGGTCTTCATGATTTCGCTGAGATGTAGTGTGTTTGATGCGGAATCCTGGCTAACGAGGCGCTCCAATGACCCGGCGACAGGTTCGTTTCCTGGGGTCGGGGGCTCGTGCCTTCTCGCTTGCACGGCATGGAACTGGTTGCCGGATCGCCTGAGCTTGGTCGTCAGGTTCAACCGCCCCGGGCTTTTCCCAATTGAAGATCATGCAATTGGGTTACGAAACAGGCGCCGTGACCTTCGAGACCCGGAGCGGGGATCTGACCGTCAAGAAGCGGGATGGCGGACCGGACGTTGCAGGGATGCGCCGCTAGCCCGCATATCTCACCACGAATCTGCTGCGACCGCACAACCCCCGGATCTCCTGGCCGGGTCCTCGTCCGGGGTAGGAGCCGAATCCCTTCGGCGACCTGCCACATGGGGTCGCCGATAGAATCGGCTCCTACCGCGGGCCGGCCAGGATCTACGTGCGTGTGCACGGTCTCGCGACAATCCGGGGTGAGAAATGCGGGCTAGACCTGCATCCTTGCCGGTAGGATTCACCACGGACCTGCGGCAGGCTCTAAGAGAGTCATGGCCGCAGGGGGGCTGGTGCGGTGGCAGTGAGCCCGCCGCCGCATTTCCGGGGTCGGTGCGGTGTCACGGCTCCGCGCCGTTCCTCCGGCGGAGGTCTAAGCCGTGCCACGAAACGGACGATAGAAAAGGAGGTAAACGAAGCCGGAGACACTGCGCAGCGACCGGACGGACGACCCATGGTGCGTGTCGCGGCCGCTGACTCGGGAGAAACACGATGCGCGAACCCTTCATGCCCTGGGCGATGGCCCTCCTCGTACCCATGATCTCGATGGGCTGCACTGTTACCCAGCCGCAGCTCACCTCCGGGAGGGTCGTGTGGCAGGACGACCACAGCCGCATCGAGGTCGCCTTCAACGACGCGGACCGCCGGCACATCTCCGACTATTACAGCAGCAAGAAGCGCCTCCCCCCTGGCCTCGCCAAGAAGAAGCGCCTGCCGCCGGGGCTCCAGAAACAGATCGTGCGGAATGGCAAGTTACCGCCCGGACTCCAGGGCAGCGAGCTGCCCGGCGACCTCGAGCGCCGGCTCTCCCCGCTCCCAGAGAACTACATGCGCCTCAAGGTCGGTACGGATGTCGTGCTCTTGGACCAGAGGACCCAGGTCGTGATGGACGTCATCTACGCTGTGGGCGCCGCCACGGTCTCCAGCTCCGACTAGTAAGCGGCGCGTTCTCCGGGGCGATCCTCTCGGCCTGCCCAGACCAACGGAATGCCGGGCAGCCATGCGGGCGAGGGGCACGAGGTGTCCTCCTGGCGAGGTGTGTGTCGCGGCCCCGGTGTTGTGGTCGCCGTGAAGCTCTAGGAGCCGCTTCGGCCGACACGAAATTACTCCCTTGACGAGACGCTGCTGGGATACAGGATGGGTATGGTTCAGAATGCTCGCCCTTCTCACCACGAATCCGCTGCGCGGTCCCATCTGCTGCGCGCCCTCACGACGGTCTCGGGTGAGAAATGTGGTCTTGGAGCCGATGCCTCCGGTCACACCGACCAGCGAAGGAGATCGCGATGCCCGCCGATAGCTTAGGTGATCTTTCCAGGCTGGAGCTGCTTACCCGGCTGGTTCGCGACGTGAACTCCGCGCCGGACATGGACACGGTGCTACGCGTCGTTGTGCAGCGAACGCGCGAGGTAATACATGCAGACGTTTGCACCATTTACCTCTCGGATCACGAGAGACGGAGGCACGTGATCGCGGCCACGGATGGGTTGGCCGGGAGCGTGGTCGGACAGGTCCAGCTCGCCTTCGGCAAGGGGCTCATCGGCATGGTGGCCGAGAGCACCACCGCCGTGAGTCTCGACGACGTCCCGGAGGAAATGGACAAAGGGTTTGTCGATCAGGCCGGCGCCGGGCGATTTCACGGCTTTCTCGGGGTACCCATCACCCACCGGGGCGCGGCGCTCGGCGTGTTGGTGGTACGGCAACGGAACGTGCGGCGCTTCGACGATGGCGACGCCGCGTTTCTGACCACCCTGGCCGCCCAGCTCGGCGGGGCCATCGCCTGTGCCAGGGCGAGCGGCGAGATCTGCGCCCTGTGCGAGCCGGACGCCCCGCCGGTGGGCCGGTTCGACGGGTTACCGGGCGCCCCCGGGATCGCCCTGGGAACGGCGGTCGTGGTCTATCCCCCGGCCGACCTGCGTGCGGTGCCGGACCGGCCGGCGGACGACCCGGCGCGCGAGGAGCGGAGTTTCCGCGACGCCATCGAGCACATCCAGGAGGAGGTCCGGCGGCTCCGGCAAGACCTGGATCGGACCCTATCGTCGATGGACCGGGCGCTCTTCGACACCTACGCCATGATCCTCGACAGCCCCCAGATCGTGGAGACCACGGTGGAAGCCATCCATCAGGGGAACTGGGCCCCGGGGGCGCTGCGCCGGACGATCGAGCGCCACACGCGGCGCTTCGATGAGATGCAGGACCCGTACCTGCGGGAACGGGGTACGGACATCCGCCAGCTCGGCAACCGCATCCTCGAGCACTTGCAGGGGACCTCCGGCACCCGACGCGATTATCCGGCGGACACGATCCTGATCGGCCGGCAGCTCAGCACCATCGACCTGGGGCTCGTCCCCCGGGACCGGCTGCGCGCCATCGTCTCCGCCGAGGGCTCGTCCCTGTCCCACGCGGCGATCTTCGCGCGTGCCCTCGGCATTCCGGCGGTGATGGGGGTGGTGGCGCCGCGCCTGGAGCAATGGGACGGCCAGGAGGTCGTCGCCAACGGCAACCGCGGCGCGGTCTATGTCTCGCCCAGCGCCCCGCTGCGCGCCGAGATCGAGCGCCTCATCCGCGAGGAGCGGGTCCTCGCGGAGCACCTGAGCACCCTGCGCGATCTGCCGTCGACCACCTACGACGGCGTCGAGGTGTCCCTGTACACCAACGCCGGTCTCGTGGCAGACACCTCCTTGACGGTCGCCGCCGGCTCGGCCGGCATCGGCCTGTTCCGGTCCGAGCTGCCGTTCATGCTCGACGACCGATTCCCCACCGAGCAGGAGCAGACGGGGGTCTACCGCCAGGTGCTGGAGACGGCCGCGCCCCTGCCGGTGAACCTGCGCACCCTGGACGTCGGTGGCGACAAGCCGCTGCCGTACTTGCCCATCGTGGAGCGCAACCCCGCCCTGGGATGGCGTGGTATTCGCCTCACCCTGGACCACCCGGAGATCTTCCTCACCCAGCTCCGTGCGGCGCTGCGGGCGAACGTGGGGCTGGGAAACCTGCGGCTCCTCCTGCCCATGGTGATGGGCGTCGCCGAGGTGGAGCAGGCCGTCGCGTTGATCCACCAGGCCCACCGTCAGCTCCTCTGGGAGGGCGTGGCCTGCTCCCTGCCGCCGGTCGGGATCATGGTGGAGGTCCCCTCCGCGGTCTACCAGGCGGAGGAGCTGGCCCGGCGGGTGGACTTCCTCTCCGTCGGCACCAACGACCTCGCCCAGTACCTGCTGGCGATCGACCGCGGCAACCCGCAGGTCTCCGAGCGGCTGGACCCGCTCCACCCCGCGGTGCTGCGTGCCTTGCGGCAGGTGGTGGAGGCGTGTCGGCGGGCGGGGAAGCCGGTCGCCGTGTGCGGTGAGATGGCGGGCGATCCCGGCTGCGCCCTGCTCCTGTTGGGCATGGGGTTCAACAGCCTGAGCATCAATGCCGCGGCCCTGCCGCGGGTCAAATGGGCGATCCGCAGCGTGACCTTTGCGCAGATGGAGGCCTTGGCCGAGGCGGCCCTGCAGCTCGATCGGCCGGAGCCCATCTGGCGGTTGGTAGAGCAGGTGCTCGAAGACGCCGGCCTGGAACGGCTGGTCCAGCGGGCCGATGCGCAGGTGGACGAGACCGGGTCTCGGACCGCCGTCTGAGCCGTTCGCCACTCCACGGTGTGAACGGCCGGCGCCGGTGATTCAATGGGGCCGCCGGGGGCCGGCGCCACTCCCCCGCTCGTGCAGTACCGTTCGGGCCACGACCCAAGGGCGAGCGAGAACGGTGGATCAAAAGTGAACAGTTAAAGACAGTTTTTCCTACTGTCTTTATGCTAAAGTGCGCTTCATTAGCGGGATGCAGGAGCGCGGTCACCGCCTGGAGGAGGCAGGAGGACGATGATGCAGGGACGACATCATCCACGGGACGCGGAGGCCCAATGAAGCACGTCCTGGCCATCGATGGGGGAGGCATCCGCGGCATCATTCCGGCGCTGGTGTTGGCGGAGGTCGAAAAGCGTACCGGCAAGCGGGTGGCGCAGATCTTCGACCTGATCGCCGGGACCTCCACCGGCGGCATCTTGGCCCTCGGCCTGAGCAAGGATGACGGGACAGGAACTCCTGCCTACGGCGCCGCCGACCTCGTCAAGCTGTACCAGAAACGGGGTAAGGAGATCTTCGCCCGCTCCCTGTGGAAAGGGGTCTCCTCCGTGGGTGGGGTGACGGATGAGAGGTACTCCGAAAAAGGGCTCGAGAACGTGCTCGCAGAATACTTCGGAAGCGAACCGTTAGGTGCAGCATTGACCCGGGTGTTGATCTCCAGCTACGACATCGAACGCCGCGAGCCGCACTTTTTCAAGAGCTGGCGAGAGCCGTGGGAGACCGTCGAGATGCGCCATGCGGCTCGGGCGACGTCGGCGGCTCCGTCCTATTTCGAGCCTGCGCTGACGCCGTGCGGCGCGGAAACGAAGGTGCTGGTCGACGGTGGTGTGTTCATCAACAACCCGGCGGTGTCGGCGTACGCGGAGGCGAAAAAGGTCTTCCCCGAGGAACGTGATTTTCTGGTGGTGTCCATCGGCACCGGGCAGTTGACCCGACCCATTCATTACGCCGAGGCACGGGACTGGGGCAGGGCAGGGTGGATGTTGCCCATCCTGAGCTGCGTCTTCGACGGCGTCGCAGACGCGGCGAATTACCAGCTCCAACAGATCCTCGGGGATGACTTCATCCGTCTTCAGACTAGCCTGAACATCGCATCCGATGACCTGGATGATGCGACGGATGGCAACTTGCAAAATCTGCTATCGGAAGCACGAAAATTAATCCGGATGAATAAGGAGAAGCTCGAGGAGCTGTGCAGCCGGATTGGGCAAGGGGAGTGAGCCATCGATTCACGAGGAGCGGTGCTCTCGGCAGAGGTCGTGCACACACCTCGCGTTTTGTTGGGTGATGGGTAAAGACGGCTACCGAGGGTGGTTTGGGACCATGGGGAAGCCATACGAGTGATCGGGTAACGGACCACCCACTTTGTCCAGGAGGGAATCATGGACGGCAAATTGTATCGGGGAAGCTTCGCCGGCGTCGTCGGTCTGTTGCTGGGAGCCGCGGGCCTACCGGCGTCGGCCGCAGAGGAGACCGCGGCGCCTGCCTACGGCGAGACCGGCTATTACGCCGCGGACGCGGGCCTCACGCCGTCGCAGCGCGCCGGCCAGGAGATCTGGTTCAAGGCGACGGCGGGCAACGACCGTTTCCATACCTACGTCTTCCAGCAGCGCATCGGGGTGCTGATCGACTGGTACCGGGTGTTGAATTCCCGGGAGCGGGACGATCGGTTTGCCGCGTGGGGCGTGATCAACGACCCGGACTGCTGTCAGCCCGGTAGCCCGGGATGCCCCGCCCAGAGCTACGACGAGACCTACGGGTTTGACTGGTGTCCCGGCGATCAGGAGCTGCTGAAGTTCGTCGGCAAGACCGGCTACCGCGACCCGGCCTGCGACTTCCAGGAAGGGCCTATCCCGCCGGGAGATCCCCACGGCCCGGCGGATCAACGCCAGTCGCCCTGCGATCTCAAGTTCGGCACCTCCACCGGCGTCCTCGGGTTGCGCAAGTTTCCCAACCCGCGCTTCGCCGAGGCGCGCTGGCGCCAGGTCAACGGCGGCAGGCTAGACACCTGGGAGGGGTTCGACCGCCCCCTGAGCAGTAATCCCGACAACTCCGACAGCCGGGTAAGCCATCTGCGGGACGGCTCCATCGAACCGCCGTTCACCATCGGCATGGCGTGCGGCGCCTGTCACATCGCCTTCGACCCGCTCCAGCCGCCGGACGATCCGGCCCACCCGAAGTGGGAGAATATCAAGGGGGCGATCGGCAACCAGTACGCGCGGGTGTCGGAGATCATGGCGTCGGGGATGCCGGTGAACAGCCTGGAGTGGCAGGTCTTCGCCCATGCGCGGCCCGGCGCCACGGACACCTCGGCGGTGCCCACGGACCAGGTCAACAACCCCGGCACCCAGAACGCCCTGCTCAACATCGCCGAGCGACCGGTGTTCCCGAACGAGAAGGTCAACCGCTGGCGCAGCGTGGCGAGCTGTCCCGACGGTGCGGACGAGGATCAGTGCTGGTGCGAGCCGGGCAAGCCCACCAAGTGCTGGCGCAAGAGCGAGGAGCTGCAGACGGTGCACCACATCCTCAAGGGTGGCGGCGACAGCGTCGGCATCGACCTCGCCCTGCAACGCGTGTACATCAACATCGGCTCCTGCTCGGAGGAGTGTTGGGTGAACCATCTCACCGACCTGCGGCAGATCGACCCGCAGCAACGCGGCTACGGGCAGACAGAGATGGACATCGGCCAGTGCCGCCGTGACTGTCCCAACTTCCGTGCCATCGAGGACCGCATCGGCCAGGTGGTCGACTTCTTCCTCTCCCCGCAGGTGCTGGCCACCGACCTCCAACAGGCGCGCGAGAATGCGGCGCGCAAGCAGGATCCGGCGGCGACCTACACCCGCGATGACCTGATCGACGATTTGGAGGAGGAGTTCGGCGCGGGGTCCGTCAGCCGCGGGCGCGTGGTGTTCGCGGAGAACTGTGCCCGCTGTCACTCCAGCCAGGAGGGACCGGTGGCGGCGCGCGATTTCTACGCGCTCTCGGACCAGACCGGGATCCGTGATGACTGGCTGGGGAACGACCAGGCGACGCCGGTCTCGGAGGTGGGGACCGAGCGCTGTCGCGCATTGCACTCCAACCACATGCAGGGCCACATCTGGGGCGAGTTCTCGTCCACCACCTACAAGGAGCGGCCAACCGAGACCAACGTCCCGGAGGGGGCCGACGGCGGACGCGGCTATTACCGCAATATCTCCCTGGTCAGCCTCTGGGCCCAGGCGCCGTTCCTGCACAACAACGCCCTGGGGCCGGAGATCTGTGGCGAGCCGCAGAACCGGCGCAATGACTTCTATCGCCAGACCTACGTGGACGGTGACGGCAAGCTGCTGGCCGATCCCCCGGAGTGCCTGAAGTACGATCCCAGCGTCGCGGGCCGTTTCGCCCTCTACAAGGCGTCCATGGAGGACCTCCTCCACCCGGACCGCCGCATCCCCAAGATCACCAAGCTCGACGAGGACATCATCATCGACGTCGGGCCGCGGCTGTGGGATGGGGAGCAGGAGAACCCGGTGCTCGGCCTGCAGGTCCGCATCCCGGCCGGCACCAACGCCGGCCTGTTGGGGAACTTCCTGCACAAGGAGTTCCTGGTCGACCTCGTGCTCTCCAAGACCGACCCGGCGGCATTGCGCGAGCGCCTGCTCGAGCGCATGACGGACGCCGAGGCCGGGCGGGTCAGTGACGAACTGGGTGACGTCGCCACCCAGATGTTCGCCGACCCAGCCTCCCTGGTGAGCGTGCTGGGGGCCAAGCCCGACCTTCTCGCCACGTACGGCTCGTGCACCGACGACGTGGACAACCAGGGCCACGAGTTCGGCGGCGATCTCCCCGAATCGGACAAACAGGCCCTGATCGCCTTCCTCGCCACCCTCTGAGACCAGGAGCAGCCATGTACAGTCGCCACGATCCTTGGTTCCGATCGGTCCCAGCCCGCATTTCTCACATCCTTCCTGCTGCGGCTGTGTATTTGTCCGCATCTCCTGACCGTGTCCCCGTCCGAGGTAGGAGCCGGTTGCACCGGCGACCCGCGCCGCCAGGCGCGGCCGGCCCTCGCGGGCCGGAATCGCCGAAGGGATTCGGCTCCTACCGCGGGCCAGCCAGGCTCTACGAGTACCTACGCACCCTCGCGACGACCCGGTGTGAGAAATGCGGGCTAACCGTGCTCCTCGCCCTCGCCATGGTCGCCGTGCTCACCGGCTGTAAGCGGGGCGGTCAGGCCGAGCCCGACATCCAGTTCATGGGCCACGACGCCCAGTACAGCACGAAGCCCGACTTCGCGCGCCTGGAGCACCGCTACCCCCTAGGGGACACGGTCGAGAGCCGCCAGCAGCTCGCCCGGCTCACCCCGAAGTACCTGGGCCGCCTCGACCAGGAGCAGGTCGATCAGATCTACGCGCGGCTCACGGCCGGCCCGATCCCGGACGGCCCCTATGATGGGGACCTGTTCCTCCCCGAGGGGGGGAGCGGCAAGGTGCGTGCGGCGGAGATCGTCGGCGGGTTGAAGGGGCTGGTGGTGCGCCTGAAGGCCAGGAAGCTGGAGGCCCTGGGGCGCATCCTATGGAAGGGCAAGGTCTTCTACCGGGACCAGATGATCCTGCGCAACCGCGTCGAGGACCTCGCCATCCTCGCCCCGTTGATCGACGGGCCCCTGGGGGACATCCCCAAGATCGACGTCGACCGCAAGGACGCCTGGTTGCTGTTCCCGGCGCGCCTGTATTGCGGCCAGAGCCTTCTCGACGGTCGCCGCGAGTCGCTCATCATCGACTACGCCTTCAGCGACGAGCTCGAGGGGTATCGCGAGAAGCCGGACTTCCTCGCCAGCCGGCGTGGCTTCGCCGTGCGCGACGAGATCCGCATGATCCGCCCCGGGTTCTATCTCGGCCGGGCCTACCTCGACCGTGTCTTCGTCCTCAACTTCACGCTCTACAACAAGGAGGCCGCCGACGCGGGTCTCGCCGAGTGGCTCGACTCCGGGAGCACCGCGGAGGAGTGCTGGATCGGGAGTCAGCGCCTGGCGATGGCCAGCGCCTCTCGCTAGCGATCCGGCCCTCGCCGGGCCCCCGGGGGTGGGTTGCGCTCTCCACGGCGGCCTGTGACCCGTGGCGACGACGGCGCGAACGGATGACCCCCTGGACCAAGCCGATGACACTCTTTGCACTGGTTGTGGCTCTCGCCGGGCCGTGGGCGCGGGCGGCCGCCGTGGAGGCCCGGTCGCCGGGCGGCGCGGGCGAGCGATCCACCGCAATCCCGGCTGCGAGCGCGACGGCCGGCCAGGGTGGTCATGCTGCGACCTGGGCCGTAGACCCCCGCCAGCCGGGGCCGGACCTGCCCACCGTGGGCCGATCGTTGTTCGACTTCCTGTTCGCGGACGACAGCGGCGCCGCGCCCGGCTACCGCATTCCATTCCCCTTCTCCGCCCTGCGCGCAGAACTGGCGCGCCACCTGCGTCCGGCGCCGGTGCCGCCGTTCAAGCAGGTACTGATCCCCCTGGGTCGCTCGCTCCAGCGCACCGCCGCCGCGCCGCAGTTCGCGCGCTATCCGCGGGTGGTGCTGGCGGTGGATGGCGAGCCTGCGCCGCTGCCGGGCGCTACCGGCCCGTTCCTCAAGGACCGCCTCTATCTCGGTTACATGGAGAAGACCGGTGTGATCGAGGTGATCAGCTACAACGAGGCGGCCGGGCGCTTCGAATTCCAGATCGTCAAGGACTACCGTGCCGGGGACGAGCCGCGAGTCTTCTATGCGAACCGCGCGGTGTGTACCGCCTGCCACCAGAACGCGGCTCCCTTGTTCTCCCGTCCCCTGTGGGACGAGACCAACGCCAACGGCCGGGTCGCCGCGCTGCTGGAGCAGGAGCAGCGCGACTTCTACGGCATCCCCGTGCAGATCGGCATCGACGTCCCCAACGGCATCGACGACGCCACCGACCGCGCCAACCAGATCCCGGCGATCCAGCTCCTCTGGCAGCGGGCCTGTGGTGCGGATGCGGATGGCCAGGAGGCGCGGCGTTGTCGTGGCCGCGCCCTGCGCTTCGCCCTGCAATACCGCCTCGCGGGCCATCTGCAATTCGTCCGCGCCGACCATCGCGAGTGGCAGGGCTTTGCCGAGGCCCTCGCCGGGAGCTGGCGGCAGCAGTGGCCCGCAGGGCTGCTGATCTCCAACCCTGACATCCCCAACCGCCGCCCCCTGCCCGGGGTCGTCTCGATCCACCCGGGCGCGGTAGGCGCCGCCCATCCTGTGACCGACCACCTGCAGCAGCAATTGCACGTGCCGTCGGCCCTCGACCCCCTGCAACCCCGGCCGCCCCTGGAGACGTGGACCGCGCCGGAGGGTGCGGAGCGGCTGGTCACCGGCCTCGCGGGGTTTCTCGCCGATGTGGACGTGGAGCGGCTGGACCGGGCGCTCTATGACCGCGCCCGCGGCGGGGCGGTCCCGCACCGGCAATACGACGCGACCTGCGGGCTCACGGCCAAGCGTCGCGACGACGGCAGCCTCCGTCTCAGCCTGACGTGCGGCGGCGGGGAGCCTACCGGCGGCACCGCCTTCGCCATGGTTGGCCGCGTCTACCTCCGCGATGGCGAGGTGGTGCGTGGCGCTATCGACCGGCTGACGTTGCCCGATGGGGTCACCCTGATCGACGTGCAGGTCACCGGTGGATCGCTCGCAAACACCGCCCGTGGAGCCCGACTCGCCCTGCAACTCTCCCGCGGCGTGCGCCACGCGCGCGGCGCCGATGGCAATGCCATCGAGGGGTTGGAGGTAGTGTGGGAGAACCCGAGATCCGCGGTGATCGCTGCCGACCTCCCTCCGGCGACAGTGGGCCACGCGGTCCTCACGGTGGCAGAAGACTTCCCGGCCGTTGCGGCCGTCCTCGACGTCCTGGCGGAGGCCGGCGACGCCGGCGATGCCCTCTCCTCCCAGCCGTTCCGCCGGGCCACCGTGCTGGAGGCGCTCCATACCGGCCTCGGCATGGGGGCGCTGCAGGCCTGCTGTGTGGAGGATTCCGGCCTGCCGCCGGCCGCCGTGGATGAGCACCCGGACGACGGCGTCCTACGGCAGTTGGCCGCCCAGGGCGCCACGCATACGGAGCAGGTTTTCTATCACTATTGCGCGCTGTGCCATCAGACCAACGAGCGCTCCCCACCCAATTTCCTCCATGGCACGCCCGCGCAGGTGCGGGACAACCTCGCGCACTGCGCCGAGCGCCTCTACGTGCGCCTCGCCATGTGGGGCCTGCCGAGCGACGCCCGGTCCAAGACCCCGATGCCGCCGGTGCACGCCCTGGAGGAGCTTGGCCTGAGCCCCGCGGCCTGGCCGGAGAGCCCCGAGCTGGCCGGGCTGCGGCGCTACGTCGCCGATCTGTTGCAGTCCGAGACCGGGCGAGAGCCGGTGCTCGCGGAGCTGGAGGCGCGCGGCTACGAGAAACTGCGTACCTGTCTGGCCGATCCCGGTTGATCCAGCCGTTTCACCATAGCGCCTATTGACCCGCATTTCTCACCATGAACCTGCTCCGAGTGTGCAACCGCCCGCATCTCCTGGCCCACCTCGTCCGAGGTAGGAGCCGGTTGCACCGGCGACCCGCGCCGCCAGGCGCGGCCGGCCCTCTCGGGCCGGAATCGCCGAAGGGATTCGGCTCCTACCGCGGGCCAGCCAGGATCTACGGGCGTTTGCACGAACTCGCGACGACCCGTGGTGAGAAATGCGGGTTAAGACCTTCATGGATAACGCCTCGTGCCAAGAAGTCCGTCCTCGGGGGGCACCGGCGGCAAGCTCTCTGTGATCTCTGTGCCCTCTGAGGCAATAGACCTAGAAAGACGGTTTGCCACAGAGATCACAGAGGGCACGGAGACCGAGCGAACGAGATAGACAGCTCTGAACAAAGGAACCGACCGTGGCGACCACTCCCGCAACACGAACTTCGACCCCCGATACCGGATCGCAACGCGGCGCGGCGTGCTGGTTGACGCTGCTGTTACTGATCGTCATCCCCTTGGTCGCCGTGGCCTGGGCATTCGCCCGCTTCGGCGTCGACCAGCCGGTGGTCTACGACGACCCCCAGGATCACTTCAAGTACGGCTCCACCGGTGGGGAACGCCAGGCCGGGTTCCCGTACTGGATCTGGCGCGTCCTGCCCACCGTGTGCGAGGACTACCTGCCGGGCGAGGGCTACGCCTCCCTGGGCATGATCTTCGAGGCGGGACACGACCTCCCGGTGGGCATGTCGCAGCGCCGGGTGACCGGGCTGGACCGGGTGTTCCTCAACTGCGCCGTGTGCCATGCCAGCACGGTGCGCGACGCCCCCGGCGCGCCACCGCGGGTGATCACCGGAATGCCGGCTAACACCCTGGACCTGCTGAGTTTCCAGAAGTTCTTCTTCGACTGCGCCGCGGACGCGCGCTTCTCTCCCGGATACATCATCCCCGCCATCGAGGCCCTGGGGGCCGACCTCGACCTGATCGATCACTACCTGGTCTATCCCCTCGCGGTCCTCTTGATGCGCGACGAGGTGATGACCCTGCGCAAGCGGTTCGACTTCGTCAACCATCAGCCGGCGTGGGGTCCGGGGCGGGTCGACACCTTCAACTCCGCCAAGGTGATCTTCAACTTTCCCCTCGATCGGGCGGATCCTGCGGAGCTGATCGGCACCGTCGATTTTCCCTCCATCTGGAACCAGCGGCCGCGCCAGGGCCTGCGGCTCCACTGGGACGGCAACAATACCAAGGTGGAGGAGCGCAACCGCAGCGCCGCCTTCGGCACCGGTGCGACGCCGTCCACCCTGGATCGGGCGAGCATCCGGCGCATGGAGGAGTGGCTCCTCGATGTGGGGCCGCCGCCCTGGCCCTACGGGATCGACCTGGCCGTCGCGGCGCGCGGTGCGGTCGTCTACCGGGAGTATTGTGTCGACTGCCACGGGGTGAGCGGCAAGGACTTCGCCGGGGAGTACGTCGGCACCGTGGTGCCCATCGACGAGATCGCCACCGATCGCCACCGTCTCGATTCCTACACCCGCGTGCTCGCCGTCAACCAGGGCCTGCTCTACGCGGGCTACGGCGACGAGCGCTTCAGCCACTTCCGCAAGACCGATGGCTACGCCTCCATGCCGCTGGACGGGGTGTGGCTGCGCGCCCCGTACCTGCACAACGGCTCGGTGCCGACCCTGAGGGACCTGCTGGAATGGGCGGCGGACCGGCCGGCGCGGTTCTATCGCGGCAACGACGTGTACGACCCGATCAAGGTCGGCTTCGTGTCCAACGTGGCCTCCCAGGATGGGACGGCGTTCTTCCTGTACGACACCCGCGTCGCCGGCAACGGCAACTACGGTCATGAGGGGCCGGCCTACGGGACCGACCTGTCGCCGGCGGACAAGGACGCCCTGGTCGAATTCCTCAAGACGTTCTGAGCCGGCGACCGCCGGCAGACAGGAGACCCCGATGAGCCCTAAGCGATCGCGCACATGGAGAGGGATCCTCATGGTACTCGTCCTGCTCGCCGCGCTGGGCACCACCGGCGCGGCCGTGGGCTGGTACAAGTTGCTGCGCGAGGTGGACCAGCCGCCCTTCGCCAGCGCCGAGGAGCGGTTCAAGTACGGCTCCATCGGCGGCGAGAACGAGGCGGGCATCCCGTACTGGATCTTCGTGGTGCTGCCGCGCATGTTCCCCGAGTACCTGCCGGGCCCCGGCGGCTACGCCTCCCTGGGGGTCGCCTGGGAGGAGGGCAGCGAGCTGCCGATCGGGTTCACCAAGAAGACCGTGGGCTTTCCCCGGGTGAGCAACACCTGCGCGGTGTGCCACACCGCCTCCTACCGCGGGTCCCCGGAGGCGCCCCCGGTGTTCGTGATCGCGGGCCCCGCCCACACCAACAACATCCAGGGCTTCTTCTCCTTCCTCAGCAAGGTGGCCCGCGACCCGCGCTTCAACCCGGATAACCTCCTGGCGGAGATCGGTCTGGTCACCGACCTGTCGTGGATCGATCGCCTGCTGTATCGCTTCCTGATCATCCCCCTCACGCGCCAGGCCCTCGTGGAGCGCAACTTCGACTGGATGAGCCGTGAGGACATGGCGCCGTGGGGCCCGGGGCGCGACGACGCCATGAACCTCACCAAGTACTTCATGCTGAACATGCCGGAGGACGGCACCTACGGCCCCACGGACTGCCCGTCGATCTGGAACCTCAACAAGTACCAGCCGGAGGAGGGGATGCGCCTGAACTGGGACGGCGCCACCTACGATGCCCGCTCGGTGATCACCGACTCGGCCCTGGGGATCGTGGCCAAGCCCCAGGCCGACTTCGCGGCGCACATGGACTGGCTGGTGGAGTACCTGGGGTCCCTGCCGCCGCCGCCGTACCCGTTCCCGCTGGATCAAGCCCTCGCGGCCACCGGCCACGGCCTCTTCGACGCGCAGTGTGCCCGCTGTCACGCCAGCGAGCGCACGGGCAAGAGCGTGCGGGTGGAGGAGGTGGGCACCGACCGCAACCGCATCGCAAGCTGGAACAAGGAGGCGGCGATCGCCGCCAACCGGACCGCCACGGAGCTGGGTGCCGAGCGCCGCGGGATGGTGGAGGAGCCCCTCGACGGCTACATCGCCGTGCACCTCGATGGTATCTGGCTGCGCGCCCCCTACCTGCACAACGGCTCGGTGCCGACCCTGCGTGACCTCCTGACCCCCGCCGCCAGCCGCCCGGCGGTCTTCTATCGCGGCTACGACGTCTACGACCCGAAAGACGTAGGGTTCGTCACCCAGGGCGAGGCGGCGGAGCGCGAGGGCGCGCGCTTCGAGGTCCACCGCCGCGGCAACGGCAACCAGGGCCACGAGTTCGGCGTGGACTTGAACGGCGACGAGAAGGACGCACTGATCGAGTACTTGAAGACGCTGTAGACAGCGTCCGGCCACGCACGGTTGTGGTGGCCTATGTCCTGCGTAGCCCCCGCTTCTGGCAGTAGTAGCCAGTGCCCGGGATCACCAGAAGACCGCTGGCAAACAGGACGATCGGCGACGGCTCGGGGATCGCTGCGGCGGTCACCGTGATGCGCGTTACTAGGTAACCGGCGGCGGTGAAGCTAGCCCGCATTGCTCACCTGGGATCGTGGCGAGACCGTGCAACTGCCCGCATCTCCTGGCTGGCCCACGGTAGGAGCCGAATCCCTTCGGCGACCTGCCACATTGGGTCGCCGATAGAATCGGCTCCTACCACGGACGAGGTGGGCCGGGAGATGCGGCCTGCCTGCCGGCAGGTAGGGCAGTTGCGCGGGCGTAGCAGAGGCATGGTGAGAAATGCGGCTAGCACCGGGATGACGGTCGCCACGTGTGGCGCCGCCGGATCTCCGCGGGCCGGCGTTACCTTCCTTGCCCATGAGATGGCGCCGCTGCTAGGGTGCCGCGTCTGTGGCGTGGACTGCGGGGACCGGCTAGCGTGGGGGGCGCTTGCCTCGCAGGCGCGGGGTGTTGTCTTTCGTAACGCTGGTCAAGGGAGGAGTCTCACGATGGAGACCCACAATGGCAGTTTTCTGGGCGGAAGGATGAGCGAGGCGGCCAGCGGGGTCATGTTGGCTGGCGCGTTACTTCTGGCAATGCCCTGCACCGCCCACGGCCTGGAGTGCGATGCCGATAATCTTGCCGGAGTGAACGGTTGGGTCGAGACCACGAACGTATCCGAGACCCTGCAGGTGGGGCAGGTGTACCTCGTTGTCAGCGGGACGGACGGCGTCGTGTTCGAGGATACGGGGGCCATCGTGGGCCAGATCACGGCAGCGACGCCGCCAACGGTGTTCCTGAACCATACGATGATTTTCAACCGCGGTCAGCGCGTCGAGACCCGTGGCGACGTGGCGATTCTCGGCGAGCCCCTCGCGTACGAGGGCGAAACGCCTTGTGCCTTCCCGGTGACGGAACACATTACCGACCTGTCCGGGAACAAGATCTTCCGGAACGCCGAGGCCGATGTGACCGCCCACGGCACGATCAGCTTCTGCTCGTTCAACAACGCCAACAGCTTCACTCTCAGTGGTGAGGTCTGCCTGAAGTAGTCGCGTCACGACCGGCCTTTCGGTCGAACGTCGCTTGCGGGCGGGGTAGCACCGCCGTCACCGCCGTCACGGTCGTCTTAACGCGGAGGTGGATTCACCACGAAGGACACGAAGGGCCGCGAGACCCGTGTGAAGCGGTGACGCACCGGGAGGCAACAAACTTGCAGTTCTACATCCCTGACCCAGACCCCACCTCATCTCACGTTTGTGATGCTGAAGTGCCGGTTCTCGATGATCCGGCGAGTACCCTGGGAGCACCCACGTGCGCGATGCCGGCCTCAAGGGTGCGGCCGACAGCCTGATTGGGAACGGCGCGCGACCACGAGTACGTGATCGTGTCGAAGGACGTCGTGGTGAGAAATGCGGGCTAGCTCCACGTAGGCAACGCCGGCACAGCCGCGATTGCATCTCTCCTCCGCGACGAAGCAGCACGTCTCCGCGCCTTCGAGGGCGAGGGCGAGTCGTCCCTTCTCATCGTTCGCCGCGCGGTCTAGACAGTATGACTCCCGCGTTGGGAGGCTGACCCCCGGTTGCTACGCGGGTTAGCTAGCCTGAAGCCAGAGCCGCACAGTGATTGGCACATCACTCACTCGAACTCAGGGCTCAGCCATGGGTCACACTAGCACATTGTTTGTGGGTCTCGATGTTCACAAGGACACCATCGCGGTCGCCTCCATCGATGGCCAACCCGGAGCGGAGGCCGTGTCGTTCGGGACGATCGGTACCCGGCACAGCGACCTCGACAAGCGGATCCGGAAGGTGCAGTCGAAGGGCAAACACTTGGTCTTCGTCTACGAGGCCGGGCCATGCGGGTACTGGCTGT
>DASWHD010000128.1:0-4092 GCA_036393335.1 bacterium
ACAGCGAGGGCTGGGCCGCCACCACCCCCGCAATCCGCCGCCGGATCGCCTCCGGAAAGACCTGCCCCCCCACCTCCATGCGCCCCGCCTTGGCAGACGCCCCTCACGGTGTCCAGCCAAAAGATGTGGGACACGATCAGCACGGCGGTGAGAGGGGACTTGATACCGAGCGTCCATGGTGGGCGTTACCGGCCGCGGAAGCTCGGCGGGCGTTTCTCGACCAAGGCGGTGACGCCCTCGGCGAAGTCGGCGGTGGCGGTGGAGGCGACGAAGCGGTCGCACTCCCAGCCCAGGTGGGTGGCGAGGTTGTGGTCGAAGGCGGCGGTGAGGAGCTCCTTGGTGCGGGCGTAGGCACCGGTGGGGCCGGAGGCGAGGCGGGCCGCGAGGGTCGCCACTTCGGCATCGAGGCTCGCCGCCGGCACGACGCGGTTCACCAGGCCGATGCGCTCGGCGGTAGCGGCATCGATGCGGTCGCCGAGGAGCGCCATCGCCATGGCCCGCTTCATCCCCAGGTTGCGCGGCAGGTGAAAGGTGGCACCGCCGTGCGGCGAGGTGCCGATCTGGCAATCGCCCAGGGTGAAGCGGGCGTCGTCCGCGGCGATGGCTAGGTCGCTGGCGAGCACCAAGCTGACGCCGAAGCCGGCGACGTCGCCGTGCAGCGCCGCCACCACCGGCAACGGCAGGTGGCGCAGGGCGAGGATGGTGGCGTGGGCCCGCCCCACGATCTGCTCGCAGGCCGGCTGGCGGTCCACCGGCGATAGCTCGCCCACGGCCCGGGCGAAGGCCTGCGCGTCGCCGCCCGCCATGAAACCATCACCGGCGACCCGCACCACCAGGCAGCGCGCCTCCTTGTGGTGCTCCACCCTCACCAAGGCGGCGTACAGGGCGTCGGCCATCGCCTCGTCGAGGGCATTGAGGGCCGCCGGCCGGTTAAGGGTCAACGTGGCGATCACGCCGTCGAGGGAAAGCAAAACCGGCTCATCACTCATGGCACGCTCCAATCATGAACGCGAAGAGGAATCCACAGAGGAACACAAATGGACACGGATTCTTGACCATGACCCTGCGGCGCTATGCACGATCTTCCTATAAGGAAGGCAGGAGGATTCAGGAAGGCAGGAAAAAGCTGCGATGGGCAGGACGGAGACTTCCTGGGTTCCTCATTTTCCTGCATTTCTTTTAGATAGAATGCCCCACAGCAACGCATGTCGAACACCGCGTGAGCTGCCTCCTCCATCGGCCATTCCTTTGCGTCTCCGCGTCTTCGCGTTGACTTTTTTCAATCCCGGAACAGATCGGGTAACAGAGGCGTGCCGGGTTGCACGGCGTATGGGTCGCAGTCGGTGGCGCCGGCCTCTCGTGCGCCGCCGGTCACCGCCACGCCCGGAGGTTGGGACCACCCACCGGCTTCCTCGGTCTCAAATTGAGAACGGCAACCTGGACGCCGGGCACTCTCTGGAGATCGTTTTGAGACAGGCGGCGGGCAGCGCTGGGGTCACCCAGCCAGTTATTGATGAAGGATACGGCCAACCATCGACAAAATAACGATCTACGGATCATCTAAACCGCTGGTACATCACTTGCTCTGCCGGGGTCAAGCTGACACTCGGAGCGAGACGATTCGTGGCGGTCTAAGGGCTAATATCGAACCGGATGCCGCGAAATTTTTGGCAGGGAGCCATGCGCCAATCGTGCACGGCGCCCGAGGCGCTCGTGGCGCCGACCAAGGAGAGCCAACCATGGGATATCGCGGACTGTTGATCACGACGGCGCTGCTTCCTCTCCTCGCCTGCGGCGGCGGCGGATCCTCAGAAGATGCACCAGGGTTATCGCTGGGAGTCGAGGAGGTAACCTCGGGAGGGCAGCAGGCGTCAGGGGCCGAGGAGACATCTCCGGGCCCTGGCGCAGCGACGCGGTCGCCCGCCCTAAGCTCGGCACCGGGCTCTGCCCCGGCACCCACAGCGGCGGGGGAGACGGGTGTGGAGCCCGCGTCGATGGTCGTCGACCTGGACGCGCAGCGCATCTTCCTGCCCAACGAGGGGTGGCTCACTGCCGCAGCATTCTGGGACCTCTACTACAGCCACGCCGAGAGGCTGCCCGAGGGCATTGATTTCGACGCCGTGAATCGGCTTGGGCCAATGCCTCCGGCGCCCACAGCCGCACGTTAGCCCGCACTCTCACCATCCATCGGCTGCCCATGCGCGACTGCCCGTTTCCCCTCGCCGGGTCCTCGTTCGAGGTAGGTGCCGAATCCCTTCGGCGATCTGCCACATTGGGTCGCCGATGGAATCGGCTCCTACCGCGAGCCGGCCGGGAGCGACGGGCGTTTGCGCGCCCACCACGATCCCTGCCGAGCAAAGCGGGGCAGGAAAACGACACCGTCATCCTCACCAAGCCAGTAGGGAGCATCACGCCTATCCATAAGGATCTAGGGGGAGACCATGGCCGATCACCATACCAGCAAGAATCCGGCGACGAGGGGTGTTGGGGACAGCGACTACTCGGGATCGCGTGAGCGGCGTCGCTCCGCAGCGGGATGGCGCGGATCGTTTGGGGCATTACTGACTGCGATGGTCGTGCTGTGGCCGGTCTCTGGCCACGCGGGCTTTGTGTGGCTGAACAGCAATTTTTTTGGGCCCAACCAGTCGATCATCGTGGAGACGGGGCAGGTCTCCTACATCACCGGCTGTGCCCCGGGGATCGATGACTTCATCTACCCGTGGGCCGATGTCTACATCGTGCCGGCGGGCGTGGGCGACGGGGGAGGATTGACCGACGTCTCCGGCAGTCCCAATACCCTGCAATACCTCATCATCGACGAGGTGATCGGGAACACCGCGCCGGGCGGCAACATCCCGTCGGGTCAGTACGCGGTGATCATGGACGAATGCCAGGACGGCAAGTACAACTTCGGCGTCGACTACTACGAGGAGATCACGGTCGACATCCCGGCGAACATCGACCCGTTGAGCGGGGCCGCCTTTGCCGCCTCCCTGGCGGCGACCAAGGCGGCGGCCCAGCAGCAGCAGGACCACTGGGCAGAGGCGGCCGCCGCGTATGCCGCCCTGTTCGCGGTCTACGACGCGATCCAGGCGATCTCCATCGCCACCGACCCGGCCGACTTCCTGCTGTTTGCCTGCACCAACATCAACTTCAACACCGGCACCCTCTACTGCTCCCTGACGGACGCCTGGGCCGGCCTGATCAAGCTCCAGACCCAGGTCGTCACCGAGATCGTCAACCAGGCGTTCTACTACAAGGGGATCGCCGCGGATCCGCCGGATCCCGACTTCGCAACGTTACCGGTGCTCGACGGCGGCCTCACGGTGGGCATCACGGTCGATGATCCGATCCATCACCAGGCGCTCCTGTTCGGCGAGCATGCAGCCCAGGGCCGCGCCCTGACCCAGGCCCTGCTCGCGGCCATGGAGCGTTACCAGGGGGCGGAGCAGGCGGGCCGCGGCGAGGACGCCTGGCGCCAGGCGCAGGAGGCCGAGGCGTACGCCCGGGAGCTGGCCGCCGCTATCCCGCGGCTCAACGCCGCGTTTGCCGCGGTGGCCACGACCGTGGAGGGCTCCGGGGTCGACTTCGTCGCCGTGATGAACGACTACCGCACCACCCAGACGCGGGTGGACACCAGCGGCCTGACCGCCGTCGAGCGGGTGAAGCTCCTGGCCGCCGGCTGGAATGAGCAGAACATCGACGACGGGGTCTCCGACTACCTCGACCGGGACTTCTCCGGCCTCACCACCAACCACGACCTCTCCGACCTCGCCACGGCCATGGCGGCGGACCAGGCGGCGGCGGTGGCGGCCCTGACGGACTTCGCCGACGACATGGCCGCCGAGCAGGCGGTGCTGGCCGCCCAGTTGCGTCTGCCCTTCCCCACCGCCGATGCCGGCGGACCGTACACCGGGAATGAAGGCAGCCCGATCGCCCTCGACGCCTCGGGCACCACCCACCCCGACTACGCCAACACCGCGCTCTCGTACGCCTGGGACCTCGACTTGGACGGCGCCTTCGACGACGCCACCGGCCGCACCCCCAACGTAACCATCAACCACGAGATGGACGGCTACATCGGCGTCCAGG
>DASWHD010000129.1:0-5001 GCA_036393335.1 bacterium
ACCGACCCCACCGGCGCCCGTGCGGGGCGCTTCGTCACCGACCGCGGGGTGGTGGAGACGCCGGTGTTCATGCCGGTGGGGACGGCGGGCACGGTGAAGACCATGACGCCGGCGGACCTGGTGGGGCTCGGGGCGCAGATCATCCTCGCCAACACCTACCACCTCTTCCTGCGGCCGGGCCATGAGCGGATCCGCGCCCTCGGTGGGCTGCACCGATTCATGGCGTGGCCGCGGTCGATCCTCACCGACTCCGGCGGCTACCAGGTCTTCTCCCTCGCCGAGCGGCGCAAGATCGACACGGACGGGGTGACCTTCCGCTCCCACCTGGACGGCTCGCAGCAACGCCTCACCCCCGAGTCGGCCGTGGCGGTGCAGGAGGCCCTCGGCGCCGACGTCCTCATGTGCCTCGACGAGTGTCCGCCGTCGGGTAGCGCAGCGGCGGAGATCACCCGCTCCCTTGATCTCACTCACGCCTGGGCGGTGCGCTGCCGGGAGGCCCACGGCGATCGTCCCGGCGCCCTGTTCGGCATCGTCCAGGGCGGGGTGTACGAGGAGCTGCGCCAGACGAGCGTCGCGGCGCTTACGGCCATCGGCTTTCCGGGCTACGCGATCGGCGGGCTCGCAGTGGGGGAGCCGCCGCCCACCATGTACCGGGTGGTGGCGGCCACCTGCGGCGCCCTGCCCGCCGACCGGCCGCGCTACCTGATGGGGGTGGGAAAGCCGGAGGACCTGGTGGAGGCGGTGGCGCGCGGAGTAGACATGTTCGACTGCGTCCTGCCCACCCGCAACGGCCGCAACGGCATGCTCTTCACCCGCCGCGGGCCGCTGGTGATCCGCAACGCCGAGTACGCGGACGATGACCGGCCGGTGGACGACCAGTGCCCGTGCTACACCTGCCGTACCTTCTCCCGCGCCTACCTGCGCCACCTCTTCAAGGCCGGCGAGATCACCGGCCTGCGTCTCAACACCCAGCACAACCTCTACTACTACCTCGCCTTGATGAACTCGATGCGGGGTGCAATAGTCCGCGGCTCGTTCGGCGAGTTTCGTCGCCGGTTCTACGCGGAGCGGGGGGAGGAGCCCCCGTCGCCGGGGAGTTAGCCCATGTTCGAGTCGATCGCCTACGCCGCGCCGGAAGGGGCAAAAGGCGCGCCCGCCTTCATGGGGATGGTGCCCATCCTCTTGATGTTCGTGATCTTCTACTTCCTGTTGATCCGGCCGCAGCAGAAGCAGCAGAAGACACACAAGGCGATGCTCCAGACCCTGGGCAAGGGCGATCGCGTGGTGACCAGCGGCGGCATCCACGGCCAGATCGTGGAGGCGAAGGAGGATCTCCTCACCGTCGCCATCACCGACTCCGTGAAGGTGAAGGTCGACCGCTCCGCCGTGGCGCGCAAGGTGAGTGAGTAGCCGTTAGCTCTCAGCGGTCAGCTCTCAGCTTGTGTGGAAGTGAAGACTCTTTCGTTCCTTACCCCTCCCCGTGTCACGTTCATCCTGCCCGTAAAGAACGGTCCGCACTGCGGTCATCACGAGCTGACAGCTAATCGCTGAAAGCTAAACGCGCAAAATGCCCAAGATCCTGTGGTGGAAGTACGCCACCATCGTGGCGGTGATCGGCGCGGCCCTCTACGCCCTCCTCGCGCCCAACGACAGGGCGAAGCCGTTCAACCTCAATCTCGGTCTCGACCTCCAGGGTGGCGTGCACCTGGTCATGGGGGTCCATGCGCAGGGGGCGGTCGCCAACCACATCTCGCGGCTGGTGGACGAGGTGATGGCCGAGGCGAAGGCCAACAAGATCTACGCTCTCGGGGCGCGCAGCATCGGCACCACCCGCCAGGAGATCACCTTCGCGGCACCGCGCGAGCGGGAGAAGTTCAAGGAGTTCATCGAGCGCGAGTACCCCGGCCTGATCTACGCCGACCTCGACGAACGCCACGGCACCGTGAGCCTCGACGAACGCGAGGCGGAGCGCATCGAGGACTTCGCGGTGGAGCAGTCCTTGGAGATCATTCGCAACCGGGTGGACGCCCTGGGGGTGGCGGAGCCGACCCTGCAACGCCAGGGCAAGGATCGCCTCCTGATTCAGCTCCCCGGCCTGGACGATCCCGAGGTGGCCAAGTCGCTGATTGGTCGCACTGCGGTGCTCGAGTTCAAGATGGTCGATGAGGACGTGCTCCCGGAGGACGCCCTGGCCGGCAAGCTGCCGCCGGAGGACGAGGTCCTCTACGAACGGACGATGGATAGCGTGTCGAACCAGGTCCTCAGGCGGACCCCGTACGTGCTGAAGAAGCGGGCGGTGATGACCGGCGACCTGCTCACCGACGCGCAGGTGAACATCGACCAGCAGTACAACCAGCCGTACGTCGGCCTGCAATTCTCCAGCGCCGGGGCGCGCAAGTTCGCCGAGCTGACCGGGGCCAACGTGGGCAAGCGCATGGCGATCGTGCTCGACGGCAATGTCTACTCCGCACCGGTAATCCGCGAGCGCATCGGCGGCGGGCGGGCCCAGATCACCGGCCAGTTCACCATGCAGGAGGCCAAGGAGCTGGCCATCGTGCTGCGCGCCGGCGCCCTGCCGGCAGAGGTGTCGGTGCTGGAGGAGCGTACCGTCGGTCCGAGCCTCGGCGCCGATTCCATCGCCGCGGGCCGGCTTTCCATGGTGGTCGGCGGCGTTCTGGTGATCATCTTCATGGCGATCTACTACCGGCTGTTCGGTCTGGTGGCGGACCTCGCATTGGTCCTCAACGTGGTCCTGATCCTCGGGGGGCTTGCGGCCCTCGGTGCGACCCTCACCCTGCCCGGCATCGCCGGCATGATTCTCACCGTCGGCATGGCCGTGGACGCCAACGTGATCATCTTCGAGCGCATCCGCGAGGAGCTGCGCCTCGGCAAGACCCCCGCCAGCGCCCTCGAAGGCGGCTACGACAAGGCGTTCTCGACGATCCTGGACGCCAACGTCACGACCCTGATCGCGGCCCTGGTCCTCTTCCAGTTCGGCTCCGGCCCGGTGAAGGGGTTCGCGGTCACCCTCTGCCTCGGCACGGTGGCCTCGATGTTCACCGCGATCTTCTGCACCCGCGCCCTGTTCGACGGGTTGCTCGCCACCCGCGAGGTGCGCACCCTGAGCGTATGAGCTGGTCCATCATCCCTGCGGATACCCATTTCGACTTCCTCGGTCGCGCGCGGCTGTTCGTCGCGATCTCCCTGCTACTGATCGGCGCCGGGATGGTGGCGATGCTCCTCAAGGGGTTGAACCTGGGGATCGACTTCAAGGGCGGCACCCTGGTGCAGATCCGAACCCAGGAGGAGGTGCCCCTGGAGGCGGTGCGCGAGGCCCTGAGTAAAGTGGGCATGGGGGGGGCCGTGATCCAGCGCTACGGCAGCCCACGCGACCTCCTGATCCGCGCCGAGGCCGGGGGCGAGGAAGTGGGGCGAAGGGTGAAGGGGGCGCTGGTGGAGCGGTTCGGCGAGCAGGGGGTGGAGGTGGAGCGCCTGGAGCAGGTCGGGCCGCAGGTCGGCGCGGACCTGCGCGAGAAGGCGGTGCTCGCCGTCGTTTACGCCATGGGGATGGTGGTGATCTACATCACCATCCGTTTCGAGTTGAAGTACGGCCTTGCCGCGATCATCGCCCTGATCCACGACGTCTCGATCACCTTGGGTGCGTTCGCCATCACCGGTCTGGAGATCGACCTGACGGTGATCGCCGCGTTCCTGACCATCGTCGGCTACTCGCTCAACGACACCATCGTGGTGTTCGACCGGATCCGGGAGAACCACCGCGAGAACCTCCAGTTGCCGGTGAGCCGGGTCATCAACCGCAGCGTCAACGAGACCCTCTCCCGCACCATCCTCACCGCCGGCACGACGCTAGTGGTGGTCACCGCCCTCTTCTTCCTGGGCGGCAAGGTGATCCACGACTTCGCCTTCGCCCTGCTGGTGGGGATCGTGGTCGGGACCTACTCCTCGATCTTCATCGCCAACCCGGTGGTCGCCCTGTGGGATCGGCTGGCGCGAAAGGACGAAGACGCGGGGGGTGAGGGCGTCGCATCGTAGTGGCGCAGTCGGCGGCAACGGTCCCTAGATTGTCCCATCGCTTGGTGGAACGGGGTGATTTGTCCCGGTTTCCACCAGAAAAACCGGGCCACAGCGCGCACGTTTCTTGCGTCGGAGGGAACAACTGCCGGAGGTGTGTCATGAAGGCCGAAGAGGTCATGACCTCGGAAAATCTCCAGACGCTCCACTTCGATCTGCCCTTGCGGATTGCGGGCGAGATCATGGAGTGGCAGTCGATCCGGCACGTACCGGTGGTGGACGACGGCAGCCGGGTGGTCGGGCTGGTGACCCACCGCGACCTCTTGCGTCTCGCGGCGGGCGGTAACGACGGGGTACCGGTGCGCGAAGTGATGACGCCGATCCGCAAGACCTTCCGCCCCGAGACCCCCATCAAGGTGATCATCGAGACGATGATCACCAACAAGTGGGGTTGTGTGCTGATCACCGACGACGAGGGGCGCCTGGTGGGAATCATCACCGAGGCAGATTTCCTGCGGGTGGTCTACGAGATGTTGTGAGCGGGTGCCCCTCACCTGTGTCGATCACCCGCAACTCGCTGCGAGCACACGATCAACCCTATCTCGTGCCCGATTTGCATCGGGTCCACGGATGAACGGCTGATCCACCCGTCGGCCCGTACCGCCACGCCGGCCAGCGCCTGCGCCGTAGCGGCCATTCCGGGTGCTAACCGCATTTCTCACCATGCCTCTGCTGCGCCCGCGCCACTGCCCGCATCTCCTGGCCGGGTCCTCGTCCGAGTCCTCGACAGGGGTAGGAGCCGGTTTCACCGGCGATCCGCGCAACAGCCCCTTTGGGCCTGGGTCGCCGAAGGGATTCGGCTCCTACCGCGGGCCGGCCAGAATCTACGGCCGTTGGCACGGCCTCGCCACGATCCCTGGTGAGAAATGCGGGCTAGCAGTCCGACAGACTGCCAGATCGCGGAATTGG
>DASWHD010000130.1:0-5510 GCA_036393335.1 bacterium
GTGCTCATCGGCCGCGGGGCGTGTTGAGGCGGAGCAGGACCGCGCGCAGCGCACGCGGCCGTACAGAGCCGGGAGGTCGGGGTCGCCCATATCGCCGACTGAAGTCGGCCCTACGCCGGGTCGAATCTGTGGACGGGCGCGGCCGGCCCTGCGGGCCTGGGTCGCCGAAGGGATTCGGCTCCTACCGTGGGGCCAGGCCACGGCGCGATGTTTGAACCCGGGGTAGGAGCCGGTTGTACCGGCGATCCGCGCCAGCGGCGCGGCAGGCCCTGCGGGCCTGGGTCGCCGACCTGCCTGCCGGCAGGCAGGAGGGATTCGGCTCCTACCGTGGGGCCAGGCCACGGCGCGATGTTCCGACCTGAGGTAGGAGCCGGTTGTACCGGCGATTCCGCGCCAACGGCGCGGCAGGCCCTGCGGGCCTGGGTCGCCGAAGGGATTCGGCTCCAACCGTGGGGGTGGGCCACGGCGCGATGTTCCGACCCGAGGTAGGAGCCGGTTGCACCGGCGATTCCGCGCCGCCGGCGCGGCAGGCCCTGTCGGGCCTGGGTCGCCGAAGGGATTCGGCTCCTACCGTGGGGCTGGGCCACTGCGCGATGTTCCGACCCGAGGTAGGAGCCGGTTGCACCGGCGATTCCGCGCCAGCGGCGCGGTGGGCCCTGCGGGCCGAGGCTCCTAGCCCCTACTCGTCGAGCATCGCGGTGCCCAGGGAGAGCGCGCGGTCGACCGCAGGGAGGTCGAACTCGTGCCAGGCGTTCATAGCGGCGGAGGCCGCCTCGGCGATGGCCTGCCACTGCTCGTCGGTGAGCCTGGACTCCGGATCGCGGAAGGCGAGGGCGAGGCGCACCTGGTAGAGATGAGTGAGGAGGGTCTCGGCGACCTGCGGAATGTTGCCGGGGGATGGGTCGCCGTGGCACTTGCGGCACGCGGCGGCGATCGTCTGCGGCGTCAGGACGCGGGAGCCCACGGTGGTGTGGCAGGTGTGGCAGTAGGCGGCCGGCTTGCCCTCCTGAAGGCGCTGGTAGTGGCGGCTATGGCTGAATCCCCAATACTTGTCGGGGTGGCAGGCACCGCACATCCGGGCGGCCATCAAGCGGGTCTGCGGCGTATCGCCGCCCCCGACCGGCACCATTCCTCGGTGGGCCTCTGGGGCGTCGCTGGAGTGGGTGTCACCCCCATGGCAGGAGTGGCAGTCGACGTTTATGTTGGCGTGGAGGGAGTCTTGCCAGTCCTGGTAGCTGTGCTGCCAGCGGGGGTCTTGCGGGATTCCGGAGTGGCAACGGGTGCAGGTGTCCTCTTCGGGCGTGCCATTGGCCGCCGCCGTCCCGCCGCCGAAGATCAGGGCCACTACGAGGACTGCAAGCCTCGCCCAGCGGGGGCGTAGTCTGCGGGGGGCGCCTTGGCCACCCGACGGGCCGGACGTTCGACGGCCCACGATGCTCTCTTGACTGACGATGAACATCTCCCTCCGGTCGCTGCGCAGTGATCGCGGCCGTCGGTCCGCGTTGTCATCACCTTAGACAGCATGACCCATCCGATAAGGTTTTGGTAGTCCCAAGGGGAATCGAACCCCTGTTTCCGCCGTGAGAGGGCGGCGTCCTGACCGCTAGACGATGGGACCGACCTTACCTCGGCGCGGGCAGGGCCTGAGGGCTGCGGGAGGGTGGCTCGGGGGCAGGGATTCGAACCCCAACAGGCAGAGTCAGAGTCTGCAGTCCTACCATTAGACGACCCCCGATCGGGAGCCGGTTTATAGCCACGGGGCCAAGCCTGGTCAAGCAGACCACGACGTTCATCATCGTCGGCTGCCGCCCGCCTCCAGCCTTCCGGTGTCCCTGTAGGGCGGATGCCCTGCCTGCCGGCAGGCCGAAGGGCGATCCGCCACCGTGCGATGACATTGCACGGCAGAACCGCCTGCGGCGTTCCGCCGTACGTTGCTGGATGTGGTGATGAGAGGCTGTGCCGCTCGGAGTTACATCCCCGTCACGTGGTATCCGGCATCGACGTGGACCACCTCGCCGGTGGTCGCGCTGGAGAGGTCGGTGAGCAGGAAGACGGCGGTCTTGCCCACCTCTTCCTGGGTCACCAGCCGCTTGAGGGGTGAGCGCTCGATGGTGGTCTTGCCGATGGTGTAGAAGTCCGAGATGCCGACGGCGGCCAAGGTCTTGATCGGTCCGGCGGAGATCGCGTTGATGCGGATCCCGTCGGCGGCGAGGTCGACGGCCAGGTAGCGGACGATGGATTCTAGCGCCGCCTTCGCCGCCCCCATGACGTGGTAGTTCGGGATGACTTTTTCCGCGCCGTAGTAGGTGAGGGTCACGACGCGCCCGGCGCGTCCCGCCATCAACGGCCGGGCGAGGCGGCAAAAGTAGATCAGGGAGTAGGCCGAGACGTTCATCGCGTAGGCAAATCCCTCCCGGCTCGTGTCCGAGAAGCGCCCCTTGAGATCGTCCCGGGCCGCGTGGGCGATGCCATGCACCAACACGTCGAGGTGACCGCAGGTCTCGCCGACCGTCCGAAAGACCGCCTCGACCTGGGCATCGTCCGTCGCATCGCACGGCAGGACGAGCTTGACGCCGAGCTTCTCTGCCAGGGGACGTACCCGCTTTGCCATGGTGTCGCCCTGGTAGGTAAACACGAGCTGTGCCCCTTCGGCCGCCAGGGCCTGGGCGATGCCCCAGCAGATGCTGCGATCGTTGGCGATCCCGAAGATCAACGCGATCTGCCCGTCGAGCAAGCCCATCGACCCAATCCCTCCCGCGTTTTGTTGGCCTACGACACCAAGCACGAGGGTACCATACCGGCGCGTGGAGACTGGAAGGAAAGAATTGCGCCGCAGGATGGGGGCGATGGTGCTCGACTGGCTCTTTCCGCCGGCGTGCGAGGGGTGTGGCGAGCGTCTCGGGGTAGGGCGCACGGACCCGATCTGCGCGCCGTGCGGCCGGGATCGGTGGCGAATCGGCGGCGCGGTCTGTAGTCGTTGCGGGTACCCCTTCGCGGCGGACGCGACCACTGGGGCCGGTGACGCCGGGTTGTGTGGTGCCTGTCTGAGGCGGCCGCCGCCGTTCCTCTGGCATCGTTCGGGTCTTTATCACGAGGGTCTCGCCGGCGCGCTGATCGCCGCGCTCAAGTACCGGCGGCGGCGCGACCTGGCCACGCGCCTCGCGGCGTGGGCATGGGGGGAGTGGCCGCGACCCCCGGCGGCGGATGTCCTGCTATCCGTCCCCCTCGGCGCCGGGCGGCTCCGCGAGCGTGGATTCAACCAGGCGGTCTTGCTGGCGCGCTGGGCCAGTCGCCGCTGGGCCGTACCGCTCGTCACCGACGGCGTGGAACGGCTCCCCGGTCCACCCCAGGTCGGGCTGTCCCGCTCGGCCCGCCTGGCCAATGCGCAGGGGCGATTTCGAGTGATCTCCCCGGACCGGATTGCCGGCCGCCGGGTGGTGCTCGTGGATGACGTCTACACCACCGGCGCGACGCTGGCGGCCCTCAGCCGCGCGTTGCAGCGCGCCGGGGCGGAGGAGGTGCGGGCGATCACCCTGGCGCGGCGGATGTGACTATAGCTTTTAGCTCTTAGCGATTAGTTGTTAGCGGATAGCGCCCTCCCCTAGCCCGCATTTCTCACCACGAATCTGCTGCGCCCGCGCAACCGCCCGCATCTCCTGGCCGTGTCCTCGTCCGAGTCCTCGACATACTGCAAGTATGCCTGCGGGCTCGGACCTGCGGGCCGGCCAGGATCTACGTGCGTTTGCACAGTCTCGCTACGATCCGTGGTGAGAAATGCGGGCTAGCGCCTTCACGACCTCACTCAGCGGTCGTGGTGGTTGGATGACCACCGTGCCGCCGACCAGGCAGGGCACCGATTCCAGCCAGGAAACGACGCGCGCAGTGTCGCTGGCGGCGGCGAGGAACAGGGCGCGGCCGCCATGGGGATCGCCCATCCTCTTGATATGGGGGATCCGGACATAGCCAGCACCGGCGAGCGCGACGTAGCCGGTGGTATACGATGGGTCGTCGGACCAGCACAGCTCCGCCACCGCGCCCGGTGCGGCGACCATCTTGCTGGCCAGGATCCACGCCTCGAGGGTGCGCTGGTGCGGGTATCCCGCCGCGGTCAACTGTATCGGCAGGGTCGCACGCAGCCCCTCTTCGAGACCGAAACGGCTGGCGCGCACGCCCCGTTCAGGATCGCCTTCCAGCCGTGCTCCGGAGGCCGCGTCCACCAGCATGGCGCCACGCATATTGGCTCCGCCGCCTGCGGCGCCGTTCGCCAGGGCGACCATCGCCGCCCGTGCGGCAGGAGCCGCGACCCCTGCGATAGTCAACAAGGTCACCGCCGTGGCCTCCGCGTGCCCCACCGTCACGGTGAACAGCGACAAGAGGTTCACCTCAGTCGGGGTTGTGGTCACGGGCTCCACCTGCACCACTAACTCGTCCACCGCCCCCGCGGCCAGAGCCCGATCGACGAAGCGGCCGGTGGTCGTCCCCACCACCGCAGGACCCACGAGGTCTTCGGCGCCGGAGACGTGGCACCCGTGACGGCTAGCGCGCATACGCACCGAGTAATAGGGAGGTTCGGCAGGGGGTTTCATGGGGGTGATCCGACGCGGCGCGATGCCACGGCGCTTCCTTGCCATGGTGCCGCACGGGACGACGTCATCTTGGTGGGGGCGCACAGCGTGGGCAACCGGTGTTGACCTGGTGCGCGCCGCGCGGTAGGGAGGTGAGCCAGGTGGCCTTCAGATAACGCCGAACGCGGTGATATCTTCAAGGCCGTGCACCACTCGTTCGCGATTGAGGATAAGACCATGGCGCAGGCGAAGTCCGGAGACACCGTAAGGATCCACTACAGTGGATTTTTGATGGACGGCACCATCTTTGACTCCTCTCTAGAAGGGGAACCGCTTGAGTTCACCCTGGGAGACGGCACGGTGATTCCCGGCTTCGAGGATGGCGTGCTGGGCATGGAGGAGGGCGAGGAGAGGACCCTGGCCATCCCGCCGGTGCGAGCCTACGGCGATCGCGATGAGGACCTGGTCGCCACCGTCGACCTCGGGCAGATTCCCCCGGAGATCGAGCCGGTGGTGGGCTCGATCTTGCAGATCACGTCGCAGGACGGGGAGGTGAGCAACGTGATCATTACCGAGCTCACCGACACCACGATCACCCTCGACGGCAACCATCCCCTCGCCGGCCAGGAACTGATCTTCGAGGTGAAGCTGCTGGGGGTGGCGGCGGTCTGAGGTCCCGCCTAGCCCGCATTTCTCACCACGACTCTGCTGCGCCCGCGCAACTGCCCGCATCTCCTGGCCGGGTCCTCGTCCGAGTCCTCGACAGGGGTAGGAGCCGGTTTCACCGGCGATCCGCGCAACAGGCCCTTTGGGCCTGGGTCGCCGAAGGGATTCGGCTCCTACCGCGGGCCGGCCAGAATCTACGGCCGTTGGCACGGCCTCGCCACGATCCCTGGTGAGAAATGCGGGCTAGCAGTCCGACAGACTGCCAGATCGCGGAATTGG
>DASWHD010000131.1:0-17168 GCA_036393335.1 bacterium
GCGCGCACGTTCTCCGCGGCGGTCTCGGGCGAATTGGTCACCGCCACGAACGCCGGTAACAGCCGGCCGTCGCCGTCCTCCACCGGGAAGTAGCGCTGGTTCTTGGCCATGGAGGTGACCAGGACCTCGCGCGGCACCGCCAGGAAGTCGGCGTCGAAGCGGCCCAGGACACACCCCGGGTGCTCCACCAGGTGGGCCACCTCGTCCAGCAGGTCGTCGTCGACCACCGTGCGGCCTCCGGCCGCGGCGCCGAGGGCCTCGGCACGGCCGCGGATCGCCGCCGCCCGGGCCGCCGGGTCGGGCTCCACGGAGCCGGCCCGCAGGGTCGCCAGGTAGCCTTCCCGGCCGGTGACGGTTACCGGCTCCGGGGCCAGGAAGCGGTGGGCCTGGGTGGTGGTGCACGACTCCACGCCGTCCACCGCGAAGGGGATCCGCTCCCCGTCGAGGAGGGCGAGGATCCAGTGGACCGGCCGGGCGAAGCGCCACGTGCCACTGCCCCAGCGCATCGCCTTGGGAAAGGCCAGGCCGGCGATGAGCGGCGGCAGGCGGGCCGCCAGGAGGTCGCGCGCGCGGCCGCCGCCCTCGTGCAACCGCACGCCGAGGTAGTCGCCCTTCTTGCCGGGGATGCGGATGAGGTCGGCCTCGGTGGCACCGGCACCCTGGAGAAACCCGCGCCCGGCCTGGGTCAGCCTGCCCTCCGCGTCGTAGGCGGCCGCGACCGCCGGGCCGCGCCGCTCCACCTCCCGGCTCGCCTGGGTGGCGGCCACATGGGCGACATGGACGGCGAGACGCCGCGGTGTCTCGTAGGTGGAGAGACCCTGGGCCGCGATGTGCAGCTCGGAAAGCAGCGCCATGAGGCGCTCCCCCAGCTCGCGCACCGCCGGGGCGATGTAGCTCGCCGGGACCTCCTCGACCCCGATCTCCAGCAACAGCTCAGGCACCGGTCAACCCTACCGTCGTACCTATATTCAACGCAGAGGCGCAGAGGCGCAGACAACTCCCTCTGAGGAAGGCAGGAAGAGTAGGAAAGCCGGAAGAAACCATCCTGACTCGGCGCAGACTCTCCAGCTTTTCCTGCTTTCCTCCATTTCCTGCATTCCTTAGAGGAATCAAGGTGTTGCCCCCTGCGGTTGCTTGAGGAGCGGAAAACCGAGGGCCGCGCGGCTGGCCAGGTACGCCTGGGCAATCTTGCGCGCCAGGTTGCGCACCCGGGCGATATAGCCCACCCGCTCGGTGACCGAGATCGCGCCGCGGGCATCGAGGAGGTTGAAGCAGTGCGAGCACTTGAGCACGTAGTCGTAGGCCGGCAGCACCAGGCCCGCGGCCAGGGCGGCGGTGGCCTCGCCCTCGAAGTCCTCGAACAACCGCTGGTGCAGAGCGACGTTGGCGACGTTGAAGTTGAACTCCGACCACTCCACCTCGTTCTGGTGGTACACCTCGCCATAGGTCACCTCGGGGGTCCAGGCGAGGTCGAAGACCGAGTCGACCCCCTGCAAGTACATGGAGATCCGCTCCAGGCCGTAGGTCAGCTCCACCGACACCGGCGCCAGCTCGATGCCGCCGATCTGCTGGAAGTAAGTGAATTGGGTTACCTCCATGCCGTCCAGCCACACCTCCCACCCCAGGCCGGCGGCGCCGAGGGTGGGTGACTCCCAGTCGTCCTCTACGAAGCGGATGTCGTGGGCCAGGGGGTCGACCCCCAGGGCGCGCAGGGAGTCGAGGTAGGTCTCCTGGACCTCCAGGGGCGAGGGCTTGAGGATCACCTGGAACTGGAAGTAGTGCTGGAGGCGGTTGGGGTTCTCCCCGTAGCGACCGTCGGTGGGCCGCCGCGACGGCTCGACGTAAGCGGTGCGCCACGGCTCCGGGCCGAGCACGCGCAGGAAGGTGTGGGGGTTGAAGGTGCCCGCCCCCACCTCCAGGTCATACCCCTGGGTCAAGACACAACCGCGTTCCCCCCAGAAGCTCTGGAGGCGCAGGATCACCTCCTGAAAGGTAAGCGACTCAGCCATTTACAAAGTCCCTCGCGCGAGGCTAGGGGACGGCATACAACCTACTGAAATTAAAAGAAAAACTGCGCGTTCATGCGGGTCGCGACGGTACCAACACACCCGGATCCTGTCAAGAAATGGCCCGCCCAGCTCGCCACGGGCAGGACACGATCACCACCGTAGGAAATCGCTCTTGCAAAATTACGCCCCGACCGCTACGGTGTGCGAATGTCAATAATTTTAATCGCACATAAACGTTTTAACACGATAAAAACTATGCGGTATCTGCTCGCAGCCGTGCTCCCACCCCTCCTCATCGCCTGCGGTGGGGGCGGCGGTGGGGGCGGCGCAGACCCCCCGGCCGCCGCGATTCTCGACGCCACCCAGCCCCCTGAACCGCCTCCCACCGTGGCCGAGGTGACCGCTGCGACCATCCACTACCAGGTAGAGCGCGCCGGCGACCGCACCATCCTCGGCCGCCATGGGGTGCCGATCGTCCAGACGACCAGCGCGCCGGTGACCAGCTCGGGAATTTTCGACCTATTCACCGCCCCCTTCCGTCTGTTCGGCGGGGGCGGGGGCGGAAGTGGTGGTCCCGATCTCGGGGACTACTTCCCGGCCGGCGATAACGACCAGTGGACCTACCGCGGCGATGCGGAGATCCTCCAGGGTGCCGATCCGGTCCTGCTCTTCGACCTCCCGGCCACCCAACACGCCACCTGGGGATTCACCCTGGTCGCCACCGGTGCGGGTCTCTCCTTCTCCGATCAGGAGGTGGCGGCAGGGACCATCTCCGCCACGCCTGGCCAGCCCCTGCTGTGGCTGGCCAACGACCTCCACGTCGGGAGGGTCCATATGGCCGAGGGCCAGCTCACCTACACCTCGGACGACGGCACCACCCACCTTGCTGTGCACGTTCAGCGCACGATCACCCTCAGCGAGAAGGGGCCGCACACCACCACGTACAGCTACTTCTCCGACGCCCTCCACTTCCGGGTGGTGGATGAGATCACCCCGGTGCCCGGCGACGGCGCCGAGCGAGTCCTGATCTACGACCTCTACCTGGGCCGTGGCTTCGGTCCCGTGGAGTGCCGCGTGACCGACAACGCGGGCACGATCCGCCGCACGGAGGTCGAGCGCGCGGTCATCGGCGGCCACCCCCGTCCCGACCACGACAACGATGGGGTGGTGAATGCGGACGACCCGGACGACGACAACGACGGCGTCCTGGATGACGGCGACGGGTCGGGCGCCGACGGGGACCACCCGTGTACCACTGGCACGGTGGCATGCGACGACGCCCTGCCCTTCGACCGCAACGAGCAGGCGGACGCCGATGGGGACGGAATCGGCAACCAGGCGGATCCCGACGACGACGACGACGGCGTCCTGGATGGGATCGACGTCTCCCCCGTCGATCCGACCGTCAGCGAGGCCCCGTACCAGGTCTACCTCTGGGTGACCGATCCCGCCGACTGGAGCCGCCGGCTCTACGCCCTCGACTCTCGCGACGGCAGCGCCACCGAGATCCCCGCTCCGGATCCCGTCCGCCCCGGCGAGCTATGGGACCTGGCGGTCTATCCCGGCCTGCCGGCCCCGCCAACCCCGCGGCGGCTCGCGTTCCTCGCCCCCGGCGAGGGTGCAACCCCTACGGATCCGAAGGGATCCCACCTGTGGGCCGCGGACGAGGATGGCATGCGCGACCTTACCCGCGACCTCGAGGTGCCCTTGACCGGCGCGGTGTGGCGCAACGACGGCGAGGCACTCTATTTCACCCGCGGCGAGCACTATCCCGAACCGCAGATGGTCATCGAAGAGGTGGATCGCCTCGGTCTCGATGCCCCTGAAGCTGTGGTGAGTGGCCCGGTATGGCAGCCACGCTTTAGCCCGGACCAGCGGTTCCTCGCCTACGCCAACGACACTCAACCCAGCGATAGCCCACCGACCGGCCTCCTCCTCCTGGATCGCCAGACCGGCACCCTGCGCAACGTGAGTCCCAACCGCACCCTCGGACCAGCCCTCGCGTATTTCGACCGTACCCCGGAGTTCTCGCACGATAGCCGCCGGCTGGCGGTGGCAGGCACGCGGCGGCCGCTCCACACAGACTGCTTCGGCTTTTATAGCCCCGATCCCCCGAAGACGGAGATCTGGGTCTTCGACACCGGAAGCGGCAAGGCGGTGCACAACGTTAAACCCGGAGACTTCGGCGTGGGGGAGCTCGAGCTCCAGCTCCCCCAGGGTTATCCTGCCCTCTCCCCCGCGAGCCACTGGCTGGCAGTGGAGGTCTATCCAAATCCAGGAGCCGATGGCTATCTCGCGGCGGTCGATCTGCAAAGCGGGCGCATCACGACCCTCGCTCCCTCCCTGCCGGACCCCTCGACCCTCGCCACCCACTGGGAGAAGCGCGCCGGCGGCTGGTCCTTGTTGGATCCCGCCGTCCTGGTCCTGCCCCTCACGGGTAGCGACGGGCTGGACCGCCCCGTCCGACTGACGACGGACGGGGCGCCCCCCGTCGCGCTCTTGCCGGCAAACCACCACAGCGACGGCCCGATCCTCCTCTCCCCGCAAGGACACACGGTGTTCTTCGTCGAGGGGGAGACCGTGTGGCGGGTGCAGGCCGACGGTCACGGCCTCACCCCCCTGACCGGCAGTGAGTTTGCCGGCCTGAATCTGCGCCTGGAGGTTGCTCGATGAGCCCGCTCCGCATCCTGTCCGTCTTCCTGCTCCTCCTCACAGTTCCTCCCTCGGCCGGCGCCCAGACAGAGGAGTCGCCGATCACCGAGGTGTTGGTCGGAATGTCCGCCAACATCACGAGCCAGCAGGCCACCGCCCTCGGCAACGAGCTGGCCGCGGCCACCGGCACGCGCACGGTCGGGTCGCTGCGCTACCGGCCGGTTGCGCGCCTTGCCCTCGACGGCCAAGACCTCGACGCTACCCTGGCGCGACTCCAGGCCGATCCGCGCATCGCCTACGTGGAGCCCAACTACCCGATCCACGCCCTCGCCGCTCCTCTCGACCCGGCGCTTTACACCTACCAGTGGGGCTTCCGCCGCACCGCTGGACCCCAGGCCCTCGCCCGGATCCGCGACCTGGGCGCGACCCCGGTGATCCTCGCCATCATCGACACCGGCGTCGACGAGCGCCACCCGGAGCTCGCCGGGAGATTGGTCCCGGGATGGGACTTCATCGACATCGATGCTCTACCGAGAGATGGCCACGGCCACGGTACCCACGTGGCGGCCATCGCCGCGGCGGCCACCTTCAACGACTTGGGGATCGCCGCCCCGTTCCCGGGCAAGGTCATGCCCGTGCGCGTGCTGGGTCCTACGGGAAGCGGCACCATCGCCGACATCACCGATGGCATCGACTACGCGCGCCTCCATGGCGCCCGGGTGATCAACCTCTCCCTGGGAGGCAGTTCTGACTCGCTGACCGAGCACCTCGCGATCCAGGCCGCAGAACGAGCCG
Organism: bacterium; assembly: GCA_036393335.1. Classification (GTDB taxonomy): domain Bacteria; phylum CG2-30-53-67; class CG2-30-53-67; order CG2-30-70-394; family CG2-30-70-394; genus DASWHD01. The sequence continues at coordinate 5,457 of DASWHD010000131.1, forward strand.
GCGTGGTCATGGTGGCGGCGGCCGGCAATAGCGCCGCCTCCTCCGACGTCTCCCCCACCTACCCGGCGGCCTACGACGAGGTGATCGCCGTCTCCGCCTGGTCGTTCGCGGACGACGACATCACCTACTTTTCCGACTACGGCCCCGTGGTGGAGCTCACCGCTCCCGGGGAGAAGATCTACAGCGCCTTCCTCGAGGGCGGCTACCAACTCCTCGACGGCACCTCGATGGCCGCTCCCCTGGTGGCCGGCACCGCCGCCTCCGTGTACGCGCTGCTACTGCAGACCGACCCTACCCTCGACCGCGTCCAGGCCGCGGGCTGCGTGCGGCTGATCCTCCACGCCAGCGCAGAGGATCTGCGCGAACCGGGTCGCGACGATCACACCGGCTTCGGCCTGGTGCGCATCGACCGGGCCCTGGAGCTGGCCGAGACCTACCAGTGTCTCCCGTGACCGGCGTGGGGCGCCCCATCCGAGCCAGGCCCCCGGTCACCTGCGCAGCCAGAAGTCGTTGCGCGCCAGGGAATCGTCGAGGCGGCGGCGGCCCTCCACCATTACCCAACGGCTCTCCCGCAAGTCTCCCGCCTCATGGATCAGGCGGTCGAGGGTGAGCCAGGAGCCGAGTAGCAGGCCATGGGCCGCGATCGCCTCGCGGGCATAGCGGGAGCACACGGGGTTGGCCGGGCAACGCCGGCCGTCGACCGGCCCGATCACCCCCTGGTAGAACTGGATCGGGAAGGCGGCCGGGGCGTAGGGTGGCAAGCCGGCGAGGTCCCACAACCACGCCGCGGGCAGGCTCACCGCCGCCAGAACCGCGTACAGGAGGAGGGCCCTCACCACGGCCGTCCCGGCAGGCCGCTCGCCTGCCACACCCCCTGCCACCACGCCAGGTAGGCATGGAGGTCACCGCGCCGGGCGAGGGAGTAGGCAGAGAAGACGGTGCCGGACCACAGCCACAGGGTGATCGCCGCAAAGAACACGGTGACCGGTCCCATGCGCCGCCGCCAAGCCCAGAGGGTGAGGAGAAGCATGGGCCACACCAGCGCTGCCGCCCTCACTCCATCGTGCCACCGGCCGAGCCAGGCATGGCCAACCCCCGGAAACACGGCGCCGAGTAGCCCCGCCACCCACGGCCGGCCCCGCTCCGGTGGCGGCGCCGTGGCGAGGTAGGCCTGCACGCGCGCGACGGTGGCTGCCGATACCGTGAAGGCCGGCTGGAGGCGCAGGTCGCGGCGCATGTCGAGCAACGCCGCCGCGCTCGCCAGCCATCCCCGCCATTCCCCCGCCGCCGGGCCTTCGGGAAGGGCGTCGAGGGCACCGAGGAGGCGCGCCACCGCCTCCCCATCGTCGCCTTCGGCCGCCAGCGCCATGGCAGTACGGTAGGCGGTGTCCGGGTCGGCGCTGGCCGGCGTGGTCACGAGCAGTGCCACGATCACCCACGGCACGACCGCGAAGATGGCCGCCTGTGCGACGCGGATCCGGTGAAATGGACAACAGGCGAGATTCATGGCGCAGCGGATTGTTTCATGGTTCGGCGTTCTCCGCGCCGGATTGTCGCGCGACAGGTCGACCGCGGAGGAGGCCGGCGACCGCGGTGGACTTTCGAGTAGACTTGGGCTGCATTCGAGAACCGTGGCCACGATCGAGGGGATGCCCTGTGCCGGCACTCGCTCCATGAGACCCACCCGAACTTTCCCAGCGCCGTGGCCGTTCCTCCTCGCCGCGACCACCCTCGTGCTCGCCGGGTGCGGCGGTGGAGGGGGCGGCGGGGGGAGCGAGACGGCGGGGGCGGCGCAGGTGCTGGAGGTGGTCCAGCCGGCGCCCGCCTCCCCTGAGGCGACACCGCCGCAGACCGATGTAGCAACACCAAGCACGCCGGTACAGGTTACCGCCGCGGCGATTCACTACCGCGGGGAGCGCACAGCGGGGCGCGCCACGGTAGGACGCCGGGAGCAGCCCCTGACGCTCCACGCCATCGCCGCGCCGGTCGAGAGCCAGGGGCTGCCCCTCGTCGACTTCGTGGAGGGGGTGGCGGATACCGTGGGCGATGCGGTGCAGGACTTCCTCGATCTCGTACTCCCGGACAAGCTCGTCGACGACATCCTCGGAATCGAGGATGACGACGATCACGATGACGACATCCACGACTATTTCCCCACCGGCGCGCAGGATCAGTGGACCTTCCTGGGTGACGCCGAGATCCTCCAGGGCGCCGACCCGGTCCTGCTCTTCGGCCTCGCCGGCACCGGCCCCACCACCTACGGGTTCACCCTGGCAGTCCAGGGTAGCGGCTTCTACTTCGTCGACCAGGAGGTGAGCGGCGGCACCGTCACCGCCGAGCCCGCGCTGTTGTGGATCCCCAACGACCTGCGCGTGGGTTCCGTTCACACCGGCGCCGCGGACCTCACCCATACCCCGACCGCGGGCACGGCCACCACCGTGCACGTGGCGCGCCGCATCGAGCTGGTCGCTAGGGAGGCCCACGCGACCTTACACAGCTACTTCGCCGACGCGTTGCACTTCCGGATCGTCGACACGGTGACGCGCGGAGACGGCACCACCGCCCCACTCACGTACGACCTCTACCTGGGCCGCGGCTTCGGGCCGGTGGAGTGCAACGCCACGGACGGCGGGATTATCCGCCACGCGGAGATCGAGCGTGCCGCGATCCGGGGCCGGCCGCGCCCCGACACCGACGGCGACGGTCTGATCGACGCCGACGACCCGGACGACGACAACGACGGCGTCCCCGACGATCACCAGGGGAGCAACACGCCGGGCGCCTGGGAGGAGCGCTGCCGGACCGCCACCGCCGGCTGCGATGACGCCTTCCCCAAGGACCCGGCCGAGCAGGCGGACAACGACGGCGACCGCGTGGGCAACCGGGCCGACCCCGACGACGACAACGACGCGGTCCCCGATGGGGTGGACTACTACCCGTGGGATGGAGCCCGCAGTGAGGCGCCGTACCGCGTCTACCTCTGGGCCACGGACCCCGGCGGCGTCCGCCACCTCTACACCCTCGACCCGGACGCCGCCGGCGCGCAGGCGCCGGCGGAGATCCTCCCGGACCAGGCGCCCTCACTCTGGGGGCTGGCGGTCTGCCCGCGCCGGCCCGACGGACCCACCGCCGTTCGCCTCGCCTTCCTCGCCCCGGCGGCCGGCGCCGGCCCGGCGGACGCCACCGGCTCCCACCTCTGGGTGGCGGACGAGGACGGGGTGCGCGACATCACGCCGGACCTCCACCGGCGAGTCCTCGACGCCACATGGGAGGTCGGAGGCGAGTCGCTCTACTTCGGGCTCTGGGACAGCACCGACGACCCGAACCTGGTCCTGCGCCAGGTGGACCGCCTGGGGTTGGACCCGCCGGACGCGCCGGTCGGCGGCCGAGTATGGAAGTACCGCTTCGGCGCGACGCAGCGCTACCTCGCCTACGCCGACGACAGCCACCTGTTCAGCGACCTCATCCTCCGCGACCGCCAGGGCGGACGGCGCGAGCTCACCCCGGAGGAGAACGACTCGACCCTGTTCGGCATCCTCCGCAAGAGCTTCTCGGTCTTCGAGCTGGACCGCGACCCGGAGTTCTCCGCGGACGGCAGCCGCCTGGCGGCCGGTGGCGCCCTGAGCATGATCGAGCGCTGGGTCCTGTTCTTCACGATCTACGACCGCGGGCCCGAGGAGGCGATCCGCGTCTGGGAGACGGCCACGGGCCGCGTGGTGCGCAAGCTCGACCACGACACCTTCGGCGTGGGTACCTTGGAGGTCCGCCTGCCCCAGGGCTTCGCCGCCCTGTCGCCGTTCGGTCGCTACCTGGCGGTGGAGGTCTACCCCGAAGGCGGCGGCCGGCTGGACGTGGTCGACCTCGCGAGCGGCGCGATCACCACCGTGAGCGACATCCTGCCGGCGCCGGAGACCTATCCGGCGCATTGGGAGCTGGGGTCCGGCGGCTGGACCTTCACCGATCCCCCCGCCCTCGTCCTGGCGCTGGCGGATGGCGGCGGCGTGAGCCGCCCGGTACGGCTGCCTGTGGACGGCTCCGGGCCGGCGGCGCTGAGCGATCTGCCGAGCGAGGGGCCCATCCTCCTCTCCCCCCACGGGCGCCATCTGTTCTTCGTCCATGACCAGCGGGTGTGGCGCGTGGACACCGCGACGAGGGGCACGCCGGTGGCGATCACCGACGCCACCTTCGCCGACCATCTCCTGCGCCTGGAGGTCGCCCGATGAAACGGTGGCTCGCCCTGCTTCTCCTGCTCGCGTGGGCGACGTCCGCCGTGGCCCAAGGGGAGCGCCCGATCACCGAGATCCTGGTGCGCCTGGGGCCGCTGCCCGCCACCGTCCACACCTCGGCGGTGGTCCGCAGCCTCGCCCTCACCACCGGCACCCAGGAGGCGGGCCAGCTCGCCTACCAGCCGGTGCAACGCCTCGCCCTCAACGGACAGGACCTGGCGGCCACCCTCGCCACTCTGCGCGCCGACCCGCGGGTCGCGTACGCCGAGCCCAACTACCCGGTCTACGCCCTGGCCGCCCCGAGCGACCCGGCGGTGTACACCCTGCAATGGGGCTTCCGGCGGGTCGAGGGGGTGGAGGCCCTCGCCCGCCGCCTGCCGCCGGCGGCCTACGATACGGTGATCCTGGCGATCGTCGACACGGGGGTGGACGACCGCCATCCGGACCTGGCCAGCCGGTTCGTGCCGGGGGCGGTCATCAAGGGAGGCGGCACCCAGCCGCGGGACCGCAACGGCCACGGCACCCACGTGGCCGGGATCGCCGCCGCCACCACCGGCAACTCCATCGGCATCGCCGCCCCCTTCCCGGGCCGGATCATGGCGGTGCGAGTCCTGGACGACACGGGCAGCGGCAGCGTCGCCGACGTGGCGGACGGCATCGGCTTCGCGGTCGACCACGGCGCCCGGGTGATCAACCTCTCTCTCGGCACCACCTGCACGTTCTTCCTCTTCGACACCGGCGACTGCAACACCCTGGAGGATGCGGTCGAGGAGGCCCACGCGGCCGGGGCCATCATGGTCGCCGCGGCCGGCAACTCCGGTGGCGAGGAGAAGCTCTACCCGGCCTCCTATGGCGAGGTGATCAGTGTCTCGGCGTGGGGGTTCGACGACGACGGCATCGCCAATTTCTCCAGCTACCACGACCAGGTGGAGCTGACCGCCCCCGGCGAGCACATCTACAGCACCTTCCTTCAGGGCGGTTACCAGATGCTCTCCGGCACCTCGATGGCCGCGCCCCTGGTGGCCGGCGCCGCCGCCAACGTGCTGGCTACCCTACTCGAGGCCCAGCCGGCCATCGCCACTGACCCTCCGCGCGCCGCCGAGTGCGTCCGCCAGATCCTCCGCCAGAGCGCCTCCCACTACGCCGAGGGGCGCAGCCGCAAGACCGGCTACGGGCTACTGCGGCTCGACACCGCCCTGGACCTGGTGCCCGCCTTCCAGTGCCCGTGAGGGTAGGAGGTAGGAGGTAGGAGGTAGGAGGTAGGAGGTAGGGGTTAGGAGATAGAAGGTGGGGCCGCCCGTTGGGCGGTGCGGGTGCGTCTCTGGTGAGAGGTGCCTGCCGACTATCCCTTTGGCCGCCACAGGCGGCCATTCATGCCCCCTATCTCCTACCTCCTATCCCCTTCCTCAACACTGCCGCCATGGCAGACCATGGAACCGCCAACCACCGAGAGTCCCGCGGTGCAGAGAATCGTCGATCTTCCCCTCGAACCCCTCGCCGATGTTGAACACCTTCTGGAACCCGGCGTCGATCAGGGCGTTGCCGGCCTCGATGGTCCGCACCCCGCTGCGGCAGATCAGGTAGACCGGCTGGTCTTGGCGCGCGATCTCGGAGAGCGCGATGATGAACCGCGGGTTGATGTCCCAGTCCGGGGAGTCACGCCACGGGATGTTGATCGCCCCGACCGGCGAGCCCACGAAGAAGTACTCCAGCTCCGAGCGCACGTCGACGAAGACCGCATCCGGCTCCCCGGACATCTTCTCGTACGCCTCGACAGGCGGCAGGGTGATGAGGTGCGGCGTGCTCATGGGCGTCCCCTTGGGGAGAGAATGGCTGACTCAGGAAACGCGGCCATTATGGAGAAGATCGGCTGTGACCAGTAGCCCGATGGGGTATCGGAACAGATCGCGCCGCCCCTGATCCACGGCCCGCTCCACAATGTGCCTCTTGTGGCACCCCACCTGCGCAGTCCAAAAGAAAAGGCCGCGACCCCGTCGGGATCGCGGCCGGTACGCCGTGGCTCCAGCTCGAGCGAGCGAGCCGACAGCGGCTATGGCAGGCGAGACACGCGGCGCACCCTCCGCACGACTGGCCGATGAGGCTAGCCCTCCCTGAGCTCCCCCGGTGGTCGCCGGCGCGTCTGCCTTGCACGCTGCCTCCGCAAGGTATGTGCCAGATCGCACGATGCGCCCGGATTTCGGCCACTTAGCGTATAACTCGTTGAAATGATAGTAGCTTCTCCACTCGCGTGGCCGATGCCCATCGGCGCCAAGGTGCCCCTCGCCCCGGTGGGTGTGACCGAGGCGGTGGAAAAACTGTTCAGATACCGAACACCGTATTTCGATCGTGGCCCCCCTTCCACCAGAAAATGCCGAAAAACCAATAGGTTGGTCGATGTCGGTGAATTTTACACGAGTCGGCCCGGCAGCGGATCGCCGCGCGCCGTCCCCCCCCTTACCGTGACATACCGGGAGCTGCGGCGGCCGTTCCCGCGACCGGTGGTCCCCCGGGTCGGCCGTGGCTCACCTGATCGACGGTGCGGATCCGGGCCGCGTACTCCTCCACCGGCATGGCGCTCTGCCAGCGGCCGGCGAGGCGCGCGCCGGATGGATCGCGTTGAGGTGGCCGTTCTCCAGCCAGTGACGCACACCAAGCATGCCGGAGATCGACAGGATCGCCTCCACCCCCGGGGGTCGCGTTTGAGTGACCGCGCCGCCCTCCTGGGCCTGGTGGCGCCAGAAGGTCGTGCTCCGATGAATCAGGTCGTTCAGGGTCATCGCGAAGAAAAGCGTAGCTTGCTTTATAGTAGTCCCCGACAAACAGACCATCCTCGGCACGGCGATGCGGCCGGCAGTCATCCCCCGGTGGGGTGTCACCACCCCAGGCGCTGGGCGACGCGGGGCAAACTCGCTATGATCACTGGAATTTTTCCCCCGCCGCGCCGCCGTGCGAGGCGTGCGTGACACCTTGAAGCCTGCCTACCAGACACTGGACCGCATCGCCGGTGCCGGTCTCGGGGTCCTGGCGGCCGCGGCGGCGGCCGCGGTCACTCCAGCCGGCGCGGCCATGGTACCGGTCATGGCTACCGGCATGGTGCTGGGAATGACGGCGGCCATGGGCGGCGCGTTCCTCATCGCGCCATGGGCCGGGATGTTCGAAATCATGATCCCCGGCATGTGGGCCGGGATGGTGGCCGGCATGAGCGGCGGTATGGCCCGCGCCATGGACCTCCCCTGGTCCGCGGCCCTGACCATCGGCGCCGGCGCCGGGCTGGCGATCGTCCTCGCCTTCCAGCGCCTCGACGCGCGCCTCACTCGCGGGGAGGATTCTCGATGACCGACGAGCGCACCGCCCGGATCTGGGACCGACAATCCCGCACCTATGACCTGTTCGCCGCCGGCCAGGAGCGCCGCTGGGCGGCGTGGAAGCGCGAGCTGTTCGCCAAGATCGCCGGGCGGACCCTGCTCACCGCGGTGGGTACGGGCCTCGACATCCCCTTTCTGCCGCCGGGCCATGAGATCGTCGCCATCGACATCAGCGCCGGCATGCTGCACCGCGCCGGGGCGCGCGCCAAGCGCTACCAGGGGACGCTCGATCTGGTCCAGGCGGATGTGACCGACCTGCCCTTCCCCACCGCCGCCTTCGATACGGCGCTCACCTCCTGCACCTTCTGCTCGGTGCCCGACCCGGTGGCTGGCCTGCGCGAGATTTACCGGGTGGTGCGACCCGGCGGCCGGCTGCTGATGTTCGAGCACACCGACAGCCGCCACTGGGCCATCCACCCCCTGCTGGCGGTGATGACCCTCGTCACCCGCCACGTGGCCCGGGTCACCACCGAGCTCACCCGCGACACGGTGGGCAACGTGCATACTGCCGGCTTCTCCATCGAGCGGGTGACTTGCCTCTATCTGGACGTGGTGAAGACCATCGAGGCAATACGACCCACATGATCGCCCGTCCGTTGCCGGCTAATGAACCTCCATGACGCGCACCGCAAAGTTCAGAGCTTTTCCGGCCAGGGGGTGGTTGAGATCCACCACGATCTTGTCGCCCTTGACCTCATGCACCCGCACCGGGCGGCGATTGCCGGCACCGTCGTCGGCGACCAGCATCGTGCCCGCTACGCGGGCATCTTCGGGGATCAGGCCAGCGTCGACCTCCTGGAAACCCTCCGGGCGGACCGGCCCATACCCTTGCTCCGCGGCGAGCGCAACCTTCTTGGTGTCGCCTACCTTGAGCCCGGCCAGAGCCTCCTCCAGGGCCGGCAGGATTTGATGGCCGCCCTGTTGAAAGACCAACGGCTGGCCACCGACGTTGCTGTCGACCTGGGTGCCGTCGTCGAGGGTGAGGGTGTACTCGATGCCCACCTGCTTACCGTCCTCTACCACGACGCTCTTGTTCTCGATCGTGGGGTTCTCTTTCGGCCCCTCCTCCGCGCGGCCGCCGACCGCCATGACTGCGACGAGACCCACGGATGCGCAAAATACCAGGACCCGGCGACGACCGATGACCATGTGGTGCTCTCCTTAACCTACTAGACGATGAGGCCGCCCGGAGGGACGGCGAGTGGTTCGAGGGGATCTCCGCAGGCGGTCGGGATGTCTGCCGACGCCGCCCGGCCATTCAGGCAACCACGCCCTGCCGGTCGTCGACAACGGGTTAGCCCGACGGATGGGTCCGAAGCTGGGTACGGCAACGAAGGGTGCCGTTGGCCTCGAACCTAGCACCCTCCGACCGTCACCAACAACTCCCACCACCGCGCGTCACGCCCCCCCGCGAGACCGCAGCCGTAGAGCCGTGGATCCGCAAGACACCGGACGCGCCGATCCTTGATCACCCCCCTTGAAGAGCGGCGGTGCCGCGCTGATGCTCGCGCCCCTTCGCCGTCATCCCGGTCCTCCATGGATAACCCCGAAATCCGTCGCGGTGCAGCGCTCATCGTCGCCTCCGGCCTGCTGTTCGCCGCCATGGGGGTGGCGGTGAAGATCGCCTCGCGCAACCTGTCCAACGAGATGGTGGTCTTCTTCCGCAACGCGGCCGGCCTCGTCGCATTGCTGCCGTGGCTGCTGCGCGGCGGGGTCCCGCCCTTGACCACCGCCTGTTTCCCCCTCCACCTGCTGCGCGGCGTATCCGGGGTCTCGGCGATGTACTGCTTCTTCTACGCCATCGCCCGGATGCATCTTGCGGAGGCGGTGCTCCTCAACTACACGATGCCGCTGTTCATCCCCTTCATCGCCCTGGTGTGGCTGGGTGAACCGATTCCCCCCGGCCTCCTCGGTGCCATCACCATCGGCTTCGCCGGCCTCCTGTTGATTCTCAAGCCGGGGCCCGACCTGTTCGCCTCGGCGGCCCCGGTGGGGCTGGCCTCCGGGGTACTGGCGGCGGTGGCGATGGTCGCCGTCCGGCGCCTGACACGCACCGAGCCCACCACCCGGATCGTCTTCTACTTCAGCCTCATCGCCACCCTCATCTCCTCCGTGCCCCTGGCGTGGAGCTGGCAGACCCCCACGCCGGCGCAATTGCTGCCGCTCCTGGCCAGCGGGGTGTTCGCCACGGGTGGCCAGCTCCTCCTCACCCGCGGCTACGCCCACGCCCCCGCGGCGCGCCTCGGGCCGTTCATCTACCTGGCGGTGGTGTTTGCCGGCCTGTTCGGCTGGGGGCTGTGGCACGAGGTGCCCGACGGCCTGTCCCTCGCCGGCATGGCGATGGTCTGCCTGGCCGGTGTCATGACTCTACGTGGTGCCGGGCGCAAGGTCGCCCCCGCCACCGGCGCGGCGGAGTAACCCTCGTCGTCGTTTTCGCACTCCCCACCCCTGGGCGGATTCGGCAGGCGGTCTTGCTCAAGCACCGCTCCGCACCACGCCGCCATTCCGGGGTATGATCGCTGGCCATGCCTGCCCTGCGCCACATCGAGCTGGTGATCTGCGACTGCGACGGCACCCTCACCGACAGTCTGGGCGCGATCTCCGATACCTTTCGCCAGGTGCTGGCGGAGCGCGGCCTGCCGCCGATCGAACGGCAGGTGGTGGAGCGTTACGTGGGCCTCCCCCTCGCGGCCCTGTTCCACGACCTGCTGCCCGACCTGTCGCCGGAGGACAAGCACGCCCTGCAGCGCGACTACCAGCGGCTCTACCCGGGGGTCGCCGCCGGCCGCACCCCGCTGTTCGCCGGGGTGCGCGCCGCGCTGGTGACCCTCCACGACCGCGGCCTGCGCCTCGCGCTGGCCACCGGCAAGAGCCTCGCCGGGGTGCGCCGCTTCCTCGCCGAGGAGGCCCTGGAAGGGACCTTCGAGGCGGTGCGTTGCGCCGACACTGCTGCGCACCCCAAGCCATACCGCGACATGGTCGAGGAGATCTTGCGGTCGACCGGCGTCGCTCCGCATGCCGCGGTGATGGTGGGGGACACGCCGTTCGACATCCAGATGGGCCGCGCGGCCGGCGTGGTGACCTGTGGGGTCGCCACCGGCGGTTTCACCGCCGCGGAGTTGGCGGCCCACGGCCCGACGCTCCTTTTACCCCGCTTCACGGACCTCGTGACAGAGCTCCCGATGCGCGCCGGCACGGCGGGTGACCGGGCGGTGTAGGGCATCTCCATGAGGCCGGGAGCCACGCGCGCCGCGTGATCCGCGGTACAGGCCGGACGGTAAGGGGGCCATGCTCTCGGACCTCGCTTCCCCCGGCGCCCGGGCGGCGGAGTTGCTCAACACCTCCCTCGCCATCGCTCGGGAACAGACGGACGGCTGAGCCACCGGCTCACAGACGGGGATCTGGCCGGCGGCGCGCTTGAATAGGATCGGGGCCTTTGCTTGAATTCGCCCGCCTTTGGGCAACCGCAGCGGCCTACCATGACCATCCCCTCGTTTCACTTCGACATCGAAGAGGTAGACGGCGCGTTTCGCGCGGTGTGTACGGAGTTCGACGGCGTGGAGGCCTCCGCCCCATCTCGGGAAGCAGCCATCGACACCCTGGTACGGATGCTGGCCGAGCGGGCGACGCAGCGCACCGCTGCCGGCGAGCCGCTACCGCCGTCTCTCTACTCTCACCAGCGACCGTTATAGCCCGGAGCGTGCGATGACGAGCATTACCTGCGCCCGCTGCCGCCGTCAGGCCTCGCCCATGGAGTCGTGCGACTTCGGCGGTGCCCTGGGGAAAAAGATCCTCGCCAACACCTGCCCGGCATGCTGGCAGGAGTGGGAGGCGCAGCGGGTGATCGTGATCAACGAGTACCGGCTGAACCTCGGCAACCCGCAGCACTACGACACCCTGATGCGGAACATGAAACAGTTCCTCATGCTGCCGGAGTAGTGAATCCTCCCCGAAGGGGAGTCTGATAGGACCCCCTCCCCCCGGGAGGGGGACAGGGGGAGGGCGTTGGGGATGAGCACGCTGCCCAACCGCGCCGCCCCCAACCTGCCTCGGAGGAGGTACCGCTTCGGGGACACCCCGAGCCACGCAGGATTGTTCGGAGGGTCCGATGGTCAGAGCCG
>DASWHD010000132.1:0-4514 GCA_036393335.1 bacterium
GGAAGGCGGAGGAGTTGTCCACCACCACCGCCCCGGCCTTCACCGCCGTGGGCGCAAACTCCTTGGAACGCGCCGCACCCGCGGAGAACAGGGCGATGTCGATGCCGGCGAACGAGTCGTGGGTCAGCTCCTGGACCGTGATGCTGCGGCCCTGGAACTCCACTTCGCTCCCGGCCGAGCGCACCGAGGCGAGGGCCCGTAGCTCACCGACGGGAAACTGGCGCTCCGCGAGGATGGCGAGAAACTCCCGGCCGACCGCGCCGGTGGCACCGACCACGGCAACGTTATAGCGATCTTTTTTTTGCAACATAGATGTTCCGTTGATTGGCTCGCGCAGAGACGCGGAGGCGCAGAGGTTATGGCAATTTTTCCTGAAGGCCATTGACCGCCCGAACGATGCCGTCTTTCATCAGTGCACCACCAAAATTGAGCAGATACCCTAAGGCACATCCAGTCAGGCGAAGGTAGGTCTGAATCTGTTTCCGGTGGGCAGCCGTGAGGTTCTCGACTGACTTCAGCTCAATTACTACCTTGCCCTCCACCACGAGATCGGCCCGGAACCCTTCGTCAAAGACGATTCCCCCATAACGAATCGGGACACCCACCTGACGCTCCACCGCCAAACCTCTCTTCTCAAGCTCGTGGGCAAAGACAACTTCGTAAACACTTTCCAACAATCCGGGACCCAAGGCTCGGTGCACGGCAACGGCAGCATCGACGACGATGGTCCCGATCGCATTCTCGTCCAAGACTCCCTCTGCGCCTTCGCGTCTCTGCGCGAGGCCTACAAATGGTGCACCACCGCGTCGCCGAGGGCGGCGGTGCCGACGGTCGCTTCGCCCGGCTGGGCGATGTCCGCGGTGCGCAGGCCGTCGTCGAGGGTGCGACGCACCGCGGCCTCGATGGCGTCCGCCGCCTCGGCCTGGTCGAAGGAGAAGCGCAGCATCATGGCCACGCACAGGATCTGCGCCATGGGGTTGGCGATGCCTTGGCCGGCGATGTCCGGGGCCGAGCCGCCGGCGGGCTCGTAGAGACCGAAGCGCCCCTCCGCCAGGCTGGCGGACGGGAGCATCCCGAGGGAGCCGGTGAGCTGCGCCGCCTCGTCCGAGAGGATATCGCCGAACATGTTGTCCGCCAGGATCACGTCGAATTGCCGCGGTGCCCGCACGAGCTGCATGGCGGCGTTGTCCACGTAGAGGTGGTTGAGGGCGACGTCGGGATACTCCGTGCCGATCCGGGTCACCACCTCGCGCCACAGGACCATGGTGGTGAGGACGTTGGCCTTGTCGATGCTGGTCACCTTGTGGCCACGGCGGCGCGCCGCCGCGAAGGCGACCCGGGCGATGCGCTCGATCTCCACCGTGGTGTACTCCAGGGTGTCGAAGGCGCGTTCGCCCCGCTCGCCCGCCGGCTCCCGCCCCTTGGGCTGGCCGAAGTAGATGCCCCCGGTGAGCTCGCGGATGATCAGCAGGTCGAACCCCTCGCCGACGATGTCCGGCCGCAACACCGACGAGGCGGCCAGGGCCGGGAAGACCATGGCCGGGCGGACGTTGGCGAACAGCCCGAAGTGCTTGCGCAGGGGCAGCAGGGCGCCGCGCTCCGGCTGCTCGGCGGGCGGCAGGTGGTCCCACTGGGGGCCGCCGACGGAGCCGAACAGGATGGCATCGGAGCGCTCGCACAGGGCCAAGGTTTCGGCGGGCAGGGCGCGACCCGTGGCGTCGATCCCCGCACCGCCCACCGGGGCCTCCTCCGTCGCGTACGTGAATCCGAACCGCTCCGCGACGGCGGCCAGCACCTTGAGCGCCTCCGCCATCACCTCCGGCCCGATTCCGTCGCCGGGCAACACGGCTATCCGATACATCGATCTCCTCTAAGAAACGGCCCGACCGGTCGGCCGAGGGGGATTTTACCTACCGGCCGCTGTCGGGGCTACTCCGGCGCCCAGACGGCGACCGACCACCGTCGACGCAGGGTCGCCCCTGCCATCCCGAAGAATATCTGTTTGCACGTATATTCGTTTCGATGAATACTCAGGTTATGTCCCACACTCCCGACCGTCTCCTCCCCCTCCTCGCCGACCCGACCCGGCTGCGTTGCGTGGTGCTCCTCCAGCAAGAGGGGGAGCTGTGCGTCTGCGAGCTGGTCCAGGCCCTCGACCTCCCCCAGCCCAAGGTCTCCCGCCACCTCGCCCTGCTGCGCGAGGCGGGAGTGGTGGAGGATCGGCGGGCCGGCCAATGGGTCCACTACCGCCTCCACCCGGCCCTGCCGGCGTGGGCCAGGGCAGTGGTCGCCGCGGCCGCCGACGGCGTCGACGGGGCGGAACCCTACGCCAGTGACGGCGCCCGCCTCGCCGCCATGACCGGTCGGCCCGAGCGGCTCTGTTGCCCGGCGTGAGGGGATGACGAGCCACGCCATGAACGAAGCCTCCGTAAATCGGCTCAACCGAAGGGTCACCGACGACCACCATGGTCGGATCCACCGCGACGCGGCGTGATCCGACCTACTGCCCCGTGTCGGCCTCCATGGATCACCGACCGCGTCTCCTGTTTCTCTGCACGGGGAATAGCTGCCGCTCCCAGATGGCCGAGGGGTGGACTCGCCACCTGGGCGGTGATGCGGTGGAGGTGGCCTCCGCCGGCATCGAGGCCCACGGCCAGAACCCACGGGCGGTGGCGGTGATGGCGGAGGCGGGGGTCGATATCTCCGGCCAGGTCTCCACCCGCCTCACCCCGGGCCACCTCGTCTGGGCCGACCGCATCGTCACCGTCTGCGGCCACGCCGACGAGCACTGCCCCAATGTCCCGCCGGGGACCCACAAGGTCCACTGGCCCCTGGCCGACCCGGCCAAGGCGACCGGTACGGAGGAGGAGGTGATGGCCACCTTCCGCGCCTGCCGCGACGAGATCCGGGAGCGGGTGGCGGCGCTGCTCGACCAGCTCGGTGTCGAAGGGGGTGGGCGATGAAATACATCGAGCTCCCCCTCCCCCCGGGAGGGGGTTGGGGGGAGGGCGTGTGGGACAAGCCGCGCGTTGGGCACCCGCCCCGGCCAAGGGCCCATTCCGACCGCCCCCACCCGGGCCCTCCCTCAGAGGGGGAGGGCGGTTTTCTTGATTGCGCAGGGGGTGAGCCATGAGCAGCCAGTGTGAGGTCACCGCCAAGCGGGCGGCCAAGGCCGAGATGTCGCTTTTCGAGCGCTACCTCACCCTCTGGGTCTTCGCCTGCATCGTCGCCGGGATCGGCCTCGGCCAGGTGGCGCCCGCCCCCTTCCGCCTCCTCGGCAGGCTGGAGGTGGCCAGGGTGAATCTGCCGGTGGCGGTGCTCATCTGGCTGATGATCGTCCCCATGTTGTTGAAGATCGACTTCGCGGCGTTGCACCGGGTGAAGGAGCATTGGCGGGGGGTGGCGGTAACCCTGTTCATCAACTGGGGGGTGAAGCCGTTCTCCATGGCGCTCTTGGGGTGGATCTTCATCCGCCACCTGTTCGCGCCGTGGTTGCCGGCAGACCAGATCGACGCCTACATCGCCGGCCTCATCCTCCTGGCGGCGGCACCATGCACCGCCATGGTCTTCGTCTGGTCCAACCTGGCGGACGGCGAGCCCCACTTCACCCTCACCCAGGTGGCCCTCAACGACCTGATCATGGTCATCGCCTTCGCCCCGATCGTCGGCCTGCTCCTCGGCCTCTCCTCGATCCACGTGCCGTGGGGGACCCTCTTCCTGTCGGTGGTGCTCTACATCGTTCTGCCGGTCGCCTTCAGCCACCGGTGGCGCAAGCGGCTCCTCGCCCGCGGCGGTAAGGCGGCCCTCGACCGGGTGCTGGCGCGGCTGGCGCCGGTCTCGCTGATCGCGCTCCTCGCCACCCTGGTCCTGCTCTTCGCCTTCCAGGGGGAGCAGATCCTCGCCCAACCCCTGGTGATCGGCCTGCTCGCCGTGCCGATCCTGATCCAGGTCTACTTCAACTCGACCCTCGCCTACCTCCTCAACCGCGCGGTCGGCTCGGCCCACTGCGTGGCCGGGCCGTCGGCCCTGATCGGGGCCTCCAACTTCTTCGAGCTGGCGGTGGCGGCGGCGATCTCCCTCTTCGGTTTCACCTCCGGCGCCGCCCTCGCCACGGTGGTGGGGGTCCTGGTGGAGGTGCCGGTGATGCTCTCCGTGGTGCGCATCGTCACCGCCACCCGCGGCTGGTACGAGCGCGGCCGCGCCGTTGGAGCGAGCTCGTCATGAGCCGCGTAGGGACGCGAATGAACGTGAATGGATCTCCAACCACGGGGGGGTTGCCACGGCGCGGGTGAGGTGCCCTCGCGGGTCGAGGGGGATCGCCTTCGCCGCGGCTTGCCGCCGATGTCGCCCGACTCACCGCCTGCGGGGTGGTGGTGGCACGCCACAACCTCGTCTGGGAGCCGGCCGCCTTTGCGCCGCGCCGCAGGTCGCCGAGCGCCTCGGCGACCCGGGTCACATCTCCAGGGGAGATGAACCCTCCTTGACGGACGGGGCTCCTTGGCCATATTGCCAAA
>DASWHD010000133.1:0-5964 GCA_036393335.1 bacterium
TGGCCTGGCACCGATGATCCTGGAGACCAGCGTCCAGGCCCGCTTCCTCATCCCCATGGCGATCTCCCTGGGCTTCGGCATCCTGTTCGCCACCGCCATCACCCTGCTGCTCATCCCGGCCCTCTACCTGGTGGTGGAGGATCTCCACGACCTGTTCGGCGTGCGTTCGCACATCGCCCCGGCCGAAGCGAAGGGCGAAGCGCAGTGACTTCAGCGGCGAGATACGTCACACGACGACGATCTCGCCGGCGACATCAGCCGCTGAGGAAGGCAGGAAAGCAGGAAGGTCGGGACCAAACTGGATCTCTCGCCAAGCCACCAAGCTCGCGAAGGGCGGAACCCAACCGTTTCCACCGCGTTGCCAGCGGAACCGTCAATTCCCGCTCCCCCGGGACAGCGCTAAACGGAGGGCACCTGGTCATCAGATTCTTGACGTCGAGTCCTGCAGGGCGGTAGTCGAGAGCACACCGCATTCGCGTTCATTCCACGCATCATTCGCGTCTATTCGCGGTTCCTCGTTTGTCAGCTCCAGGATTTTCGGGGATGACGGTAACCGTGTAGTTACCCTCGGTTCCCTGCGCCAGGGTGATCCCGGCGAGGCCGAACTGCTCCACCAGCCAGGCGGCGGTAGTGAGGTGGGCGGTGGGGTGGGCGACGGTGTAGGTCGTTTCCACCTGGGCGAGGGCGGCCGGGAGAATGAGCTGATCGCCCAGGTGGTCGTCGACGCTGGCGCCGGAGCGGTGGTGGTCGAGGAGGGCGTGGACCGCCTCCTCGGCAACCTCCTCCGCGGGCCTGCCGCGGCGGCCGAGGGCGGAGAAGCCGGCCCGTACGTGCTCGTACTCGGCGACCAGGAAGATGCCGGTGCCGGGGCTGGCGGCGCGGACGCGCTCGGGCCGCACGTCGATCCCGACCCCGGTCTCGGTGAGCAGGCCCCACGCCCGGTCCGCCATGCGTTGCGGGATATGGGCGGGGAGGTCGGCGGCGACGGCGCGGCCCCACACCTTGCGTAGGGTGCCACGCTCGGTGAGGTCCACGCGGGCGTCGGGGCTTCCGCCCTCGTCGCCACGCCCGCGGATCCGCGCGCGGATCTCGCCGCCGCCGGCCGAGTACCAGCCCCAGCGAAGCAACTCCAGCTCGGCGTGGATCCCGAACCGGGCCAGGACCGGCAGCCAGACGTCGCGGGCATAGTCGAAGGGCGGGCTCCACGGGACATGGGTGCCGCCGCGCACGGTCACGGTCGACGCCCCGGCCGCCAACCCCAGGAGGGGCACCACGGTCTGGAGCACCAGGGTGGCGGCACCGGCGCTGCCCCCTTCCCGGGCCGCGGCGACGTCGAACGCATAGTCTCCGCCACGGGGTGGGCCGCCGGGGAGGAAGTCGATAGTAGTGGAGCCGAGGGCGTCGCCCCGGACCTCTGCCTCACACACGGCCGCCGCGGCACGGACCGCCGTGAGGTGCTGGGCGGCGAGCCCCGGCCGCCTGCGACGGGCGCGGATCCGCTCCATCCCCAGGGGCCGGCCCGTGGCGGCGGCGAGGGCGAGGGCCATGCGCAGGACCTGGCCGCCCCCCTCCCCGTACGCCCCGTCGATGGTGATCGGCCCCGTCATCACCGTGTTGTTTAGCATGATTCGTTGGACAGCCGCGCGATGTCCCCGCCTATCAGCCGAAGGCCAAACCGCCGAACACCCTGTGGGTTGACAGCGACCATAGGCAATCCTAGCCTGGAATGGTTCCATTCTGGTTCCAGGAGAGCACCATGGGCACATTGACCCTCAAAAATATCCCCGAGCATCTGCACGCCATGCTCAAGGAGAGCGCCGCGAAAAATCGCCGCAGCCTAAATAGCGAAATCCTCGTGCGCCTGGAAAGCGACTTCGCCGCCCCCGCCGTCGATTCCGAGACCTACGCGAAGGAGCTCAAGGCGTTCACGGAGCGCCTGCCCAAGGTTGAGCACGCGAAGGTCACCCGCTACAAACGCCAGGGCCGGGCGTGATCGTCGTCGATAGCAACGTCATCGCGTATTGCTGGGTGAATGGGCCGCACACTCCCGTGGCACAGCGGGTTCGCGTCCAGGACCCCGACTGGCATGCGCCGATCCTCTGGCGCTCGGAGATGCGCAGCATCCTGACCGGTTATTTGCGTGACGGGAGCCTAACTGGACCACAGATCGTCCGCATCATGACCGCGGTCGAGAGTGCGCTGGCCGGGCGGGAGCATCTAGTCCCCAGCGGGCGGGTGTTCGAGATCGCCGGCCAGTCACGCCTCTCCGCCTACGACTGCGAATTTGCCGCCCTCGCGACCATTCTTGCGGTCCCACTGGTAACCGCGGACCGGGCCTTGCTCAAGGCATTCCCGGGGCAGGCCCTGACGATGGAGGCGTTTCTCAAAACGCAAGCGGAATAACGGCAGACATGCCTCCATCGTGGTTATAGGCGGGACCGGCTCGCAGCGCTGCGGACCGCGTGGTTCAGGCGCCGCCAGCCAGCCACGGGGCCGAGTCGTGAAGGATGTGGACCACCCCTTCTATCCAGGCCGCGTGGCTATTGACGCAGGGGATGAGGGTCAGCTCGTCGCCGCCGGCGGCGCGGAAGGCGTCGCGGCCGCGGATGCCGATCTCCTCCAGGGTCTCCAGGCAATCGGCGACGAAGGCGGGACACAGGACCGCCAGGCGCTTCACGCCGCGACGGGCGAGGGCCGTGATCTCCACGTCGGTGAAGGGCTGGATCCAGGGCGTCTTGCCGAAGCGTGACTGGAAGGTGGTGGCGGTCGCGTCCGCGGCGAGGCCGAGGCGCCCCCGCAGGGCCCGACTGGTGGCGAAACACTGGGCCCGGTAGCAGTTGCGGTTGCCCTCCCAGATCCGGTCGCAGCAGTCGGTGGCGGCGAGGCATTGGTTGCCCGTGTCGTCCCCCTTGCGCACCTGCTTCTCGGGCAGGCCATGGTAGCTGCACAGGACGAAGTCGGGCCGCGCCGCGTCCAGGGCCGGGCGGGCAACCTCCGCCGCCGCGTCGATGAAGCCGGGATGGTCGTAGTAGGGCTCGACCACGTGGATGAACGGGGTGTTCCACAACAAGCCGGCCTGGCGGTAGACCTCTTCCAGGATGGAGCCGGTGGTGGAGGCGGCGAACTGCGGGTAGAGGGGAAAAATGACCACCCGATCGCAGCCACTCCAGCGCAGGCGGTCGAGGGCGGCCTCGATGGTGGGGTGGCCGTAGCGCATGGCGAGCTCCACCCGCACCGCAGGGCCGAGCCGGTCGGCGACCCGCTCGCGCAGGGCGCGGCCGTGAACCATGAGGGGCGAGCCCTCCTCCGACCAGATCTTTTCGTACGCCTCGGCCGCCTTGCGCGGCCGGAACGGCAGGATCACCAGATTGAGCAGCATGGCGCGAGCGATGCCCGGCATGTCGAGCACCCGGGGATCGCCCAGGAACTCGCGCAGGAAGACGCGCACCGCCGGCGGCGTCGGCGCCACGGGGCTGCCCAGGTTGACCAGGAGGACGGCGGTCTTGAGGGGAAAGCGGCTCACGGAAGGGGGGCGAGACGGCGGCGCGAGGATGACTGCGCAGAGGTGTGCAAGTGCCTGCCATCATTGGCTGCCGTGCCGAGCGGATCAAGGGCCGGCGGCCCGCGCACTGCACCCCTCCCCCTCTCCCCGTCCTTCCCCCCACCAGGGGGGAGGAAGCTTCGCGCCGGCCGCTCGCGGCAAGTTGCCATCTCCCCGTCGGAGCGGACGCCGGGAGGCGCATCCGGTGAGGCGGCCGCCCTCCGGTTGCTCGGAGGTTACGGATCTAATAAAAATTCTGATTCGCCTGGCCGCGGTCGTAGCGGCGTCCTGTCCAACCTGGCCAACCCCCATGAGGAGATGGCGATGCTCATCGACATCCATGCCGTTCGCACCCTGTACGACTCCCTGGAGGCGATCCACGCCAAGATGCGCGCCAAGCTCGGCCGCGACCTGACCCTGGTGGAGAAGATTCTCTACTCCCACATGGACGACCCTGAGAACGCGGCGATCGAGCGCGGCGCCAGCGACCTGCTCCTGCGACCGGACCGCGTCGCCATGCAGGACGCCACCGCGCAGATGGCGATCCTGCAGTTCATGACCGCGGGTCTGCCGACCACCGCGGTGCCCACCACGGTCCACTGCGACCACCTGATCCAGGCCCACACTGGCTCCGGCGCCGACCTGACCATCGCCCTGGACACCAACCGCGAGGTGTACGACTTCCTCTACTCCGCCGCCATGAAGTACGGCATGGGCTTCTGGAAGCCCGGCGCGGGCATCATCCACCAGGTGGTGCTGGAGAACTACGCGGTGCCCGGCATGATGATGGTCGGCACCGACTCCCACACCCCCAACGCTGGCGGCCTGGGGATGATCGCCATCGGCGTCGGCGGTGCGGACGCGGTGGACGTGATGACCGGCCTGGGCTTCGGCACCCGCGCGCCGAAGCTGGTGGGCATCAAGCTGATCGGCAAGCTCTCCGGCTGGGCCTCCCCCAAGGACGTGATCCTGAAGGTGGCGCAGCTCCTCACGGTGAAGGGCGGCACCGGCAAGATCGTCGAGTACTTCGGCGACGGCGCCGACGCGATCTCCTGCACCGGCAAGGGCACGATCACCAACATGGGCGCGGAGATCGGCGCCACCTGCTCGCTCTTCAACTACGATGACGCCATGGGCCGCTACCTGCGCATCACCGAGCGCGGCGCGGTCGCCGACCTCGCGGATGCCCACCGCGCCCGGCTCCGCTCCGACCCGGACTGCCACGCCCACCCGGAGAAGTACTACGACGAGGTGTATGAGATCGACCTCTCGGCGCTGGAGCCACAGGTGGTGGGGCCGCACACCCCGGACCTGGGGCGGCCGATCTCCAAGTGGGGCGCCGACACCGAGGCCAACGGCTGGCCGACGGAGATCTCCGCGGCCCTGATCGGTTCGTGCACCAACTCCTCCTACGAGGACCTCACCCGGGCGGTCTCCATCGCCCGCCAGGCGGCGGAGCACGGGCTCAAGGCGAAGGCCGAGTTCTACGTCACCCCGGGCTCGGACCGGATCCAGGAGACCATCATCCGCGACGGCATCCTCGCCGACTTCGAGAAGGTGGGCGGCGTGGTCCTGGCCAACGCCTGCGGCCCGTGCATCGGCCAGTGGAAGCGCGACGGCGACCCGGGGGTGAACACGATCATCACCTCCTTCAACCGTAACTTTAAGAAACGCAACGACGGTAACCCGGATACCCAGGCATTCATCGGCAGCCCCGAGATCGTGGTGGCGGCGGCGATCGCCGGCACCACCCATTTCAACCCGGCGACCGACGAGCTGACCGGCGCCGACGGCAAGAAGTTCAAGCTCCGGCCGCCGGTCGGCATCGAGCTGCCCGAGACCGGCTTCGCCACCAAGGAGGGCGGCTTCGTCGCGCCGACCATGGGCGGCGCGGTGACGGTCAACCCGCAGAGCGAGCGCATCGCCCTGCTGGAGCCGTTCGGCCCGCGCGATCCGGCGCAGGACTTCCAGGACCTGCCGATCCTGGTGAAGGCCCTGGGCAAGTGCACCACCGACCACGTCTCCCCGGCCGGTCCGTGGCTCAAATTCCGTGGCCATCTCGATAACATCTCTAACAACATGTACATCGGGGCGATCAACGCCTTCACCGAGGAGGCGGGTAAGGGCCGCAACGTCCTCACCGGCGCGGCGGACCTCGACTTCCACCAGATCGCCCGCGACTACAAGGCGAAGGGGCTTGGCTGGGTGGTGATCGCCGACGAGAACTACGGCGAGGGCTCCTCCCGCGAGCACGCCGCCATGGAGCCGCGCCACCTCGGCGGCCGGGCGATCGTGGCCCGCAGCTTCGCGCGCATCGCCGAGGCGAACTTGAAGAAGCAGGGCGTCCTGCCCCTGTGGTTCAAGAACAAGGCGGACTACGACCTCTTCCAGGAGAGCGATCGGGTGACCCTCGAGGACGTGGC
>DASWHD010000134.1:0-10597 GCA_036393335.1 bacterium
ACGGCGCCTCGCTGTAGCCGTATTGATCACACGCCGTGGACCGGAAGGGTTCGCGGGATGCCGTCCTGTGAACTCAGCCCCGTTCCCGGGTGCAATGCCTGCGTCGCAGGGCAAGACACCCCACCAGGGCGGCGCCCACCATGGTAACCGAGGCGGGCTCCGGCACGGCGACGAGGAAGCCGCGGATCTCACCGGCGCTGAAAGACGTCGTGTGAATGTTCAGGTACGCCTTGCCCTCCGCCAGGGCAGTCGCCAGGGCGGCCTCCGCCCCGGCGGCGGTCCCGCCGTTGTCGGTGAGGTAGGGGGCATTGAAGCTCGCCGGGTCGGTCAGGTCGAAGGTGTGGTCGTAGCTGCCGCTCGTCACGCCCAGGGGAAAGCCCGAGAACGACGGGGTCTGCGTGGCGACCCCGGCGGGGCCGGTTAGCGGCGCCGGCGTCGGCGCGTGGATATGGGAGGCGGTCGTGGTACCCATGAGGTCGGCGAAGTTCACGTCGACCCGCAGCGTATGCGCCGCGAAATCATAGGTCACGGTCGCGGATCCTGTCCCTGGCGACTCGTTGGGGGAATCCTCGGATACACCGTCTAGGGGGGCCGTGTAGACGATCGCCGCGTCGGCAACCCCGCCAAGCAGCAATACCACCAGAAATACGAGGCTTGCTTTCATCGCGTTGACTCACAGGAAATCGCGTGACCCAGGGCGCTAACGGTTCCCTGTGCAGCCCTCCATGGCGCCCACGACGGGGCTGGTTTCGGTCTCTCCCTGGGTCGACGGCGGTAGCGGAAGAGCCACCGGCGGCGTGAGACCCGTAGAATTTTGCAACAACCGAGCAAACTGCCTGCCAGACGTACCCAGCGCCCTAATCCCCCAACCGACTCAGATACCGTGTCCCATAGCAATCACCAGTTAAGCTATCAAATATCCAGTGATTTCTCACCGGCTTCCCGCGCGGTGACGGTTCTCCCTCCCGGAGGGAGTGACTAAAGTTGAGACACCCCGCCTCTCGGTGCGAACCGAGGATCGTACAAATTTGAGACATACCGGTGCCCTGCGCCATCCTGACGGGTGTTTGCCAGGGGGGCCTGGTGCTCAGGGCCAGCGGAAAATCCGGCACGGTGCCTGCGAGCCGGACGCTCGGTGACTCGCGGCCACCGTCACGGCCGTACTGATCCGCCTGGCCCGCGTCGCCGCCGCGGGTCGTGGCGCGACCGCCGCGCTAGCCCGCATTTCTCACCAGGGATCGTGGCGCGACCGTGCAAACGCACGTAGATCCTGGCCGGCCCGCGGTAGGAGCCGAATCCCTTCGGCGACCCAGGCCCAAAGGGCCTGGTGCGCGGATCGCCGGTGAAACCGGCTCCTACCCCTGTCGAGGACTCGGACGAGGACACGGCCAGGAGATGCGGGCGGTTGCGCGGGCGCAGCAGATTCATGGTGAGAAATGCGGGCTAGGCGGTATGCTGCACGCACGTACCGCCCGGACCGACCGGCGGCGCTCCCCGCCTTCCCGGACGCCTGCCGGCGTCTCGCCCCCCCCACCGCGCCGGACCCCCTTCCTGAACGGCCTCACCAGTCCCTGGAGTCCCCATGTTGGCCAAACCCCTCCCGCGTCTCCTGGTTTTCCCCTTGGTCACCAGCCTGTTGGTCGCCGCCGGGTGTGGCGGTGGTGGTGGCGGCTCCGGCTCGACGCCGGTCACCGTCGAGCTCACCGGTGATCCGACCGTAGAGTACGACGCGGTGCGCGGGCGGACGGTGGTCGTGACCCAGTTCACCGCCCGCCGGGACGACGGGGTCCCGGTGACCCCGGAGGAGGTGCGCGTCACGATGGAGGTCGACGGCACCGCGGTGGATAACGAGTCCATCCTCCAGGAGAGCGCCCGGGAGCTGGCGGCCAGCCTCCACTATTACCTGGTCCTCGACGCCAGCGGCTCCATGCTGCAGCACGACCCGCCGGCCTTCGCGCCCATGAAGGAAGCGGCGCGGCGCAGCGTCGAGGCGGGGATCGCGGCGTGGACCACCCGGCCCGGTATCTTCTCGTGGGACGTGACGTGGTTCAACGACGTCCTCTTTCACCGGCGTGGCCTCTGGTCGCCGGATGACATCGCGTCGCTCCCCGAGCCCCCGCTGGACGCCGCTACCAAGCTCTACGCGGCGGTCGAGCAGGCCGCGGCAGAGATGCTCATCGCCTATCAGCAGGGCACGGCCAGCGGCCTGCGCGACCACCACGTGATGGTGGTCCTGTCGGACGGGGCGGACAACCTCAGCGACTTCGACAACCAGCAGGCAGTACCCACGACCATCGGTTCCACCGTCTCCGGCGGTGCTTACGAACGCTTCGGCTGGCCGGCCACCGCCCTCGCCGACGCCGTCGCCGCGATCACCGCCCACCCGGCCCTCACCGTCCACGTCCTCGCCATGGGCTCGAAGTTTGTCCCCGCTGATCTCGACAACCTCCGTGTCCTGAGCGAGGCCGGTAGCGGCCAGCTCCTGGTCAACCCCAAGGCGAGCGAGGTGGATGCCCTGTTCGACCGGGTGACGCGCGAGTTCACGACGGTGCAGACCGCCGGCGCCGCCATCCCCCAGCAGGGCGGCGACCACGAGCTCACCCTGGTGGTGCAGGGCACCGCCTTCCACGGGGAGGGCCGCCTCTCCTTTGCCTATCACGCCGGCCCGGGGGCCCAGCTCCTGCTTGCTCCATGAGCCAAGGCCATCACCGCCTGGCCATGGGATGGGCCGTGCGGCGATCTGGAAGAAGGGGACCGTGAGACACGGGAATCGGGCCCCGGGTGGACGCCAATACGGGTGAGTCGCCCCGCTCTCGTGGACCCCCGATCCGTTGGCAGATGGGCGGCCACGCTCCGCGCGTCGGTCAATCGCCCTTAGACACCGAATCCCGCGAGGATCTCCTCGACGTAGCTACGCTCCAACGCGTCGGGGGCCAGGCGCAGGTAGGTCTCGAAGGCCGCCCGGGCGTGGACGTAGTCCGCCTTGAGGGTGTAGCTCAGGCCGAGGTTGTAGTACGCCTTGGGCGTGTCGGGGTGGTCCTCCAGGAGGCGTTGGAATTCCCGGATCGCCGCGTCGTACGCCCCCATGGCGTGAAAGGTGACCCCGAGGTTCATGCGCGCGAAGAGGTGGTCCGGCTGGCGCGCTAGGGCACGCTGGAACCACTGCACCGCCTGGTCGTACTCCTGGGTGGCGAAGTAGGTGTAGCCCAGGTTGTTCATGCCCCACACGTGCCCGGGGTCGAGCTTCAGGGTGCGGTGGTAGAGGGCGCGGGCCTCGTCGACCTTGAATAGGGCGAAATAGGCATTGCCGAGGTTGTTGTAGACCTCCGGGTCCTCCGGGGCACGGGTCTCGGCCTCGTGGTAGGCCGAGATCGCCTCCGCGAAGCGCCCGCCGCGGGCCAGGGTGGTGCCCCGCGCCATCCAGGTCGTGGCATCGTCGTCGGTGGCGACCGGGGCAGCAGGAGCGGGCGGGTCTGGATCGACCCTGGCGGACGATGCGGTGTCCCCGTCGTAGGTCGGACTGAGCAGGGACGGGCCCCCGGGTCGGCTCCGGGATAGGGGCACCGGTGCTACGGTCTCGCCGGCGGGTGGCCGCGGCGGTGGGACGAGCAGATTCTCCTCGCTGTCTTCGGGAAAGACGATCTCCTTAGTCGGGGGGCCGATGGTGGCGATCTCCCGCTCGCGGCGCTGGTTCTCCGCCTGTTTGGGGTGCAGGGTGGCGAGCTGCTTGGGATCGAGACGCACGACCCGCTTGAACGCCGCCAGGGCCTTGGCCGGTTGGCGCGCCCCGCGATACGCCTGCCAGAGGGCGTGTTGGGTGGCGACGTCGTCGGGCCGCATGGCGGCGGCCTGCTCCAGTGCGTGGATCGCCTCACCGTAGTGGTGGAGCTGGAGATGGGCGCGTCCCGTGTAGTGGGCGAGGGCGAAGCCGCTGCCGCCGGCGGCGCGGGCCTCGTCGAATGCCGCCAAGGCCTGCCGCCACTGATCGTCATGAAACGCCGCCAACCCCCGCTCGAAGTCCCGATCGGCGGCGTCGCGTGCTACGTTCGGCAGTAGACCGCGCAGCGGCGGCAGGGCGATGGATGGATCCTCGGGGCTCGCACACGCCCCCAACAAGAAGAGCGCGACGAACAAAAAACGCTTTAGTGGCATGGAGATATTTCACCGTACCGGTCGGGGTGAGACCCCGGCCGACGGGCGGGTGCTCTTGTCCCAGGGGATCGGGCAAGATGCAATGGAAGCACGATGAAGATAGAGTTCACGGTCTACGATCACAACTTCGCCGGCGATGTCCTCGCCTCGGCCGAGCCGGTGGTGGTGCAATTTACCGCGAGCTGGTGCAGCCCATGCGTGCGTTACGAGCCAGTCCTCAAGGCGGCGCACTCGGTATTCGGCGAAGGGGTGCGGCTGGCGCGGATGGATATCGACGACAATCACACCATCCCTCCACGATATGGGGTGGTGAACGTTCCGACATTGTTGATGTTCTACCGTGGTAAGGTCCTGCGCGCCATCGAAGGGATTCAGGACCAGGACTCCCTGGTCGAGGCGTTTCGCGCCCTGGCGGCCCAGACCGGCGGCGCGCCGCGGCGATCGGTGTTCGACGACCCGAAGGGCCTCACTGCGCCCTAAGGAGAACCCATGCAAATGATCCGCGATCTCGCCCAGCTCCCCGCGGACTTGCCCTACCCGGTGGTCACCCTGGGCAACTACGACGGGGTTCACCTCGGCCATCAGGAGATCTTCCGGCGGCTGCGCGCCCGGGCGACGGAGCAGGGCGGCACCGCCATCGTCTTCACCTTCGACCCCCACCCCCTCAAGGTGCTGGCGCCGGAGCGCTGCCCGCCGATCATGGTGACCTGCGAGCAGAAGATTGCTCTGATCGCGGCCCACGGCATCGACATGGTGGTGTGCCAACCCTTCGCGCGCGAATTTGCCGACCAGGCGCCGAGCGAGTTCGTGCGCGACTATCTGGTGCGCGGCCTGGGTGCGCGCCTGGTCATCGTCGGCTACGACTACAGCTTTGGCCGCGGCCGCGAGGGGACCATCGACCACCTACGTGAGCTGGGGCTGGAGTACGGATTCGACCTGGAGGTGGTGGAGCCGATCTACGTGGACGGCGAGATCGTCAGCTCCACCCGGGTGCGGCGGCTTATCACCGAGGGCCACCTGCGCGCGGCCAACCGCTGCCTCGGCCGGCCCTACTCGATCGCCGGGCAAGTGATCCACGGCGACCACCGCGGCCACAAGCTCGGCTTCCCCACCGCCAACATCCGCTCCACCGACGAGCTGTTGCCGGCCCAAGGGGTGTACGCGATCCGCGTTCGCTGGCGTGGCAAGTTCTTCGACGGGGTGCTCAACCTCGGGGTGAACCCGACCTTCGAACGCCGCGCGGTGACCATCGAGCCGCACCTCTTCAATTTTCATGCGGACATCTACGACGAGACCATCGAGGTCTTTTTCATCAAGCGCCTGCGCGCCGAGCAGAAGTTCCCCTCGGCCGAGGCCCTGGTGGCGCAAATCGAGCAGGACGTGGCGGAGGCGCGCCAGCTCCTGGCGGAAAACCCGGACCCCTTCACCGTCCTGTAGACCGTAGGTCGCGGGACGCGACCTACGGTCTGATGGCGGGCGTCAGCTCGCCCTCCACGGGGGGTGAAGCCACCCGGACCTGTGCCGGGTGGCGAGGCCTGCCTGCCGTCAGGCAGGGGGCCGCGTGGCGCCCCCCTCCATATGAGGGCGTCGAGACCCGCCGCGGGGGTGTCGCTGCTCGTCTTGGCGGACCATCCATCCGCGCGGCGCATGGCACGCTGCACCGCACTTGTCGAACGGATGGCCGTTTTGGCACTGTCCGTGTCATTCGCACGCCGCATTCGGTCACTCGGTTGAGGAAGCAGCCCCGATGGAGTCCCTCCAGGCCATCCTCAAGCACCACGCCCCCGTGCTGATCGGCCTGTCCGGGGGGGTCGACTCCAGCGTCTTGCTGGCGGTGGCGGTGGAGACCCTCGGCAAGATAAACGTGGCGGCGGCGATCGTCGTCTCGGAGGGCGTCACCGGCGCCGAGGTGCTCCGTGCCCACCGGGTGGCCCAGCACGTCGGGACGCGCCTCTTCCTGCTGTCGGAGCAGCTCCTCGACGACCCCGAATACGTGGCGAACGGCGAGCGCCGCTGTTACCACTGCCGCCGCCACATGTACGGCGCCCTGCGCGCCCTGGCGGCCGATCTGGCGATGCCCTTCGTGGCCGACGGCAACCAGATGGACGACTTGGGCGACGACCGTCCAGGCACGGTCGCCCGGGACGAGGCGGGGGTGGTCTCTCCCCTGCAGATGGCCGGCTGGGGCAAGGCACGGATCCGCGCGGCGGCGGCCAGCCGCGGCCTGCCCACCGCCGACGAGCCGGCCAACGCCTGTCTCGCCTCACGCATTCCCCATGGCACGCCAGTCACCCTGGGGCGCCTGCACCAGGTGGCGGAGGCGGAGGCGGCTCTGCGCGGGCTCGGCCTGCGTCAGGTCCGCGTGCGTCACCACGGCGACCTGGCCCGGGTGGAGCTGGGTACCGCCGATCTGCGCAGGCTGCCGGAGGGCGAGCTACCCGCCGACGCCCTGGCGGCGGTGCGCGCCACCGGCTTCCACGAGGTGACCGTCGTCCGCTACCGCGGCGCCGACGAGGAGATCGGGTGATCGCCCTGCTGGTGCGCTTCCTTCTCATCCTCCTCGCCCTGTGGGCGGTGCGCCAGGTGTGGCGCCTTCTCACCCTGCCTCCGGCGCGCGACGCAGAGCCGGGGGAAGAGCTGGTGGAGTGCGCCACCTGCGGTACCTACTCGCCGAAGGACAAGGCCGCCGCCGCCGTATTTGCCGGCCAACGCCGCTACTTCTGCGACACCCGCTGCCTGGAGAAGTACGACCAGGACCACCGCCTTGCGGACGGCTGATTTCCTCACCGCCAGCGGGAGGATACGGGCGGCTCCCCAGCCCGCATTTCTCCGGGATCTGCCGCGCCCGTGCGGAGGTGTCGCCGCGGATCTCCGCCGGCCATGGTTTGACAGCCCCCCCGCGGGGGGCCTGAAATACGGTCATCGGGCGATATCGAACCCGGTGACAGGAGCACGGGATGGGGGCGGACGAGCGTGACCAGGCATTGGCGCTGATCGATTACCCGCGGGTGGTCGTGGAGCACCTCCAGGCGTTGCTCGCGTCCGCGGGCATCCAGCTCCCGGCCATCGGCGTGCAGGTGGCCTTGCTGGGGATCACCCTGGCCCTGGGCGGCGCGCTGCTCTACGCCGCCCGCGCGGGCAAGGTCGCCGTCTTACCCGCGACCGTGGCCCTGGCCGCCCTCGGGTGCGCGGCCCTGGCGGTGGTGGCCGCGTGGCTGCTGGAGGCGCTCTTCCCCCTCAGCCCTGCCGTTTCCGGCCGGGTGGTGTTGACCGCGCCCGCCGCTCCGGCCCTGCTCGCCGAGATGCGCGTCCGCCTGCTGGACCAGTGGGGGCGGGACATCACCATCGAGGGCGGCCGGGTGGACTCCCGTAACGGCCACTTCGGTCTGGCCTACGCCAAGGGGCTGGGCGACCGCCCCCACGCCCTGCGGGCGGAGGCGCCCGACTGTCGGCCGGCCACCGCGCCCCTGCCCCTGGCGCGCCTGCGCGCCGGCGGCGAGGTGGAGCTGCGCTTCACCTGCGAGGCGCCGCCGTGAGACGCGCCCTTGCCGGCCTCGTGCTCCTGCTGCTGCCGGTGGCCGCGCGCGCCGCGGCGCCGACGATCACCGGCACGACGGTGGACGCCACCACCGGCCAGCCCGTCGCCGGCGCGGTGATCGGCGTGGAGTACGCCGGACGCAGTGCGCCCCAGGCGGTGCGCGCGGATGCGGTCGGGGCCTTCTCGGTCGCGCTCGCGACGCTCTTTCCGGGCGCCGTCTCGCGCCTCGGCGAGGTGACCCTGGAGATCACCGCCGCCGGCTACGGCAAGGTCACCGAGATCCTGCCATGCCGGCAGGACGGCCAGGGATGCGCGGAGCCGGTCCAGGTGACGTTGAGCCGCGTCGCCGGTGCCACCACGTTCAACGACGACGAGGCGCGGATCCTCGACCGGCTGTACAGCAGCGAGGGTCGGACCCTCTACCTGCTGCCCTACGACCTGAAGGGGAACGCCGGCCCGGCCATCGACAACACCGCCCTCCAGGACGCCCTGGCGATCGGCATCAACACGGTGCTCGCCGACTTGCAGCTTCCTCCCGACACACCGGGGATCGAGCCACCGCCCCCGGTCGGTCTGAAGACCCTCGCCACGGTCCCCGTGGAGCGCACCGACGCGGAGCGGGTGCAGGCGATCGGCAAGCGCCTCAACGCCCTCGCCGTGGTCGGCGGCAGCGGCGCCGGGACGGGCCAGGGCGGCACCGCGGAAACGCGCATCATTTCCCAATACCACGTCATCCCGAGCACCGCGGAGTTTTCGGTCGGCACCGTGTACGTCCGGGACGTGGTGCCCGGAACCCCGGAGAGCGCGTACGAGATCGCCGAGGGGCTCAGTGACCGGTGGGCGCTCTACACCCTGCTCGCCCTGTCGATCCAGCAATTCAACCGCGCGCGCGGCGCCCGCGACGCCCAGGGCCTGGCGGCGGTGAGCGCCTACCTGCGGGCCGAGAAGGCGCGCTGGGGGGCAGAGGACACGGCGGTCACCCGCCGGTTGGACCGGTTCATCGACCTGGTCGAGGACGAGATGCGCCGTCTCTCCTCGCCACCGGTGGCAGGGGACCCGGAATGACGGCGTGGCACCGGCGCACCCTCTGCTGCCTCGCCCTCGTGGCGGCGCTGGCCCTCCCCGGGCGGGCCGTGGCGGGCGACATGGTGGTGTCGTCGTTCACCGACCCGGCGGCCCTCAAGGGGCTGCGCGAGGTGTTGCCGCACCTCACCAACAAGGTGTTGGTGGCAGAATTCCTCGACCGCGGCGACACCGACCTGGGCAAGGCCCTGGCCTTCCTGCTGTGGGGCGAGGTGCTCACCGCCATCAGCGACCAGGCCGGGGTGGGGGCCGTGGTGGCGCGCCTCCCGGACGAGGGCCGGCTGGTCGCGATCGAGCAGGGTACCTACCACGAGGCGGTCGCCGACCTGGCCCGCGCCCAGAACACCTGGCTCGCCCTGTGGGGGCTGGTGGAGGTGCGGGGTGACACGGCGTTCGTGACCACCTATCTGTCGCTCCTGCCCGAGGTACAGGAGGCCCGCCCCCTGTTCCAGGTCCAAGGGGCGGAGGGGCCGGCGGCGGCGTGGACCGCCCGGATGCCCCAGACCCTGTACCCGTTCCGCCTCGTGCGGATCCCCCTCGAGCGGCTATTTCACCGGGCGGTGGTGACGCGCTCCGGCGTAGCCGTGCGCGCCGCACCGCGCCCGGAGGCCCCCGTGATCGAGGAGCTGGGCGCGGACGTGGCGTTGACCATGACCGCCATGCGCGGGGCGTGGCTGGAGGTCGATACCCCCGCGGGCCGGCACGGCTTCCTGCACATGGAGAAGAACCGACCGGTGGAGCTGCCGCCCCCCACCGTGGCGGCGCACCGCAAGTCCGTAAACCTGCGCGCGGCCCCCGGCGGCGAGGTTCTCACCCGGACCGACCTGGTGGGCGAGTTCCCGGTCCTGGACCGGCGCTACGTCCCGGGCCATGGCCTCTGGTACCGGCTCGCCGTCGGCGGACGGGCCGGCTGGGTGTCGGCGGTCCTGGTGGAGGAGCGCTTCCGGCTGCCGGCGGTGGACTTCACCGCCGGCGTGCTGCGGTTCCAGGCGGGGAACTTCACCGGTGCGCGGGCGCACTTCGACCGCTTCCTGCGCCTCCACCCGGGGGAGCGCAACGTGACGCTAGGGGCGGCCCACCAGTACCTGGGGGCGAGCCACCTCAACGCGCGTTTCCCGAACCCGGCGGCGGCCATCGACGCCCTCTCCGCCGCCGTGACCCTCACCCCGTTCAGCGCCGACGCCTTCAAGGCGCGGGCGGTGGCCAACGCAGGGCTCGCCATGAGCGAGGACCGCCCGCCGATCCCGGTGCTGGAGGCGGCGCCCACGGCCGCCGTCGCCGACCTCACCCAGGCGATCCGCCTCAACCCCTACGACCGCCAGGCGTGGGCGATGGTCGGCACCCTGGACGCCGCCGCCGCGGGGGCGGGCGACCCCAAACTGCGCCGCGCCGTGGCGGCCGATCCCTCCCGCCTGCGCGACCAGCTCGCGGAGATCCACCACCTCGCCCCGCCCGTGATGATCCTGCGGCCGGACGGGGCACCCGGGAAGGCGCCGAAACCCGGCGTACGCGAGGGGACCCAGCCGGACGCACCGCCGACCGGGCCCTGAGCGACCCACGGGGTCTCGGCCGACATCGCGCGCCGTCGCTCCTCACCCGCTCGTCAGCTCCAGCGTCGATGGGTCCCACCGGGCGGATGCGTGGCCGTCGATCACCGGCCCCAACTCACCCGGGTCCTCGACTACCACGTAGCCCCACTGGCCGTAGACGCCGGCGCGGTTGACCGCCGCCACCCAGCGCTCCGCCGCCTTGGCCTTGGCGTCGGCACGGTCGTCGTAGCGCCCCTTCACCTCCACGATCAACCGCCGGCCGTTGTCCAGCTCC
>DASWHD010000135.1:0-85901 GCA_036393335.1 bacterium
GGACGGCCGGCGCGGTCGGCGATGTGCTGGATCTTGCGCATGAGGCCGCGCAGCAGCGTGACCTCGAAACTGGAGACCCGGGCGCGGCTGAGGATCTGGGCGATGTGGCGCAGGGTGCGTCCAGTGTTCAAGGGGTCGAGATAGCCGGCGCGGAGCATCGCCTCCTCCATGTGCTCGTAGAGACCGCGCCGCTCCGCGGCGCTGGCGATCTCCCGCGCCACCGGCCGGCTCTCCGGCCGTCCAGCCACGGCCCACTCGTAGGCCAGGACTGTGACCGCATGGGCGAGGTTCAGGGAAGGGTGGTCGGGATCGGTCGGGATCGCCACTGCCCAGTCGCAGTGCATCACCTCGTCGTTGGTGAGGCCGCTCGATTCATTGCCGAACACGAAGGCGGAGAGGTCATTCGCCGGTCCGCCGGCAATCAGCTCCGCCGCGGCGCGCGGCGTGATCGGCGCGGCCCGCAACCGGCCGGCGCGGTGGGAGGCGGCATACGCCTGGTGGACCCCCTCCAGGGAGGCCTTCAGGGAGTCGTAGCGCCGGGCTGCCGCAAGGATCTCCGTCATTTCCCGTGCCCGTGCCACCGCCTCTGGATCGGCCGCGTCACAGCCCGCCACGAGGCGCAGGTCGCGCAGGCCGAAGTTTCCCATGGTGCGCGCCACGGCCCCCAGGTTCCCCGGATGCTGGCAGCCGACGAGGATGACGACGGGAGGAGGTGTGTTCGGGATTGGGGCGGTGGAGTTCATGGCGGCGGGAGTGTAACAGCCCGCCGGAGGCAGGGCTTGCCCGCCGATGCCGAGACCGATGGTTTCCTATCAGCACGCCGCGAAGAGCGAACCAGGGCACTGTCGGCGCCGGGCGTGTTCGGTCAGGACGAACTCGCGCCCCTCCTGGTCCTGGACCCCCTGGAGGAAGGGACAGGCAAGGCAAGTGTGAAACTTCTCGGCGAAGGTCGCCTGCACCTTGCCGCCGCAGAGAGTGCCTGCGATGGCCCAGCAGAAGCGGCCCGCGTGGGTGCCGCGGTTGACGCCGTCTGCCTCCTCGCAGCTCGCGGCTACACACACGCCGAGCTTGCCGGCGTTGTGGCCTCCCGGCTCGCGGCCGCAGTTCATGAATTCCCAGCAATTGTGTTTCGGTAACACGATGTGCCTCTAAAGTGACAGTACGCCAACCGTCTTTTTCGGAGACGTGAGAGTTATCCTGAGCTGGGCTTAAGGATATTTATTTCCCGCATGGCTCCATGTTGATCCAGGGCCGCGCAGAATGTTGGGACCGTCTGGAACAGGTCACCGAGGATCGCGTGGACCCGGGGCGTCGGATGGCTCTCGTTCCAGCTCATGATCGGGGCGCCCGGGTCGTTGTTGAAGGCGAGGATGGTGGCGTCGCGGGCGACCCAGTCCATGTGCTGGGGGGCACCGGAGACCCCGAGGGCGATGAGCAGCCGCGGCTTGACACTCACCCCGGTCTGGCCGATCTGCCGGTCCACCGGCAGCAGCTTCAGGTCCTGGGTCACCTTGCGGGTGGCGCCGATCGACACTGGGCCGAGGCCAGCCTTCTCCAGGGCCGCGGTGAGGAGCGGGACGATCGCCTCCATCCCTTTGGCATCGCCGATGCCGTAGCCCACGTCGACGATCACCGGCGCCTCGGTGAGGGCGGAGAGGTCGATCGGCCGCGGCGTCAGGTGGTGCCACCACGGCTCCACTTGCCCGCCGGGGGGCAGGCGGTTGCGCCACCAGTGGAACTCGCTCGCCGGCGCCGGTGTCTCGCCGTTGCCGGCGAGGGCGACCACGGCGGGCGGCGCTTGCGGCGTGCAGACTGCCTCCAGCCGCCCGCGATAGGCGGCGCGTGCCAGCGCCCCATCGGTCGTCCGCTCGCCGACGAAGTAGCCCCCGGTTGCCGTGGCCCCGAGGAGGGTGGCGGCAGAACCGAGGCTACCCTCGAAGAGCCACCGTCCGCCCACCGTGTGGGCCGGGTCGAGGATCGGCTGGAGCCAGCGCGCCACCTGCGGCGCCGGCCAAGGCCCCCGTGGCGCCTGCACCACCACCACCTGCGCTACCCCCGCCTGCTGCCAGCCGGTGAGGCGGCGCGCCAGGGCGTCGCCCTCCAGGTCGGTGAGATAGAGGGCCGCCGCCGCGTTGCCGAACAGGGCGTGGCCCGCCGCCGCCAGGGCGGCAAAGGCGGTAGCGGCGAGGGGGACGGCGCCGCTCTCCGCCGCGATCAGCCACGGCAGGTCGGCGAAGCCGGGCGGCACCGCATCGGACGGCGGTGACGTCACGGGCAGTGTGTCGCCGGCGGCCCCCTGTCCCCAGTCGCTGGCGTGCCGCAGGACCAGGGCCGCGGCCGCCTCGGGGGTGTCGACGGTCGCCGCGCCGCCGTCGGCGGCGCCGCCGGGTAGCCGGTGGCGGAGAGAGAGGGGTTCAGCCTCGTGGCCGGCCACCACCGCCACCCGCGAGCGCCACGCCCGGCTGCGGCGGGCCACGTCGATGGGCGGCCGGCGGTCACGCCCGCTCCAGCCGGCGATCCACGGGCCATCGGCGGCCACGGTGGTGGTGACACGTTCGCGCTGCCACTGCCATACCGCGGCGCCGTCCTCCACCTGCGGGCCACCCCAGTCCACGGCGGTGAGGTAGCGCCAGGTGCGCGGCGCCGCCCCGGCCACTGCGAGCGCCGCGGCGAGGGCCTCGGACCGGTAGGGTGCGCCGCTGTGATCGGCGCGGTCGGCGACGATCACCAGGTCGGGCGGGTTCTCCATGGCGGCGATCGGGCCGGCCACCAGGGCCGCCCAGTCGCGGTCTGCGGGTGTGGCCGGCCCCGCGATCAGCAGGCCGCGGTCGGCCCCGGCGGCGATCGCGTCACGCACGGCGCCCTCGTCGCCGACGGCGACGGCGGTCACGGTCACGTGGACCCCGTCGCGCTGCCATTCCGCCACCTGGGCGAGGACGTCGAGGGTCTCGTGCTGCAGGGCACGGTCCACCTCCCAGGTGCCGGCCTCGTCCACATGGGGCCGGGGCGAGAGGCGCAGGGCCGCGTCAGCCACCAGCATGATGTGCAGCTTGGCCGCGGCGGCAAAGCGCCGTGCCGGCAGGGCTGCGCTGCGGGCGGTCGCCTCGAACAGGGCGGTGGCGAGGGTTGCGCCATGCTCCTGCAACGACTCCCAGTCGGCATCGAAGCGTTGCTGGAAGCGCACGAAGGCGTGCTGGTGGCCGCGCTCCACCTTGTCCAGGAGCTGGGCGAACAGGGCGTCGCCGGCGCCGGTGGCACGCAGGGCGTCGCGGCGCTTGAGCACCGTGAAGCGCACCAGGAGGTTGGCGGCCATCTCCACCAGGGCGAAGGCCATGGGCTGGAGGTCGCCATCGTTCCACAGGCCGTCGTCGAGCTTGACCACCGCTCGTTGCAGGGTGTCGATCAGCCGGGCGCGGTCGTGGACCCAGAGGGGCCAGGCCCCGCCGCTCGGCGGGGACGGGAGGGACGCCTGCAACTCGCCCTCCTTCATCAAGGAGACCAGCTCCTTGATGACGAGGAAGCGCTGCACCTCGTTGGTGCCCTCGTAGATGTTCAGCACCCGGGCGTCGCGGCGCATCTTCTCCACCGGGAAGCGGCGCGACGCGGAGTCCACGGCCAGGGCGCGCTCGCAGTAGTCGATGGCGCGGTGCAGGGCCTCGGAGCAGAAATACTTGGCAATTGCCGACTCCATGCGCGCCGTGCTCACGCCGGGGTGGTCGAACAGCCCCATGGTGAAGAAGGCGACGGACTCGGCGGCCACCGCCTCCGCGGCCATGCGCTCCAGGAGCCGGTCGGTGTGCCGCCCGCACCGTGTCGGCCGGTCGGCCAGCCAACCTTGTAGCCAGCGGGTGAGATGCGCCGTCATCGCCGCGGACGCCACCGCCAGCCCCATGCGTCCCGCGTTGAGGGTCTCCAGTGCGTTGACCTGGCCGTGGCCGGCGAAGCCGATGAGATTCTCTCGCGGCACCCGCACGCGGTTGAGGGACAGCTCGTTGGTGGGGGAGGCGCGCTGGCCGAGCTTGGTCTCATCGAGCCCCACCACCAGCCCCTCGGCGAAGCGGTCGACCATGAAGCCGCTCACGCCCTGCGCCGTCTTGGCGTATAGGGCGAACTGGTGGGCGACGCGGCCGTTGGTGATCCACATCTTGGCGCCGGTCAGCTCGTAGAAGGAGACGTAGCGACTGCCATCCGCGCGCCGCCGCACGGCGGCGATGTCGAAGAACTCCACGTCTTGGCCGTCGTGGTCGTAAACCCGCGGCCGCGCCGGTCCCACATTCGCCGGGGCGGTCAGGCGGACCTCCGCCGACTTGTCCCCCGGGTAGTCGTAGTAGATCAACCCGGCGTCGAAGCGCAGGCGGTCGGCGTCCGCCAGGTTGCGCCGCTGGCCGTCGACCTCGAAATAGAGGACGCCGCGGGTGTCCTCCTGCACCTCGTACTCCACCTCCACCGCGTGGGTCGCAACACCTCCGGAGTCCGACCCGGCGGTGGGCTCGGTGAGCGCGAAGGCGGCGACCCGGCCACAGGCGAGCCCCTGGAGGTAGCGCCGGTGGGCCGCCCTCTGGAGCGCGATCTCCTCCCGGGAGGTGGTGATCCGACCCGGCAGCGCGGCGAGGTGGTCACGCGCCTCCTGCAGACCCACGGAGAAGCCCGCCAGGTCGCGGCGGCGGCCCGCCTGGGCGCCGCCGTAGAAGGCCATGAGGAAGTCGCCCGCCAGGTATTTCAGGACCCGGGTATGGCGCAGCCGCTCGTCCACCAGGGCGACGAGGGCGGTGGTGTCGCGGGTCAGCTTCGCCGGGTCGGGGTGGGCGAGGTCGGCGATCAGGCGATCGAGGCGTTGTTCGATGTCGGTGAGCAGGGTCGGGTCGTCGGCGGCCCGGGTAAGCTCCTGCTCCGCCTGGGGGATCTCCTGCTCGAGCCCGAGGAGCACCGGGGTGGTGCCGATCGAGGTGTTGGCCATGATCAGCAGGCAGACCGACGGGTCGATCTCGGTCATCACCTGCCAGTTGAGCAGGGCGTAGTCGGTCTTCTTCCAACCCAGGCCGCCATCCGCAGGGGACACGACGGTAGCGTACCAGTTGTGCTCTGCGATCCACGCCACGTCGTCGTCCGGCAGGTGGTGAGTGGTGTCGAGGGTGCGGGCATAGTCGCCCTCGTGGCGCGGCAGGTAGCCGTCCTGGAGCTGGCGGTGGATCTCGTCCCAGCGCGCCGCCCGTTCCGGGTCGCGCCACACCGCCTCCGGAGTGAGGCACGGCAGGTCGGCGTCGCCCGGCCGCACCAGGAAGTCGGAGGAGGCGTAGTGGCCGGCGCTGGCGAGGAAGTCGCCGAAGGTTGGTCCCGGTTCCACCTGGATGAAGGGCGGGCGGAGGAGGTCGGCGGTAGTGCTGTTCACCACCCCTTCCTTGCGCAAGGCGCCGAGGGCCGCCTCGGTGCAGCGCAGGTGCCACGCGACCACCTCGGCGTGGTTGGCGGTCACGCCCTCGCCAAGGTGGCGCTGCCAGTCGTCGAACAGGGCGAGGGTGGCGCCGGCGTAGCCGCGCAGGAGGTGCGCCGAATCGCCGGGGGCCTCCGGCAGGAACGGCTCGAGCTGGGTGCGCAGGCGGTCCCAGCGGCTGCGGGCGGCGGTGAAGGCCGGGTCGTCGAGGTCCGGCGGCAGGGGCGCCGACTTGCGCACCGCCGGCACCCGCACAGCCTCCCACAGGAAGCGCAGGATCGCGGCGTCGCGGTAGTACTTGGCGAGGAAGTCGTCCTCGGAGTAAGCGGTGCCGCCGAACACCTGGCCGGCGTTGTAAGCAAACGAGCCGCCATTCGGGGTGAGGCAGTCGATGGCATAGGCCATGGCGTGGCCCGGGTCGGCCTCGCCGCTGCCGGCGAGCTGGCGGGCGAGGGCCGTGAGACCGGCGAGCCGGGCGTGGCAGTCGGCGAGCAGCGCCTTCACGGCGCCGAACTTGTCGATGCCGGTGCGACCGGCGCGGTCGCGGAAGCTATCGCCAAACTGTATCCGCCCCGCGGCGTACTCCGTGGCGCGCCCCGTGAGGTAGCCGCCGAAGCCGGCGGCGAAGGCGCAGGTGAGCCGGGCGCAGCGCCGGGCGGCCTGGCGTACCGCCGGGGTGCGGCGCGGGACGAGCCGCTCCGCCGGGATCGGCGTCCCGAGGAAGCGCACCTCGGTGAGGTGGGCGCTGCGCAGCCCCACGGGATCGAGGGGGCGATTCTCGTCGCCCTCGGCCAGGGGCAGGGCGGCGAAACAGCCGTCCACCTGGACCACCATCCAGGTGGCGAGGGCCGTGGAGACGCCGCGCGCCGTGCCGCGCAGGCGGCGCTCGTTGCCCTCCTCCACCACCTCCAGGTCGTTCTCCCCCGGCACCGTGAGCCAGGTGCCGGCGGGCCACGGCTGCGGCCGGTCTCCCCACAGGGCGAGGGCGAGGTGGTGGCTGGCGAGGCACCAGGCGAGGCCCGGCTCCGCGCCCGCAGTGGTGTGGACCAGGTCGAGGGGATCGACGCGCTCCAGCTCCTGGGTGGCAACCCACTCGGCGACCCCCTCCTCCCCTTCCTCCAGCCCCTTGCGGCGGGCGATGGAGAGGGCGGCGTGCAGGGCGGCCACCCGCTCGGTCGCGCCCTCCGCTGGCGGGAAGGCCGGTACCAGGACGGGCGCGCGGCGCCGGCGGGTGGGGAGGCCGGTGAGGGCGACCACCACGTGGTGGTGACAGAGGCAGTCGATGTCGGCGGCGGCCCAGAACAGCTTGTGGTTGGCCAGGTGGCGGTGGGCGTGCTCCAGCCAGTCGTCGCCCTGGCGCAACCAGTCGCCGGTGTTGATCCCCTTCAGGGCGCGCCCCACCCCCTGCCAGGCGTTGACCATCCGGTCGAGCTGGCGCCGCAGATGGGCGAGGGCGGTGGCGTCCACCACGCGTGGCGTCGCCTCGAGCTGCGCCTGAAACGCCTCACCGGCGGTGATCACCGCGGTCAGTGCGTCTCGCACCGGCGGCGTGAGCCCCTCCCCCAAACGGCGGATCCACGCCGGCGGGTCCGGGGTATAGGGCCGCGGGGCCCGGGACGGCCGCGCGGGTCGCTCCGCCCGCTGCCGCGCCCAGGTTCGGGCCACCTCGCCGTGCACCGGGTAGGTGGAGGCGTGGCGCGTGCGGCTCCAGTCCACCAGCGGCGTGGCGCGCCAGCACGACTCGCACTTCAGGCAGTTCTCGAAGTTGACCGTGGCCTGGGGTTGGCCGACCCACTGGGGGGTCACCTCGTAGACCTGCACCGGGCAGACCCGCCATAGGGGCGCGGTGACGAAGGCCTCCGCCGCCTCGCCGTCGCCCAGCGGCGGCCAGAAGACGCGCATGTGCGGGGTGGTGGCCTGCTGGTCGATGGCGGCGGTCTTGTCGGCCCACGGGGTGGTCTCGGGCACCGCGGCCGGGTCGACGGTGAGGGCCGCCTCCCGGGCCTGCTTGAGGCGGCTCGCCGGGTCGCCCCACAGGGTGGCGAGATCCACGTGCTGGAGCTTGTAGCGGATGCCGTCGGAGGCGAGGCGCAGGGCGGCGAGGAGAACGGCGGCGGCCACGGCGAGGGGGATCAGCACCAGGTCGAGGAGGGAGAGGCCGGAAAGGAGACGACGGACCACATCGGGCAGCTTCTTGTCCAGGGGCCGCTGGTCGTTGGCGTACAGCAGGGCGAGGGCCTCCGCCGCGGCGCGCAACCGCCGGCCGCCGCGCACTTTCCCCGCGGTGGGTGGGCCGTCGGCGCCGGACGGCTGCCACACCACCTGGCAGGCGACGTCGTCCTCGCCTCTCGGCAGGAGGTTGGCCAGCCACTGGACCGGGTGGCGCAGGGAGAGGGCGCGCAGGGCCGCGCGGCCGAGTCCCAGGGCAATGACTGGTCGCCACACCCCCTTCACCACCTGGCCGGCGCGTTTGGGCTGGACCAGCTCGTCGAAGACCCGTCCCAGCCCCCAGATCCGTGCCCCCCAGCCCTGGGAGCGATCGGCGAGGAGAGTGCCGGCGCGCAGGGTCCAGTCGATGGGGGTGGAGAAGAAGACGGTGGTCGACTCGACGTAGTCGGGCCAGCGACGCAGCCAGTGGGCGTCGCGATAGTAGGAGGAGGCGCGCACCGGCTCGGCGTAGCGCTCAGTGAGGACCGCCGCGTCGAGAGCGGTGCCGGCGGCGCGTGCGGCGATCACGGCGCGGGCGAAGGCGAGGCCCATGAAGGTGGCGGGGCCGGTGAAGTTGGGGCACGGGAAGTCGACGCCGATGCCGGTGGCGGCGCCGCCGATGGCGAGGCCGTGGTCCACCAGGCGCGGCATCTCGCGCGTCCCGCCGATGCGGATCAGCTTGGCGCCGAACCCAACCAGCTCGGTGTCTGCGAGGTAGGGGGCCAGGGACGGCAGGGCACGCAGCCACTCCAGGAGGCGGTGGTGGTCGCCACGCCAGTGCTCGTGTACCGCGTCCAGGGGCAGGACGTAGCCCAGGGCGAGGGTGTCGCGGTTGGTGTAGAGGAAGCCGCCGGCGTTGAGGCGGGTGGGGCGGCCGCCGACGATCGGGTTGCGAATCAGGATCTCGTACGCCGCCCCCTGGTTGGGGGCGAGGTGGAAGCGGCGCTCGATCTCCGCCGCCGGCAGCTCCAGCACCGCCTTCACCCCCTGGGCGAAGTGCGGCCGTTCCACCTCCTCATATCCCTCACGGGTGACGAGCTGGGAGGCGTCGCCCTCGGCCAGGAAGACCACCTCGGCGTACACCGGCCCCTGGTCGGTCATGATCCCCACCACCCGGCCGCCGTCGCGGATCAGGGCGGTGGCGTGGCAGCTCGATAGGATGGTCACCCCCAGGTCCTCCGCCGCCTCGGCGAGGAAGCGATCGAAGAGCGGGCGCTGCACCGTGTAGCAATGGCGGTAGACTTCCGCCCCCTCCGGCGCCAGGCCGATCAGGCCGACGCCGTCGGTGGCCAGGAGACCGCGGCGATACACCGGCC
The DNA here is from genome assembly GCA_036393335.1 of bacterium. Taxonomy (GTDB): domain Bacteria; phylum CG2-30-53-67; class CG2-30-53-67; order CG2-30-70-394; family CG2-30-70-394; genus DASWHD01. The sequence continues at coordinate 8,956 of DASWHD010000135.1, forward strand.
GCTCCACCGGCGCGTGGCGCAGGATCTCCGGCCCGAAGGCGTCCGCGGCCACCAGGTTCTCGCAGAAGTAGACCGCCCCCGACCAGTTCTCCGCCCCCGGATGGCGTCCCCCCTCCAGCACCAGGACGGGGACGCCGGCCCGCGCCAGGGCGGCGGCGGCGGTGATGCCGGCGGGTCCGCCGCCGACGATCACCACGTCGGATTGCAGGGCCATCTCGCGTTCCTTCCTGGGGGAGCCTGACCACCGGGAGCGGCCGCGGCCTCCCCCTGCGGTCGCCGTTATCGAGCACCGCTGAGCACAGAGTTGCACAGAACCGCGACGAGGAAAATCGGCGGTCCACCACCGTTATCGGCGCGGGGTCGGATTCTTTTTAACGAGTCCGTCGCGCGCTCGCTGTGGCAGTGTGGGGTGAGCCGCGGATGGACGCGAATGGGGGTTCTTCCCCCTTCCTTGGCTGCTGACCTTCCTACCTTGCCTTATCGATGAGTCGCGCGTTGTGCAACCCCTTCGTAATGTTTCGCGTCCAGCAGCCCCGCGGCGGGACAAAAGGGGGGGCGTGCGGCTCATCTTGTCTCTTAACGTATTGTTTTTTAAGTAAGTATTGCTAATGCCCAGGCCGTGCGCGCCGAACATATGGGCAGGAGGATGTCACTCCCCGCCCGCAGGGGCGGCGCAGAGCAGGAGGTCGCCATGCTCGACGGTATTCAATCGGCCATCCAGGGAATTCGCGGCGCCGTGGGGCGCCAGGCGGAAGCGGCACGCCACATCGCCGAGGCCGGTGCGCTGGGGGTCAAGGGCAACACCCACGAAGACCTCATTACTCGCCCCGTTACCCAGGCAGAGGAAGATCGTGAGGCACACAACGAGGTCGACCTGGCACACGCCGCCGTGGATCAGATCACGGCAAAACATGAGGTGCGGGCCAACGCGGCCTCCTTGCGAGCGCAGCGTGACACGGAGGGTCACCTCCTCGACCTGTTCGTATAGCTCGCATTTCTCACCACGAATCTGCTGCGCCCGCGCAACCGCCCTGCCTGCCGGCAGGCAGGCCGCATCTCCCGGCCGGGTCCTCGTCCGGGGTAGGAGCCGAATCCCTTCGGCGGTCTGCCACATGGGGTCGCCGATAGCATCGGCTCCTACCGCGGGCCGGCCAGGATCTACGCGCGTTTGCACGGGCTCGCGACGATCCGTGGTGAGAAATGCGAGCTAGCCTCCGGCTCGGGAGCGCCCCGGCGATCTGATCGGGCTCTCTGGTTCCTCACCGCCTCGTGCGCCCCTGCCGATGACGGAGAGTCATGGCGGGCATGGGACCCCATTCCGGAGAGCTTCGTCGCGCGGGCTTCGCCCTCATCGAGCTAATCATCGCCGTGGCGATGATGGCGATCCTGGCAGCGGCGATGGTGCCGAACATCGTCGCCCAGCTCGACCGGCACCGGGAAGAGGCGACCCGCGCGGAGATGGCCGCCCTCTACCGCGCCATCGTCGGCGAACCCGAGAACGGCGTCGCCGGCTACCTGGCGGACATGGGTCGCCTGCCCGCCGGCAACAGCCTCGCGGAGCTGATCAGCCAGGGGAGCCAGCCGGCCCACGCCCTGCAAACCGGCGCCGTGGCCGTTGGCTGGAGTGGGCCGTACGTCGCGGGTGGCTTCCAGGGGGGCGATTGGCTGCGTGACGGCTGGAACCACGACTACCAGTTCAGCTCTACCACCGGTCAGATCACCAGCGCAGGACGGGATGGGAGCTTCTCCTCGGCGGACGATCTGGTGATGCCCGCCGCGGCGATTCGAGTGACGGGGACCCTGTCGGTGATGGTGCAAGCGGACAGCGCCCTGGTGCCGGGCAACACAGTGGTCCTCGATGGGGGCACGGCACGCGTCTACGCCTACTACTCATCCGACGGCAGTGAGAGCTCCGTGGAGCTGGAGTGGTCGGGGCAGGCGTTCCAGATCCCGGTAGGTCAGCCCCTCCCCCTCGGGCTCCACGCGGTGCGTGTGGTGGGTCAAGACGGGGGTAGCAAGGGGGACTACAGCGGTCGCCAGGTAGTCATCACGGCGCCGCTCTACGGCGCGAGCAGCCACGTCGCCGCCTACCTGTCGCCCTGAGCCACCGCCGCGCGCCCAGCCGCAGTGACAAATACGGCGGGGAGGAACGCCGCAAAGTTCATTCGCCCCGCCGCTCTGCCGATGGTGGTGCGGTATGAAGGGTCGACCTGGCACGGGACGCTGCGCACGCGAGCACGGCTTCGCGTTCATCGAGCTGATCGTCGTGATCGCCGTCCTGGTGATCCTCGCCAGTGCCCTGGTCCCCGAGCTTGCCGTGCGGGTCGACGGCGCCCGGGAGAGTGTGACCCGCAAGGAGATGCAGCGGCTGGTGCGGGCCATGAACGGCGACCCGGAGATGGGTCGCCAGGGGTATGTGGCGGACATGGGCCGCCACCCGGCGGGCAACGGCCTCGCCGAGCTGGTCGCCCAGGGGAGCCAGCCGTCCCATGTCCTCGGTCTCGGCGGGGTGGGCATGGGCTGGGCCGGGCCGTACGTCACCGGACAGCTTCAGGGCGCCGACTGGCTGCGGGATGGCTGGGACCGGCCCTACCAGTTCGGCTCCGCCACCGGCCAGATCACCAGCGCAGGACGGGACGGCGCCTTCGGCACCGGTGACGACCTCGCTTTGCCGGACGCCCCCATCCAGTACCTGTGCCAATTGTCGGCCACCGTCCGTGCGGACGACGCCCTCGCCCCGGGCACGACCATCCCTCTCGATGCCACGACGGTGCGGGTTTTCGTCTACTACCCGGTCGAAGGCGTGGAAACGTCTTTGGAAATGGCGTGGTCCGGAGCGGCGTTCGCGGCCCCTGGTGGGCAACTTATCCCGCTGGGCCTGCGGGCCGTCCGCGCCGTCGGTCAAGACGGGGGCGTCCTCGGCGACTACTCCGGCCGGGAGGTGGTGGTGGCCGCCGCACTGCGCGCCGCCCACATTCACGTGGCGTTCTACCTTCCCGGTGATCAACCGGCCGCCGGCGGTGGTGACAGCGACAACGACGGCGTCGCCGAAGGCGAAGACGTGGCGCCAGCGAACCCGAACCTGTGCCGGGACGCGGATGGGGATGGCTGTGACGATTGCACCCACACCGGTGCCAACGGCAGTGGCGGCGATCCAGCGAATGACGGGCCCGATGCCGATGGCGATGGGATCTGTGACGCGAGCGACGACAGCGACGGCGACGGGGTCAGTGACGCCCACGACATCTGCCCGGGCACCCCGCCTGCCACGGTGGTAGACCCGGCCACGGGGTGCTCGGTTGCCCAGCTCGTCCCCTGCGCCGGGCCGTTCGGATCATCCGCGCCGTGGACGAGCCACGGCCAGTACGTCTCGTCCGTGACCCAGACGGCGCAGGCCTTCGTGAATCAGGGGCTGCTCACGCATGCGGAAGGGAACGCACTCGTGTTGGAGGCCACACACTCCGACTGTGGCAGCAGCCACTGACCCGATATTCCGAGACTCAGCCGGGAGGACAGCAGCATTGCGCTGCCGTACGCGAGGCGCACTGCCCATGGAGCGACCAGCCCGCCGGATGGGGACGCCGGAGAGGCGAGCCAAGCTTTGCGCGCGGCTGCCGATAAGGAACGAATACGACCACCCGCCCCGAGGGTTGTCCGGTCCGTTTGGTTAGCCCCCGGGCTCCTTTCCAACCCCCCTATTACCCACAAAGCTACCGCCCCCGGAGCGACCGATGGCCAGTGCCACCACCCTCGACCACCTCATTGCGGCAAGCTGCGACATCCCCTCCGCCCCCCCCGTGATCGGGCAACTCATGCAGCTCATGGCGGATCCCACGGTGGATGCGGAGCAGATCGGGGAGGTGCTGAGCCACGATCCGACGCTGGTTGGGGAGCTCTTGCGGGTCGCCAACTCCTCCTTCTACGGGCGGCGGGGCAAGGTGAGCAATCTCGCGGCGGCGATCATGGTGCTGGGTTTCAATGCCCTGCGGAATCTGGTCGTGGCCCTCTCGACGCGGGAGATCTATGGCTCCTTCGACGGTCTTCCCAGGGCGCTTTGGGAGCATGCCAATGCCGTCGCGGTGGTGGCGGCGGCGGTAGCGCAACGGGTTGGTATGGTGCCGGTGGAGGACGCATTTGCCGCCGGCCTGCTGCACGACCTGGGGATGTTGCTCCTCCATCGTATGGATGAGGATCGCTACGCCGCATTGCTGGCCGGGACGCCTAACCTGGCGGCGCTGGATGAGGCGGAGCGGCAAGTCTGGGGTTTCGATCACGGCGAGGTGGGGGCCGCGTTGGCGGTCCGCTGGGGGTTGCCGGAGCGCATGGTGATGGTGGTGGGGGCGATCCACCACCTGGAGAAAGTGGCGCAGGGTGACGCCGTGGTGCGGCGTATGGCCGCCTGCGTCTCCCTGGCCGACGGGCTGTGTGCGGAGGCGGGCAAGGCACCCCTTCCGGCAGTGGGATGGGACGGGGGGGAGGCCCTCCACGTGCTGGGGGGGAAGGTGACGCTGGATGAGCTGCGCGGCATTGCGGCGGAGAACTTAGGTGCCGGCTTGGACGTGCCGATCTGAGGGGAAACTTTGGTGCGTTTGTGTACTTTCCCTCTTACCCATCGCGACGCGCCGCCGGCGTGTCCGTGAGAGCTTGCCGCGGCGCGGTGCGTGTCGCTGCGGTGGAAGGGCTGGCATTTCTCGTGGCGACCCTGGTCGTGGTCGCCGCCCTGGCCGTGGGCCTCGCCAGCGCCCGGCAGCGGATCGATGGGGAACACCGCGCCACGGCGAACGCCTTGCGGCGGATCGCCGTCCAGCTCGAGGCAGTGCGTGGGGCCGGGACCCGGCTGCCGGACACCGGCCCGGTCACCGAGGGTCATTACCCTGCGGCTGCCACCGCCTTCAACCCGACTCCGGTGAGCGGAGATCCGCCCGCCGTATCGGCGCCTCGATAAGTCCCGTCTCCAGGAGAACAGTGATGAGGAATTGGCTTTCCCGCCCCATTCCCCCCAGCGGCCCCACCGCCACTCGTAACGGCTTCACGTTGATCGAGATCGTCATCGTCGTCGCGGTGATCGCGATCCTCGCCGGCATTGCCACACCGTCGATCGTCAAGAACATCCAAGACTCCCGGATCGCCCGGACCAAGAGCGACACCAAGGAGATCGCCGCGACGATCGCGTCCTTCTACAAAGATACGGGGCGCTGGCCTGCCACCGACGGCACCAACCCCGTGACCCTGTTGCAGACCGACTCCAGTACCATGCCCACGGTGGACACCGGTGTAACGGGCTGGGGCGGCACCGCCGATACCTTCGCCGACCAGCTCATCGACAATGCCCCGGCCTATGGCACGACTGGGGAGTTCGCGTGGCGGGGGCCCTACCAGATCGAGTTCGGCGACGACCCCTGGGGCAAGGCGTTCGTGTGCAACGTCGGTAACCTGAGCGCCGCTAGCACCACCCCGGTCTACGTCCTCTCCGCGGGCCCGGACGGGGTCCTCCAGACCTCCGCAGGCGGGTTGCTCTCGGGGGACGACATCGGCTTCCGGATCCAGTAAAGGGGGGAGACGTGGGCCGGCGCCCGGCGGGACCAACGCCTCGTCCCGACAAGCCTCTCGCGACCGGGCCGTCGCTGCCGCTCGGGGAGCGGTTGGTCGAGGCGGGTCACATCACCCGCGCGCAGCTCGCGGTCGCGCTGCGCGAGCAGCGGCGCACCGGGGATCTGCTTGGCAAGGTCCTGATCAACCTGGGCTTTGTCACCGAGGAGGGCATCGAGACCAGCCTGGCCCAGGAGGCGGGGAGCATCCGCCGCCGGTTGGAGTTTCTCGACCTCGACCCGGCGGTGGTGCGACTGGTCCCGGAAGAGATCGCGCGACGCTACACCCTCCTGCCGGTCGGGATGGAGGACGGGGTGTTGCAGGTGGCGATGGCGGACACCTTCGACGTGGTGGCCATCGGCGCGGTGGAGCACGCCACCAGCCTGCCGGTCGACGTGGTGTCGGCGGCGCGCCGGGAGATCGAAATCGCCCTCGATCGCTACTTCCAGAGGGAGGTCTCGCTGGAGGAGGTCACCGAGGAGGTCCTGAGCTACATCGCCCGCGATCAGGAGGCCGTCGAGCAGGGCACGGTCACGCCGCTGATCCGCCTGGTCGACCAGCTCCTGCACAGCGCCATCGACAGTCGCGCCACCGACATCCACGTCGAGCCCGAGGCGCGCGTGTTGCGGGTGCGCTATCGCAATGACGGCCTGTTGCGGCAGGTGGCGGTGCTGCCGGCGCAGATCAGCCGCGGTGTCGTCGCGCGGCTGAAGATCCTCGCCGATCTCAACATCGCCGAGTGCCGCCTGCCCCAGGACGGGCGCATCTCGATCCCGATCGCGGGACGCAACGTGGACCTGCGGGTCTCGACGCTGCCGACCATTTATGGCGAGAACGTGGTGATCCGCATCCTCGACCAGTCGGGGGTGGTGCTGTCGCTCGACCAGCTCGGTCTCAGCCCGGATCACATGCGGGTGTTCGAGGAATTGATTGCGCGTCCGAACGGCATCCTCCTGGTGACCGGCCCGACGGGCTCCGGCAAGACCACCACCCTGTACACGGCGCTCAACGCCCTCAACTCGATGGAGCGGTCGATCGCCACCCTGGAAGATCCAGTGGAATATCGCCTGCCCATCGTGCGCCAGACCCAGGTTAATCCAACGGTCGGCATGACCTTCGGCGCCGGCTTGCGCGCCGTCCTGCGCCAGGACCCGGACGTCATCCTGGTCGGCGAGATGCGCGATCAGGAGACCGCCGAGCTGGCGGTCAGGGCCGCGCTCACCGGCCACGCGGTCTTTTCCTCGCTGCACACCAACGACGCCGCGGGCGCCCTACCGCGGATCATCGACATGGGCATCGCGCCGTACCTGGTCGCCTCCTCGGTGAACGGCGTCATCGCCCAGCGCTTGGTGCGCCTGACCTGCAACCACTGCAAGGAGCCGTACGAGATGCGCCGGGAGGAGCTGGCGCCCTTCGGCCTGGAGGACGCCGCCGGGTTTACCTTCTATCGCGGTGTCGGCTGTGACGCGTGTCACGGCAGCGGCTACCGCGGCCGGGCGGCGATCTTCGAGCTGTTGGTGGTGGACGATGGCATCCGCGCCTTGGTGCACGAGCAGGCGAGCAGCGCCCAGATCCGCAAGGCGGCGGAGGAGGCCGGCATGGCGGTGATGCGCCAGGATGGGATGCAGAAGGCCCTGGTCGGAATGACCACCCTGGAAGAGGTCTTCCGCGTGACGTAAGGCGCGAAGCTCGCAGCTCGATCGAAAACAACGGAATCATTAGTCCGACGAGCGAATTGTTAACCGCTGACCGCTATCCCATCCATGGCTTACTTTCAGTATCAGGCGACCTCTCTGGATGGCCAGACCCGGCAAGGCCTCATGGAGGCCAACGACGAGGGCGAGCTCTATCGGCGTCTGCGCGAGGCGGACCTGTTTCTCCTCCGGGCCCGGCCCGCCAGAGCCAAGCGGATCGACCGCTCCGTGCGGCTGAATCGCAAGGAGCGGCTGGAGATCAGCCACCACCTCGCGACGGTGCTCGTTGCCGGCATCGGCATCCTCACGGCCCTGGAGGACTTGGCGAACCACGTGGCGCCCCGCCATCGCCAGATGGTCGCGACCCTGGCGGATCGGGTGCGCGGGGGCGACGATCTGTCCGCCGCCATGAACCTGTTCCCCGACGCCTTCCCCGAGACCTTCGTCCGGGTGATCGAGGCGGGGGAGGCGACCGGCAGCCTGGCCGAGCGCTTCCAGGATCTGGTGGCGGACCTGGAGTGGCAAGTCGAGCTGCGCCGCCTGGTGCGTAAGGCGACCGTCTATCCCATCACCGTGGTGGTGGCGTTGGTCGGGCTGGTGGCCCTGATTCTCACGGTGGTGGTGCCGCAGTTCGCGTCGGTGTTCGAGCAAGTGGGGGTAGAGCTGCCGCTCCCGACCCGGGTGGTGATGGTCACCAGCCGCTTTGTCGCCGGTCACGCGACAATCCTGGGCGGCGGCGTCGCGGCATTGGTCGTCGGGGTGTGGATGCTGCGGCGTTTCAGCCGCGGGCGGTACCTGCTCGACCGGCTTCTCTTGTCGTTACCCGTGCTCGGTGGGTTGCGGGCGAAACTGGCGGTGGCGATGGCGGCCCATCTCCTCGGCCTCCTGTATCGCGCCGGTGTGGGCTTATTGAAGGCGCTCCAGATCACCTCAGGGGTGGTCGCGTCGCCGGTCTATCAGTCGGCGTTGCGGCGTGCGGGAGAGCGGGTGCGGGAGGGGGCGACCCTGTCCGAGGCCCTGGGCAGCAGCGGCTGCTTCCCGTCGCTGTTTCTGCGCATGGTGCAGGTGGGCGAGAGTACCGGCGACCTCGATACCACCCTGGCGCGCGTCAATCGCTACTTCCGTGCCGAGGTGCCACGGACGGTGGAGATGTCCCTGGCCGTGCTCCAGCCGACATTGTTGGCGATCCTCGGTGCCGTGGTCGGGGGCGTGGCCCTGTCGGTCTTTTTGCCGATGTACCGCATGATGGACGTGATCCAATGAGCGCCGTCCGGCGGTCTACCGGCCGCCTCGTACGGCGCCAGAGATCCGCATACCACCTGAGCGTGGTGGTGACCCGGGGTCGGGGCCTGATTGCCGAGCTGGAGATCGGCGCCCGCGGCCCACGGCCGGTACGGGCGGTGCCCTTCCTCTTCGCCAAGGACGACTGGCAATCGCTCCGCGCGGCGCTGCACGACGCGGTCCGCGGTGGCGGCTGGCGTGCCCGGCAGGTCTCCTTCGCCCTCGGTGGCGATGGCGTGCGCCACGGCGTGGTGGAGGTGCCGTTGTTGCCCGACAGTAAGTTGGACCGCCTCTTGACCCACGAGGCGGCGGCATTGGCCGGGGCCACGGAGGAGGCGGCGCCCATCACCGGCTACACGTGGGGCTACCACCGCTATCCGTCCGCAGGGGGCGCGCAACAGGTGTTGCTCGCCCTCGCCGACCGGCAATTGGTTGACGCAGCGGTCGCCGCCGTGGTCGACGCGGGCCTCATGCCGGCGCGCGCTACGACCATCGAGATCGCCGGCCTGCAACGCCTCCTGCGAGACGATGTGTTTGCCGAGAGCGGTCTGGTGGCACACGTGGCCGTCGACGACGAGGAGACATCGTTCACCGTCTTCGACGGGGAGCGCCTGGTTTTCAACCGCGCCCTCCTGCGCGGTTTCCGACCCATGGGGGGAGCGAGCGGCACGGTGGGGCCGGAGGAGAGGGCGGCCCTGGAACGACTGGCGCTGGAGCTGCAGCGCACCACCCTGTACATCAAGCGGGAGATGCGCCGTCCCGTGGAGTTGATGGTCATCGGCGGCATCCCGCGCGCGGCCCAGGCGGCACGGGAGGTGATCGCGGAGCACCTGCGGCTGCCGCTCGCGTGGGAGAGCCTGCCGCCGGAAGGCATGCAGGCGGAAGCCGCCGCCGAAGTGCTCTACCTGGCGGCCGTCGGCGCCGCCCTCTCGGGGAGGTCCATCGTCGCCATCGATCTGCTCCCACACCGCTCCTTCGACGAACGCCACCCATGGGTCGGCTGGGAGGCGGTCGCGGCCGGGGTGGCGCTCTGGGTTGGCGCCGGGGCATGGGTTGGTGGGGAGCTTGCGGCGCTTCGGGGTCAGACCACGGTGGCGGCGGCGCGGCTTGCCGGGCTGCAGGAGCGTTACCAACCGACGTCGCGGGTGATCGACGGGGCGTATCGTGAATTGCAGGACCGTCGCGCGGAGATCGACCGCTACCTGCGGGCCGCCGGACCCAGCCACGCTCCCCTAACCCCCACCGCGGCGATGGCGATTCTCGGCGCCGGATTGCCGGGTGACGTGGTGCTCCTCGACTGCCTGCTGGAACGGGTTGGCCAGGCGTGGTGGTGCACCCTGCGCGGGGCACTGGTGGTCGCCAGTCGTGCCGCCGCCGAACGGAGCTACCAGAATCTCCTCACCCACCTGGAACGCTCTCCCTACGTCACCTTGGAGATAACCGGGCGGGAGCGCGTGCCGCCCACCTCCGGGCGTGCCGGCAAGGTTAATCTGGCCCGGGACGTCGATGGCGGCTCCATCTACCCCTTCGAGATCACTTGCCATCTGGCGGTGCCGGGAGAGGGGCGATGATCACCCTGCGTATACCCGCGCTGCGCCGCCGTTGGGTGAGGCTCGTCGTGGCGGCAACGCTCCCCTGTCTCCTGGCCGGAACGTTCTACGGTCTGGCCGTCCAGCCGGTCATCCACGGCGGCAAGCGGGTGATGGCGAGCTGGAATGGCATCGTCGACGCGTTAGGGGGGACGGTCCAACGCAGCCACGCAATCGCAGGCGGCAGCCTCAGGGAGGTGGCAGTCTGCGCCAAGTGGATCGAACAACGGGTGCCGGCGACCGTGGCGCCGGCGGCCTTCCTGGAGGAGCTGCGAGAGATCGGCGCCGAGTTGGGAATCGAGCGCTTCGAGTACCACAGCGGCACCGCCAGGGCGATCGGCGACACGGGTTACCGGGCCGATCCGATCGAGGTGCGCATCGTCGCACCGTACGCGGTGCTCCTCGCCTTCTGGCAGCGCATCGAACCCATGGACCGGCCGCTGGCGTGGACGACCTTGCGCCTGCGCCGCTACGGTGGCGGCGTCGCCGCGACCTTCGTCATCGAGCTCTTGTCGCGCCCCGCGGTCGCCGCGGACGGTCCCGCCGGAGGGGTGAGGTGAGCGGCATTCCGCGCCCGGTGGTTATTGCCGCACTGGTGGCACTCGCCACCGCCGCAGTGGTGCGTAACGTGATCTTCTTCGGGGGCTACGGGAGCGACCGCGTGAGGCCGGCGAGCTCGACCGATGGTTCGCTGGCCGCGGTGGTTGTACCGAAGGTGGGGAGCGGGGTGGCGATACAGGGAGGGGCCGGGGGACCCCCGTCGGCTACGCCACCCGAGCGACGCCTCGCGGCGTTGCTGCGGAGTGCGCCAGTCGTGCCGGCGGATGCGGCATCGGCGCGGGACCCCTTCCACCTACCGCCACCCCCGCCACCGGCGCGACCCCAGGAGATCGCCACCCCACCTAAACCGGGGACGCCCGAGTTGCGCATCCTCCTGACCTCGGAGAAGCGTCAGGTCGCGATGGTCGACGGGCACATCGTAGCGCCGGGCGATCGGGTCCGAGGCCGGCGGGTCGCCGAGATCACCGCCGAGGGCCTGCGCCTCGTTGGCAGGGGCGGGGAGACGCGGATTGAGTTGCCACTCCTGCCAACCGATCTAGCGGACGATGAACAACGTTGAAGCCATACGGGTGACATTTGTCACCCTCGCCGCCGGTGCGGTGCTGGCAGCATGCGCGCATGGCCCGGCCGGGCCGGCCCCGGCGCTTCCGGTGTTGGCGCCGCCGCACGTCGAACCGCAGGTATTGCAGGTGATCGACGTCGTCGCGGTCGAGCCAGAGCCCGGGCCGGAGCGGTTCACCCTGGCGGTGACGGACGCGGACCTCGCCGAGGTGCTGATGGTCCTGGCGAAGGATGCATCGTTCTCCGTCACCCTCGCCCCCGGCGTGCACGGGCGGGTGACCGGCGACCTCAAGGCGGTGACCCTCAGCGAGGCCCTGGACGCCCTGCTCGAGCCCTTGGGGTATGCCTACCGCATCGCGGGGGAACGGGTGCACGTGTTCCCGCCCGGCGTGATGACCCGCACCTTCTATCTCGACTATCTGAACGCCAAGCGCGGCGGCAACACGACCCTGACCATCAGCGCCGGGGCGGGCGACGGTGTGGGCGTGGGCGGACATGCGAGCTCTTCCATCAGCCGCAGCGTCGACGTCGACCTCTGGGACGAGGTGGCAACGGGGTTACAGACGGTGATCACCTCGGGAGGGACGGCGGCCGGTGCTGTGACCCAGGTGGTGATCAATCGCCAGGCCGGCACCCTTCTGGTGACGGCGCACCCGCCGGTGATGGAGCGGGTCGCCGCGTACCTGGACGAGATCCAGCGCTCCATCGTTCGGCAGGTGATGATCGAGGCGAAGATCATCGAGGTGCAGCTCTCCGACGGCTTCAAGATGGGGGTGGACTGGGCGGCCATCCCGGGCATGGCCGGGGGGTTCACCGGCAACCTTACCGGTGGGATCGCCGACAGCCTCGGCCTGCGGCCCAGCCTCAGTCAGGACCTCGGCGGTAGCAACACGGCGTTTCGCTTTGGCGCCACCTCCCACGACCTCACCCTTCTCCTGGATGCCATCGCTACCCAGGGACAGGTGCGGGTCCTGTCGAGCCCGCGTATCGCGGCGCTGAACAACCAGCCCGCAGTGATCAAGGTGGCACAGGAGCAGACCTTCTTCTCCGTAGACCGCCAGACCAACATCGATGCCGGGGTGCAGCAGGACAATTTCAGCGTGGACAAGGAGAAGTTTACCATTGGCATCGTGCTCGACATCCTGCCGCGCATCGCGGCGGACGGCACGGTGGTGATGAACGTCCACCCGAGCGTCACGGAGTTCGTCGCGGAGAAGGTGTTCCCACCCACTGCCAGGGGCGATCAGGTGCTCGCCAATGCCCCCATCCTCGACGTGCGGGAGATGGACACCGTGGTCCGCGTGCACGATGGCGAGACTCTGGTGATCGCCGGCCTGATGCGCGAGGAGGATCACGAGCAGATCAGCGCCGTACCAGTGCTGGGAGCGATCCCGTTTCTCGGCACCCTGTTTCGCAACACGGACCAGCAGCGCCGTAACTCGGAGCTGGTGATCTTCCTCACGCCGCACGTGATCGACGAGGCGACCGACCTCGCGGCGGCGTCGCCGCTCAGCGAGCGGCGGTCGAGCTACCACCTGGGCGGCAAGGCGACGCGCTTCGGGGTGGAGGCGGAGACCGAGCTGCGGGGGTGGCGATGACGACGGCCCGCGAATATCCCAAAAGGATGATCCGGAGTACTCGACAGACCCTGCTGGCTGGGGCGGTCTTCGCATCTGTTGGGTGGTCCGGGCCAATCGCGGCCGGAGGCGTGGCCGGTGACCTGGACGCCCTGGTCGAGGAGTTGCAAGCCGGCAACCGGTCCGCATACGAGGTGTTTCCGCCGTTACCGCCGGTCCGCGAAGTTGAACGGTCACCCGCCGGGGGCAAGGTGGTGGCGCCCACCGAAGGCACCGCCGGGACCATGCAGCCCATTGTCACAGGCGCTGGCAGCGAGCCGGCTGCAAGTAGCCGGCCGACGGTTCGTGCTCGAGTCTTCAGGAATGGCGAGGCGAGTGGCAGCAAGGCCCTGGCGGCGGACCTCATCCGTCGCGGTACTGAGGCCCTGGACGCCGGGGCGAACGAGCGCGCCGTGCGTCTGCTGCGGGAGGGAGTGAAGCTCGACCCGGGCCATGTTCCGGGCTACACGAACCTCGGCGCGGCGTTGTTGCAGGCGGGTCGACCCGGGGAGGCGGTCGCGACCCTGGAGACGGCGGTGGCCCTGGATCCCGACCAGGCGGCGGGTTGGAACAATCTCGCCGTGGCCGAATGGCGCAGCGGTTCGTTCGCTGCGGCGCGCGAGCACTTTCTTCGTGCCGCGGCATTGGACCCCGGTGCGGCGTCGGCGCTGGTGAACCTCGCCCTTCTGCAATCCCAGCACGGCGATCGCGAGGGCTCGCTGCTCACGCTCCGGCGCGCCCTGGCACGGCCCAACGTGCCACCCCAGGCCCACCTGCAGTTGGCATTCGCCCTGGAGAGGGCCGGACGCCCGACGGAGGCGGCGTCCCATCTGGAAATCTATCTTGCGACGGCGGTGCTCCCGGAGCCCGGGCTTGGGAAACGCCTCCAGGCCCATCTGCGAGAGCTACGCACGGCGCCCATGGAGTCCCCCCTCGCGGGCGATCGCCTGCGCAGCCGGGGCATAGTGAGCGACGATTGACGCCCCTCCACCCCTCTCCCCTGCATTTCTCGGCCACGGTGAGCAGGACGGTTTCGTCCCCGCGACGTACCGTCGCGGTAGGTCCGCGGTGGGGCTCCCGCCCGGGCGTGGGCTACGCGAGCTGCAGCTCCTCCCGTGCCTTCTCCAGCACGTGGTCGAGCTCGCCCTTCAGGCGTTCCACCTCGGCCTGGAGCTCGTCGATGTCGTGGCACTCCGGGCAGATGAGGTTGTACCCCTGGGCATCGACGTGCACCGGGTTGACGTAAATGCTCGCCGTTGGATCCCCCCAGGTGGCGCCTTCGTGACGTTTGGAGATGACTAGGTGGAGGTTGTGGGACATGGCCATCCTCTCTCGGTTGTCTCAGCAAAAGTATAGCCGGAGCGGGACGTCCCTCTTGCGCCGGTGGGTGACCAGCCAGCCGGGATCTGTTGAGGCCACCGGCGCGGGTCAGCGGGCGACGCGGAGAATGGCTGGCGGCCGAATGCGATCAGCGCCCGGAAGACAATCCCGCAACCAGTCGCGGCAGATGCGCGGAGAGCTCGGACCGGGCGACCACCTTGTCGGCGCCGAGGGCGAGGGCGCGGCGAATGCCCTCGACGTTACCGTGGTTCGTGTAGGCGAGGACCGGTACCCGCACCTCGGGGTCTCCTTTCAGGCGCTCGATGATCTGCATGGCGTCGATGCGGCCGTTGTCGAGGTCGATGACCAGGCAGGCCGGCGTCCCATCGGCGAGCGCAGCGAAGATCTCCGCCGCGCTGCCCAGCTTCACCACGGTGTAGCCGTGTGGCTTCAGGGAGGCCTGAATCTTGGCGACAAAGAAAAGATCGGCGATGGCGGTGAGGACGACGGGGGCAGACACGACTGGGCACCGGCGAGATCGAGGGGGTACGCTAGGCAGGGCGGCGAATCAACGCAAGGCTGATGTCGGCCGACGCGCGTCGGGGTGTCTGGCCTGGTTTGGGCCGGGCATTCCACTGCCAGAGAGACGCTGCCACGCCACCCGCGTGTCACCGCTGGCGATCCAGGACCTTCCGGATCGCCTCGGTCATCTGCCGGATGCGATACGGCTTTTTCAGAAAGCCGATGGGGCCATGCGGGGTATCCGGTAGCTCCACGGTGCCGTGACTGGCGGAGAACAGAAATCGTACCGAGGGCGCGATGCAGCCCATCTCCCTGCAAAGATGGTCGCCGTCGATCCCCGGTGAGGAGAGGTCGAGGAGGACCAGGTCGATGGCGTCGTGGTGCGCGCGGAATAGTTGCAGTGCTTCGGTGGTATTACAGGTGGCGATCGAGTTATATCCGGCCTGACCGAGGATCTTCTGGACCGTCTTACACACCACCTCATCCTCGTCCACGATGAGGATCGTTTCGCTGCCGCCGACCAAGCGCGAGGAGATTGACGGCGGGGGCGCGCTGGCCGGTGTCATCGGCCCGTTAGCGGCGGCCGGGAAAAGTAGCGTGAACGTTGTTCCTTCTTCTTCCTGGGTGAAGACGTCGACCGTGCCGCCGTGGTTTTCCACGACGGAACGCACCATGGCGAGACCGAGGCCGGTGCCGGCCGCCAGCGGCTTGGTGGTGAAGAATGGATCGAAGATCTTGCCCACCACCTCCTCGGAGATGCCCACGCCATTGTCCGAGATCGCAATCTCGATGTAGCGTCCCGGCTCCAGACCCTCTGCATTGTCGTCGGGCAGATACAGGGGACGGGTGGCGAACCCGAGCTTGCCGCCGTCGGGCATCGCCTCGCCCGCGTTGAGGGCGAGGCTGAGGATGACCTGGTGCAGTTGGCCTAGGTTGCCCTCGATCCGGGGTAGGTCTCGTGCGAGGTTGGTATCGATCTGAATCCGCGGTCCCAGGAGGCGCGGGATCTGGGCGGCCACTTCCCGTATCACCTGATTGAAGTCGATGGTGTGTCGGCGCGGGATGCGGCTCTCGGAGGCGGTACCGAGGAGCGCCCCGGTGAGCTCCGACGCGGAGGGTTGGGCCTGACGGTTCGGATCGTGGGCATGAGCCTTCTCCGTGGTGCGCATCGGATTGAGCAGCAGTGCACCGCGCTGCACCACGGTTTGGACCTGGTGGTGACCGTCGGTGAGCGCCGCCGCGGCCAGCCGGGCAAGCTCGGCGGCGTGACGGAATGCGGCGGCCTCCCGCCGTGCCTCGGCTAGCTCGGCGAGGAGCGGTGGTAGGAGCACCTTGCGCACCCCCGTGATGAACAGGCTACCGAGCCAGAATGCGCTCGCCAGGAGGAGGGCCGCCAGGACCCCTCCGGAAGGGAGCGGGGTGCCCAACTGTCGGCAGACGACGGGTAAGGTCACCAGGAGCACCGCGGTGAGGCAGCAGCCCAGGGCCGCACCGCGAGTGAGCAGTCGCGCCACTGGACGGGGGAGTTGGTCGTCGGGTAAGCGGCCGTCCATTGTCGATTTGCCAGTTGCCTGGGTTGACCCGTGTTCGAGAAAGCGCGGTAACAACGCTGCGAGGTCGGGATCGTCGGTCTGGAAATGAGCTGCCCGATGTCCTGCCAACAAGAGCCGAAGAAGGACTAGCCCGACGTCACCCGCGTACCCGCCGATGGAGGGTGGTTGCTAGTCCGATTGGGTCTTACGCAACTCCTCGTTTTCGCGCTTGGTTGCCTCGAGATCGAACAGCAGGTACTTGATGCCGAGTTGCAGGTTACCGAGCTGCCCGAGGGCCTGTGCGGTCGCCTTGCGCATCTGTTTGTGCAGGCGTTCGGTGGCATCCGCCAGCTGCTCCAGCTCCGCGCGCTTCTCTTCTGGGAGACACTGGATCTCCTTGCGCAACAGGGCCAACTTGTCCTCGAAATCGCTTGGCCTGTTGTCGTTGTCCGGATTATGGGGCTCCATGGCGCGCTCCTGGGGCAGGGTCGGTAGGTGGCATCGTCGGAATGGAATCGCTTGCGGCGCCCGTGAGCTGCGCTGACGCAGGCGTTGTCTCTAGGGAACTTCCTCTCAATTCGCGTGCCACCTGGCCCTGATTGCCTTGATGGATGTAACTAATTGAAAATGCGTACTATGCGTTTTGCTGCTGCATTTTTGTCTGACCCAGTTTGAGACGCCGAATGGCAGTCAGGGTTCTCAATTTGAAACGATTACGATATCGATGGTTATAGCCAGAAGGTCATGTTGACTCTAATTGGAATCACGGCATGCTTTTTATCCCCGCAATCGATCTCAAAGAGGGCCGCTGCGTGCGCCTGCTGCAGGGCCGGATGGATCAGGCCACGGTCTTTTCCGACGACCCGGCTGGTCAGGCCGTCACCTGGATGGAGGCGGGTGCACCCTATCTCCACTTGGTCGATCTCGACGGTGCCGTCGAGGGGGTGCCGCGTAACCTGGATGCGGTGCGCCAGATTCTTGCCACCGTCTCCATCCCGGTGGAGCTGGGTGGAGGGATCCGCGACCTCGACCGGATCGAGGCCCTCCTCGCCGAGGGTCTTGATCGGGTGATTCTCGGGACCGTCGCGGCGCGGGAGCCGCACTTGGTGCGTGCCGCGTGCCGCGCCTTCCCAGGCCGTATCGCCGTGAGTATCGATGCCCGGGACGGTCGGGTCGCGGTGCGCGGCTGGGTGGAGGTGACCGATCTGGACGCCGTGGAGCTGGCCAAGCGACTCGCGGACGCCGGAGTGAGCGCGTTCATCTACACGGACATCAACCGTGACGGCATGATGCAGGGGCACAACGTCGCGGCCACGGAGGCGTTTGCCGCCGCCATCGGCGTCGGGGTGATCGCGTCGGGAGGGATCGCCTCGCTGGACGATGTGCGTGCGATCCTGCCCCTGGCGAAGGTTGGGGTGGTAGGGATGATCTCCGGTCGCGCGCTGTATGATGGCGCCCTCGACGTGCGCATGGCGGTGGACGTGTGCCGGGTGGTCTCGGGGGTGCAGAAATCGGCTGGAGGGGTGTAGAAGGAGGCCTGCGGGTGAGCGACGGGCTGGGGTCGCCGATCATCGGAGTCTTTGCGTACGGCTGGAGCAGGACATGCTGAACAAACGGATTATCCCGTGTCTCGACGTGACCAACGGACGCGTAGTCAAGGGGGTGAACTTCGTCGATCTGCGGGATGCGGGGGACCCGGTCGAGGTGGCGGAGCGCTACGACGCGGAGGGGGCGGACGAACTGACCTTTCTCGACATCACGGCGACTCACGAGGGACGGGACACCATCTTGGAGATCATCGAGGCGACCGCGGAGCGGGTCTTCATGCCTCTCACCGTGGGTGGCGGCGTGCGCAACTTGGACGACATCCGCGCCTTGCTCCAGGCGGGGGCGGACAAGGTGTCGATCAACTCGGCGGCGGTGCGCAATCCCGACTTCATCCGAGCGGCGGCGGAACGGTTCGGCTCCCAGTGCATCGTCGTGGCCATCGACGCAAAGCGGGTGAGCGATACTCCGCCGCGCTGGGAGATCTTTACCCACGGGGGGCGGCGGCCTACCGGGATCGATGCCCTGGAGTGGGCGGAACGCATGGAGGCCTACGGTGCCGGGGAGTTCCTGGTCACGAGCATGGACCGGGATGGGACCAAGATCGGCTACGACAACGAGCTCAACCACGCGATCTCCAGCCGCGCGCGGGTGCCCCTGATCGCATCGGGGGGGGCGGGCAACCTGGAGCATCTCTATGACGGCTTCGTTGAGGGGGGCGCCGATGCGGTGCTCGCCGCCTCGATCTTCCATTACCAGCAATACACCATCGGCGAGGCCAAGGCCTACCTGGCGGAGCGCGGAGTCCCGGTTCGTATTTTGGAGCAACGATGAGTTGGCTTGATGCGGTGAAATTCAACGCCCAGGGGCTGGTGCCAGCGATCGTTCAAGACGCGGACAATGGTGAGGTCCTGATGCTTGCCTACTGCAACCGCGAGGCGGCGGAGCTCACCGCCGATACTGGCTTCACTCACTTCTACTCCCGCTCCCGGCAGAAGCTGTGGAAGAAGGGGGAGTCCTCGGGTCACCTCCAGGCGGTACGCGAGATCCGCTACGACTGTGACGCGGATACCCTGCTCTTCCGGGTCGAGCAGGCGGTCGCCGCCTGCCACACCGGCCGCCGGAGCTGTTTCTTCAACCGGGTCACGGACGGACAGGCCGAGGCGGTCGGAGAGTCGCTATTCGATCCGGTGCAGGTGTACGGCGGGGCGCCGGCGCCTGGGGAGGTGCTGGATGCCTTGGCGCGGGTGATCGCCGATCGCCGCGCCGCGGACCCGGCATCATCCTACGTCGCCAGCCTATTTTCCGGGGGTGCCAATACCATCGGTGCCAAGCTCCGTGAAGAGGCGGCAGAGCTGGCGGAGGCGGTCGCACAAGGCGATGAGGTCGCCATGGTGCACGAAGCCGCGGACCTCCTGTTTCACGCCTTGGTCGCGCTCGGCAGCCGGGGACTCGATCTGCAGTCGGTGCTGGCGGAGCTCAGTGGACGGTTTGGGACGTCGGGCCAGGCGGAGAAGGCCGCACGTGCTCCCGGCGAATAGCCGGTCGGCGCGTCACCGTGATGGGTGGCATGGGAAGGATGGAGATTCGCCGGTGCTCGCCGAAAAGGGGAGAGGGGCCGTGTGCCTGGCGGGGCACGGGCGGGATCCGGTGGCAACGGATCAGGAAGGCTCAATGGGCGGCACCGTGACGGGGAAGCGCATTCTTGTGGTGGACGACAACCGGGGGAATGCCGCGCTGCTCGCGACCTACCTGCGCAAGTCGGGGCACCGCGTATCCCTGGCCTACGATGGCTCCGCGGCCCTCGATGCCCTGCGCGAGAGTCCTCCCGACTTGATGATCCTCGACGTGCGGATGCCCGGAATGAGTGGCTATGAGGTGCTCGAGGCGATCAACGCCGAGCCCGCCATCGGCTCCCGGCCGGTCCTGATGTTGACCGCGCTCAATCAGCCCCACAATCGGCAGCGTGCCGTGGAGCTCGGGGTCGATGACTTCCTCAGCAAACCGGTGAGCAAGCTCGACTTTCTCCACCGGGTGGAAGCGCTGCTCGAGGTCGCGGAGCTACCCAGTGGTCTTCAACGCACCCTCGCGTATTGCGAGGCGTTGGACCGACTCCGCGCATAGTCAGGCTTCCTCCAAAGTGGGTCTGGCGAGCGCGACAGCGATCCACACCGTCGAACGAGCCCCTCGCCATGCCGCCGCGTGCCTATCCGGACCGTCTTGCCGCTGAGCCGGCAACTCCGCAGCACCGGCTCTCGCGACCGCCACCGGTGAGCGACGAGGTGAGCTACAGCGTCACGTCACCGAACAGGCTTGCCAGCATCGGCGCCGCGTCGTCCATCGCCTCCTCGACGGCGGCGAAGCTCGCCTCGTCCGACATGAGGTGGCGGTACGTGCGGAGGTCTCCCTCTTGGGCGGTGGCCGTGGACAGCATGAGGCGGCGCTCCGAGCAGCGGTCCGCGATCTGTACCACCAATGGCAGAATGTCCGTAGCCGGCGGCTGGGGCACAACCTCATGAGGATCCCCACCCATCCATGTGGCCATCGGGCTGCGTCGCGGCTCTTGATGGTGGCCGGAGATCACGGCTTTCTGTTCGTCGGATAGCCGCCACTGTGTGGCGAGGGAACGCCCGAGGATGGTGTGGTCGACCCCGAAGCGTTCTCGTTCAAGCTGACAGAGGGGACGACTCGCCGGGAGAAGGGGCGTCTGCCCATCCAGGTTCTCCGCGGCGCCCTCCATCAGCAACATGCCGATGTCATGCAGCAGACCGGCGGTGAAGGCGTCACCCTCGCGTGCCGGCTCATGCTGCTTCATCAGGTATGCGGCGCCGAACGCAGTCTCCAGGCCATGGAGACAGAAGGTAATGCCTTTGACGCCGTACACCACCATTTCCTCTTTGGCGGCCTTGGTAAAGAAGGCCTGGGCGAGGGCCAGGGCACGAATCCGGCTGAGGCCGAGCAACGGCACAGCGCGACTGATGTCCGATACCGGCGACGGTAAGGCAAAGATTGCCGAGTTGACCCACTGGAGCACCTGGGCGGCGAGCGCCGGCTCGCTACCCAGAATGCTGGCGATCTGCTTCGAGGGGACCTCCAATTGCGGATCGGAGGTAAGGTCGAGGAGGCGGCGCGCCGCAGCGGACGGGGCCATCAGATGGGCCTGGCGTTCCACGAGGCGATCGATCTGGGCAGGGGAGAGGAGGGTGGCAGGCATGGCTCTCTTCCAGAAGAAAATGATTTGCTTGTCTGTTCGGTCTCTTGCCGGCGTAGCTAAATCCATGCGGGCAAGAATGGGTCGACCGGGCAACCCTTGGTGACCGAGGTCACCGGCTGTGCCGTTCGCTCTCTCGTATCGGTAACGGCTGCGAACCGGCCAACGGGCCGTCCCCTTTGCGTGAGATCCTCGTGCCAGGCAGGGAGTCGACGGCGCAGGAATTCGATGGCACCGGCATCGGCGCCCGTGAAGCGCACGTCGATCCGGCCGTCGCTGGCCGTCAGAGTGCTTTCCAATGTACCGAGGGCCGCCAGCACAAGGTGCAGCCTCACGCTTGTCCTCTCCCGCCCGGCACGCCCGTCGCCCTTGCGGCGATCGACGGCGATTTGCACCTGCACGAAGGGGTCCCGGGCAGGGAGGGGCACGACCTGGGGTGGAGGGGTCGTGGACGAGGCGTCGTGGGTCGGCACGACGGTGGGTGGCGCGGGAGGGCGTTCCGCCGTCTCTCTTCCCATGGTCGCAGCCTCTGGACCGCGATCCAATGATGGGCCGGGCGGCGGAGTCGCCGGTGATGGTGTGGCCGGGCGGCTGGTGCGCGTCGGTCCAGCACCCGGTGCAGGGGCGCCACGGTGCTCCGCCGACATCCGTAGTGGTGGCATGTTCGGGGATCTTCTGGCCTGGCTGGATCGCGAGTCGGGCGCCACACCCCGGCGCACCGGCGCCTCCGGCCGCACCAGGCGTAGCTGAAGTCGTGGCCACCGGCGCGTCACCTCTACCTCGATCTCCGCCGTTCGTGGGGCCGGTCCATCCCACCGGGCGCGCACCACTACCTCCCCGATCTCCAGCAGGAGCTCCTGCCGCGGGAGGACCTGTACCACCCGGGCGAGCCAGCGGGTGCCGACCGCGAGGTCGGCAAGCGTCGTCTCTCCGGCGGGCACGGCCTGCGTGGCCGGGACGGCTGCCCAGTGCAAACACTTCACGGCGGGGGGGATACCGGCCATCCCTCTCTTATCGCCGTTCCGACGGATTTCTCATCCGTGGGCCACCCGAAAAAAAGAGGGAAATTTGACGCGCCGCCGGGAGGGGCGACAGGAAATCGACTCCCCCGCCCTTCCCCGCGGGGCGCTTCTTGCCGTGGAGGGCCGGCAAGAGTTGCCGGCGGCTTGGCCACAGCGGGTGGGTAACTCCCTGTCGTATCGGAGAGAAACCCATTGGAGGTCCGATGGATCTCGGGCCCGTGTGGCGGTTTTTTTGGTATGGCATAACGCTTGCTCCAAGGCGACGACAGGCGCTGCCTCGTCGTGCATCCGTCGCCTCGGATTTCTCTATGAACGCCATCTTCCTCGGACTCACCGGTGCCTCTGCCAGAGAGCGGCAGGTCGAGGTCATGGCCAACAACCTGGCGAACGTCTCCACCAGCGGCTTTAAGGGCGATCGTCTCCGGTTCGAGTCGGTCCTGCTTGCTGAGGAGGGTGCCGCCGGGGTGAAGGTCGCGGCGACCGTCCCCGACCTCAGCGACGGATCGTTGATCGCCACCGGCCGAGCCCTGGACGTCGCCCTTCAGGGCGGCGGGCTGATGGCGGTCCGCGGGCCGGCAGGGGAGCGGTTCGTGCGCGGCGGCTCGTTGATGATCGACACCGACGGTAAGCTCGCCCTCACCACGGGGGAGGTGGTGATCGCGGAGACCGGCCGGTCCCTGGAGGTGGGACGGGGCAATGAGGAGCGGGTGGCGTACACCGGCGACGGTGAAGTGCTGGTCGACGGGGTCTCCGTGGGGCGCCTGCGCCTGCGTATCTTCGCCGAGCCGGAGGCCCTGGTGCGGGAGGGCGCCGGGCGGTTCCGCGCACCACCCGAGGCGGGTGCGCAGAAAGGTACGGTGCACGTGCACGGCGCCACCCTCGAGCGCGCCAACACCGACGTGACCCGGGGCCTGGTGGAGATGATCCGCCTGCAACGCGCCTACGAGGTGCAGGTCGAGGCCATGCATCAGCGAGACGGGATCACCCGCACCACGATCGAGGAAGTAGGCCAGATCGGCCGTTAGCCGCAAGGTAAGGAGCCACGATGATCCGCGCGCTATTCACCGCCGCCACCGGCATGGAGGCACAGCAGCTCAATATCGACACCATCGCCCACAACCTGGCGAACGCCAACACCACCGGGTTCAAGCGCGGGCGCGCCGACTTTCAAGACCTCCTCTACCAGACGGTCACCGCACCGGGCACCGCTTCCTCCGCGTCGACGGAGGTGCCGGCCGGTCTGCAGGTCGGCCTCGGGGTGAAGCCGGCGGCGGTGGGTAAGATCTTCGCCCAGGGAGACTTTCGCAACACCGGCGGCGACCTCGACCTGGCCATCGAGGGGGATGGCTTCTTTCAGGTGGTGCAGCCGAACGGGGAGATCGCCTACAGCCGCGCCGGCGCCCTGAAGCGCGATAGCACCGGCCAGCTCGTCACCAGCAACGGCTACCTGTTGGAGCCCGCGATCACCCTGCCGGATGACGCCACCTCCGTGACCATCGCCTCCGACGGGACGGTCTCGGTCCTCCAGGGCGGGTCGACGACCACCACCATAGTCGGCACGATCGAGCTGGCGGTGTTCCCCAACCCCCAGGGGCTGAACGCGATCGGTCGCAACCTGTTCGTCGCGAGCGACAGCTCCGGCGATGCCATCACCGGCGTGCCCGGCGAGTCGGGTATCGGCACCCTGAGCCAGGGCTTTCTTGAGATCTCCAACGTGTCGATCGCCGAGGAGCTGGTGAACATGATCATGAGTCAGCGCGCCTTCGAGGTGAACTCCAAGTCGATCCAGGCGGCGAACGAAATGCTGCAGACCACCAACAATCTGATCCGGTAGCCGATCATGGCCAGTGCGATCCCTCCTACGATCAGACCCAAGTGGGCCATGGTGGTGACGCTGGTGGCCACGCTCGTCACGACCGTGGGTGGGCCATGGCCCGCACTCGGTGCCGATGGCGTGCGGGGCCTCGCGGCGGCGGAGGTCCGCAAGCTGGTAGAGCGTTACGTCGACGAGCGGCTTGCCGGCTCGGACGACCGCTGGCGGGTGGGCGCGATCCGGGTGAGCGGTGATCCGCAGGTGCCGACGGGTCCGCTGACGATGTCCGTCTCCCACGGCCGTGGCGTGGAGCTCGTCGGCCCCACGGTCCTGCACCTGGTGGTAAAGGGCCCAGGGGGCTACCAGCGCCGCTTGCGGGTCACGACGGTGATCGATCGCGACACCCGGGTGCTGGTGGCACGGCGTGATCTGGAGCGCGGCGCCGTGCTCGATAAAGAGGACGTGGGCACCGACTATCGGCCACTGCGTTCCCTGCCCAACGACGCCACCGCAACGCCGGATGCGGTGATCGCCAAGCAGCTCATCCGCCCGGTGTCGGCGGGCGCCGTGCTGCGGGCCAGTCTGCTCACCACCGTACCGGTCGTCAGCCGTGGCGCCCAGGTCTCCCTGGTCGCGAGGCGTGGTGCCCTGCGCATCACGACCCCCGGGATCGTCCGGAAAGACGGCGGTGCCGGAGAGATGGTGTCGGTGGTCAACCCGGCATCGGGCCAGGTGGTCAACGGACGGGTTGTGGACGGTAAGACCGTGGAGGTGATGTTTTGATCGGGTTGTCGAAGGCGTGGCCAATGGCTACCAACAGGGGGGCGACGCGTGGCAAAGGGCGACACCTCCTGCTGCCGCTCTTCGCAAGCGCCGTGTTCGGCGTCGTCGGGATCGGTTGTGCCGGCCACCACCGCGGGCTTCCCAAGCCGCTGCCACCGGACATCACCCCGCAGGCGGAGGTGGTGCCCCCCGCCGAGCCACCACCGCTCATCGGCTCCCTATGGACCCAGGGGCGTAGCAGCCTGTTCACCGATTACCGTGCCCGTGTGGCGGGCGACATCGTAACGATCAAGATCACGGAGAACGCCAAGGCATCGAAGTCGGCGAAGACCGACCTCACCAAGAAGGACGACGTAAAGTTCGGTATCCCTTCGCTGTTCGGCCTGGAGACCGCCGCCGATGCCCGCAGGGACCGGGTGGAGGCCGCCAACGCCGCGGGCGCTGCGGCCATCGGCCTCGACCTGAGCTCGATCCTCGCGGCCTCCAGCGAGAAGAACTTTGCCGGCGACGGCTCCACCGAGCGTAGCGGCAAGCTGGAGGCGACGCTCACTGCCGTGGTGACCCGCGTGCTCCCCAGCGGCAATCTGTTTATCGAGGGCCGGCGGCGTATCAATCTGAACGAAGAGAACCAGTACCTGCTCCTCACGGGAATTGTGCGCCCTGAGGATATCGCGCCAGACAACACGGTGCCGTCGTCGATGATCGCCGACGCCTCCATCAGTTACTACGGTGAGGGGCGGGTCGCGGATCAACAGCGGCAGGGGTGGTTCATCACCCTGATGGACAAGGCATGGCCCTTCTAACAATCGATTCTCCCCGTAGGGGAGTCCTCAGGGGCTCTCTCCCTCTGGGACCGGGACGGGGTGAGGGTGTGTGGCACCATCGCCGGTCTCCACTTCGTCTCGCCCGGACCGCCGTGGTAGGTTTCCTCCTCCTCTCCCTGGCCGCGGCGGCCCGGAGTGAGGCGACGCGGTTGAAGGACTTGGCCGACCTCACCGGCGTGCGCAACAACCAGTTGATCGGTTACGGCCTGGTCGTCGGCCTGGACGGCACCGGCGACGGCGTGAAGAGCACCTTCACGCGCCAGAGCCTGACCTCGATGCTGCGGCGGGTGGGGGTGACCGTGGATGCCGAGGCGTTGAAGGTGGAGAACATTGCCGCGGTGGTGGTGACCGCGACCCTGCCGCCATTCGCGCGCCAGGGCAGCCGCGTGGACGTGACGGTCGCCAGCATCGGCGACAGCGAGAGCCTGCTCGGTGGAGTCCTGCTGATGACGCCGCTCGCGGGGATCGATGGCGAGGTGTACGCGGTTGCCCAGGGGCCGGTCTCGATCGGTGGCTTCTCGTTTGGCGGACGCGGCGGGGGAGGGGTACAGAAGAATCACCCGACCTCCGGCCGGATCGCCAACGGTGGATTGGTGGAGCGCGAGGTGCCGGTCGAGTTCGCGGCACTGGAGCAGTTTCGCTATGCCCTGCACGAGCCGGACTTCACCACCGCGCAACGCACCGCCATCGCGATCAACGAGCACTTCGGCATCGAGGTGGCACACCCGACCGATGCCGGCACCATCGAGGTCGAGGTCCCCGCCGACTACCGCGCGCAGCCGGTACTCTTTGCCGCGGCCCTGGAGTCCATCGACGTCCACCAGGATCGCGCCGCTCGGGTGGTGCTCAACGAGCGTACCGGCACCGTGATCATGGGCCAGGACGTGCGCCTCTCCACCGTCGCCATCTCCCACGGTGGCCTATCGATCACCATTACCGAGACCCCTGTCGTGTCGCAGCCCAATCCCCTGTCGCGGGGCGGGCAGACGGTGGTGGAGACCCAGTCGCAGGTCGAGGTGACGCAGGAGGAGCGGCGCCTGATCATGGTGGAAGAGGGCGTCAGCCTGGCCGAGGTGGTCCGGGCATTGAACGCCCTCGGTGTCGGCCCGGGCGACTTGATCGCTATCCTGCAGGCGGCGAAGGCGGCCGGCGCACTGCACGCCGAGCTGGAGCTCATCTGATGCATCCGATCCTCGTGCCGTCGCTGCTGACCCAGCCGCTCGATCCCTCGCCGGCCGCGGCCCAGCGGCGCGACTCCCCACAGGCCCTGCACAAGGCGGCGCAGGACTTCGAGTCCCTCTTCATTCACATGATGTTGAAGGCCGGTCGGGAGAGCGTCGGGGATGGCGGGATCGTGCCGCGCGGGAGCGGCGAGCGGTTCTTCACCGATGTGCTCGACCAGGAGTTGGGCCGGCTCGCGGCCCAGCAAGGGGGATTTGGGATCGCACGGCAACTGGAAGAACAGTGGAAAGGAGCGGTAACCCATGACGGCAACGGTCCAAGCTCTGCCCCATGATGCGCTGGCGTCGTTCAACGCCCTGCTGCGCCGGATGGAAGAGGAGGCACGGCTGTTCGAGCGGCTGGCGGGGCTCCTCGATAGCGAGCGCGACGTCCTTCGCAACCTGCGTGCCCCGGGGCTCAAAGAACTCAACGCCGAGAAGGAGCGGGTCCTGATCCTCATTGACCGGGTGGCTGCGGCGCGGGCGGATACCCTGGAGGAGCTCACCGAACGGCTGGGTCTGAAGAGCGAATCGCCGCACCTGGCGGAGCTCCTCGATCGTTTGCCGGCGGTCGAGACCCGGTGCCTGGATGAGGCGCGGCGCCGGCTGCTGCGGGTCGCAGAAATGGTGCGCGCGCGGGGCGAGGTCTCGGAGCGGCTGCTCTCGGTATCGCTCGACGCGATTCATGAAATACTTCAGTTGCTGCGCAAAGAGAACGAGGAGTCTGCACAGACATACGGCGACCAAGGTGCCGTGACGGCGCCGCGGGGCACCGGCATGGTCGTGCGTCAGACGGCTTGAACGAGAGGCAATATGGGCATCTCCGGCATTCTCGACATGGGGCGACGAGCCCTCGAGATGGCCCAGATGCGCGTGCAGACCACCGCGCACAACATCTCGAATGCCGCCACCGACAGCTATAGCCGGCAGATCGTGCTCTCGCAGACGACCCGGCCCCAGCTTGTCCAAGGAGGCCTGCTCGGCACCGGCGTCCAGCCGGACACGGTCGAGCGGATCACCTCGCGATTTCTGGAAAATCAGCTCCTCGCGGAGCGCCAGGTGAAGGGACAGCTCGACCTGCTGGCCACCGCCTTCAGCCACGTCGAGGAGGTGTTCAGCGAGTCGCAGGTCGGCGGGTTGTCCGAGGCGATGTCGGCGTTTTTTGCCTCCTGGCAGGACCTGGCCACCAACCCGGAAGGGGTGGCGGAGCGCCAGGTGCTGGTCTCCCAGGCCGGGGCCCTGACCCGGCAGTTCTCCCTCTATGCCCAGGGATTGGCGCGCGTGAGCACGGACATGCTCGCCGATCTCAAGAGCTCGGTCGCGACCGTCAACGAGATCACCCTACGGATCACGGAGACCAACAAGGCGATCGTCTCCGCCGAGGCGGGTGGGCAACCCGCCAACGACCTGCGGGATAGTCGCGACCGGCTCCTCAACGAGCTGGCCAACCTCACGGAGTTTTCCGTGATCGATAACGGGGAGGTGAACGACTTCACCGTGCAGGTGCGGGGCCAGACCCTCGTGCAGGGGGTGCGGCGGCAGTCGATCACCGTCGTGGATGACGGCTCCGGCTCGCCATCGCTCGCGGTCGAGCAAGGCGCGGGCTGGCGGACCTTCTTCGCTCTGCCGGAGCTGGGTAGGATCGGCGGCGCCCTGTCGGTGCTGCGCGAGTCGCTGCCCGCGGCGGAAGAGGGACTCAATGAGGTCGCAGTATTCCTGGCGGCCAACGTCAACGCCTACCACCGGCAGGGCTATGCGATCGATGGCACGACCGGCCTCAATTTCTTTCTCAGCCCGATGCAGGGAGCACCGAATCCGGCGAACACCGGCGGCGCGATGATCACATCCACGCCAGTGGTCGATGGCACGCAGTTCACCGCCCATCGCTACGAGATATCGTTCGTGGCCGCCGACAGTTACCAGGTCACTGACGTCGACACCGGCGCAGTGGTGGTGCCGGCAGCGCCGGCAAACTACGTGAGCGGCAATCCCATCCTCTTCGACGGCGTGTCCGCGACGATCACCAATGGCGGCGGTCCCCCGGCGGCCGGGGATCTCTTCGTGGTGGACATCAACCCCAGTTATTTCAGCTCGATCGCGGTCGATTCAGCCATCGAGACCAACCCCCAGCGCGTGGCCGCGGCCTTGTCGTTGACCGGTCTTCCGGCAGACAACGAAAATGCCCTGAGGATCGCCTCCCTGGACAGTCAGGCGATCATGTCCGGTGGCACCGGCACGCTGATCGACTCGCTCTCCAGCCTGGTGTCGCAGGCGGGTATCGACTCCAGCCGCGCCACCGTGGGGCTAGAACGGCAGTCCTTGGTGGTCGATCAGGTCCTCGCCCAGCGCGAGGCGGTCTCCGGCGTGTCCATCGACGAGGAGGCCGCCAATCTCGTCGAGTTCCAGCGCTCCTATCAAGCCGCGGCCAGGGTCATTACCACGGTCGACCGGATGTTGGAGACCCTCCTGAACACGTAGCCTCGATCAGCCGATACGGTTGATGGGCAGCCACGGATCTCGAGCGCCGAGACGGCCTGTCCCAGGGCCAGGCAAGAAGCACAGTTGGGTCGGTGGATTAGCCGATGATTCGCGTCACACAGACCGTTTTCTTGAACAACATCCGCAGCCAGCTCGCGCGCAACGGGCGGCGGTTGGCGATCGCGCAGGAGCAGGTCGCTACCGGCAAGCAGGTCAACCGCCCGTCCGACAACCCTACCGGCGCCTTTCGCGTTCTCAGCCTCAAGCAGCTCACGGCAGCGAACGACCAATTTGAGCGCAACCTCGACTCATTGGAGGCGAATCTGGGGGTTGCAGAGAATGTCCTGGGGCAGACCCAGGAGGTTCTCTATCGCACGCTGGAGCTGGCGATCCAGGCGGCCAATGCATCGGTGGACCGCAGCCAACGCGCCGTGATCGCGACCGAGGTGTCGCAGCAGCTCGACGAGGTCAAACGCCTAGGGAACACGCAGCTCGGCGCGCGCCACCTCTTCGCTGGCTATCTCAGCGACAAACCGCCCTTCATCCGTGACCTGCAGATTTCTGCCAGTGCCGGCAACACGGGCACCGGTACCATTGCGGTGGGTATTTTCGACGGAGACGCCGTCGGGGGGTCACGCTACGAGATTCGCTTCACCGATCCCGCCACCTACGAAGTCTTCGAGGCCGGCACGGGCCTGACGGTGGCCAGTGGTACGTACACCACCGGTGCGCCGATTGACTTCGATGGCAACGGCAACGAGGTCGTGATCGACGGCGCACCGGCGGCGGGGGACAGCTTCCGCATCGTGCCGCGCATGGTCTACCGGGGGGACAGCAACGAGATCATGGTGCCGGTGGGCGAGGGCCAAAGGGTGGCGGCGAACGTGCGCGGCCATCAACTCTACCTAGGCGACGGTAACCTCGATGGCACCGCCGACGCGGGGCGTGTGAGTGTCTTCGCGGCGCTGGAGGACCTTAAGTTCGCTCTGGAGGACGACGATCAGGCGGCCATTCAAGCGGTCATCGATCAACTCGATGGGGCCGTCGGACAGATGAGCGAGGGGCGCGGTATCATCGGAGGCCGGCTGAACTTGGTCGACTCCGCCAAGCAAGATCTTTCCCAACGGAATTTGACGATCGAGGGGCTGCGGTCCGAGATTGAAGACGCCGACATGGCAGAGGCGATCACGCGCCTGACGCAAGTGGAATCGGTCTTTCAGGCGACCCTGGGTACGGCCGCCAGAGTCCTACAGCGATCGCTCTTGGATTACCTATAGCTCGGAAATGGATTTCCCATACGGTATCCATAAATGGCGCCTACGGTGATCCGGAAAGGAGCGCATGTTAATTCTGACAAGGAAGTCAGGACAGACGATCGTCATCGGCGGAGGGGTGCAGATCAAGATCCTGGAGATTCGGGGAAAGCAGGTCCGCATCGGGATCGACGCGGCGCCCGAGGTGGCCGTCTACCGGGGTGAGCTCTTCGAGCTGATGCAGGAAGAGAATCGGCGCGCTGCCAAGAGTCAAAAGAGCGGCCTGGCAGGTCTCGTGCAGAGTATGAAGCCACGGGGGAAGAAAACCGATGGCTGACGCGCGACCGCAGGGGGAGGAGCAGATGAGGCGAATACGGAGCAACCAGCTCGGTGACATCGCGGTGGCCGACGAGGCGGTGATCCACTTCCTTGAAGGGATCCCCGGGTTCGAGGAGTGCCACGACTTCGTCCTCATTGAGGACGAAGAGATAACCCCCTTTCGCTGGCTCCAATCCCTGGACGACGGCGCGATCGCCTTCATCGTCGTCGATCCGGTCATCATCTTCCCCGGCTACCAGGTAAAACTCGGGCCCGCCGAGACGGCGGCGATCCGCCTCACCGACGCCAAGCGTGCCCAGGTACAGGTCATCCTTACGATCAGCGAGGACCCGGAGAAGACTACCGCCAACTTGCAGGGGCCTCTGCTGATCAACGCCGAGAAAAACCTCGGCTGCCAGGTCCTCCTCACCCGCTCCCTGTACGAGACGCGCTACCCGGTCATGCAGGGACTCGCCGCCGCAGGCCGCACCCGCTAGCAGCCGCCACACGGGGAGCGACGGTACGGCCGACTTTAGCCTCTTCTTGATGCCTCGGCGTTGTAGCGCTCTTGGGACTGCCCGCGCCCCCGGCTAGGGTTAGTCATCCTGCCATCTGTAGCCGTAGTGCCTGGAGGGTATTCTCGAGCAGGCATGCGTTGGTGATGGCGCCGATGCCGCCGGGAACCGGCGTGATGTGTGACGCTTTCTCCATCACCGCGGCGGTGTCCACATCACCGACGGTGCGGCCTTGCTGGGTGCCGGCTTCATCGACGTACTCCTCCCAGTTGATCCCCACGTCGATCACCACGGCCCCGTTGCCGACGTGATCGGCGGTGACGAAGTGCGGGCGACCGATGGCGGCGATCAGCACGTCGGCGCGGCGGGTGTGGAAGAGAAGGTCGCGGGTGCGGGAGTGGAGGGTGGTCACCGTGGCATGACGTGCCATACACAGCAGCCCCACGGGCTTGCCGACGGTGGCACTGCGTCCGACCACTACCACTTCCTTGCCCTTGAGCTCGATGCCCGCCGCATCGAGGGCGACCATGCAGGCGCGGGCCGTAGAGGGGACGAGGCGCGGGACGTCGAGGAGGAGGCGGCCGAGGTTGTTTGGGTGGAAGCCGTCGATGTCCTTGGAGGGCGGGAGACACTGGATGACCGCGTCGTCGCTGACCCCTTTCGGGAAGGGACGCAGAGGGAGGATACCGTGAACGGAGGCGTCGTCGGCGAGCTCGCGCACATGCGCCTGGATGGATGGGAGGTCGGCGTTGGCCGGCAGGCGAGCGTCCACGTAGCGGTAACCCATGCCGGTGGCGAGGCGCTCGATCTGGCCGCGGTACTGGGCGGCGCCGTAGTCATCGCCCACCAGGAGGGTGGCGAGGCACGGTGTGCTCTCCTCGGGGAGGGCCATCATTTCCTGGGCAAGTCGCTCCTTGATCTGTGCGGCGATCGCCTTGCCATCGATGATCTGCGCCCGCATTCCTTACTCCCGATCTGCTGCGGGTGCACATCTACCCGCATCTTCCGGCCGTGGGTGCAGGCTGCGGGCGGCCGTCATCAGGCGAGCCTCCCGTAGACGATCTCCAGTATCTTCTGGCGCTCCTCGGCGGCGGCGATCGCCAGGACCTGACCCTCGCTCCACAGCTCTTCCGCCCGGTCACGATCGGCGAGGCTGTCGGCGTTGATCTTCACGGTGATTAGCGCTGCCTGCAGGCCCGCCTCGGCAAAGGCGACGGCGCATCCGGCATCGCTGACCAGCATCGGGTTGCCGCGTTCGGCGGTGGCGCGGCACAGGGGGATTACCTCAGAGCAGGCACGGCAGATGTCCAGCGATGCCTCGCCGGCTGTGTCGAGGGCCAACTGCAACGCTTGTTTGCGGGTCGCCTTGTCCGCGTCGCTCTCCTTGGGCATGCGATAGCACGCCATCACCTGGTCGAAGGCCTCGGTGTCGCGGTCCATTAAGTTGAGCAGCGCGGCGCGCAGCCGCTCCGCATCGGCGACGATCTCCTGCATCTCTCCCTCGACGGCGGCGAATTTCTCCTTGCCGACCGTGAGGTTGGCGACCATGGCGGCAAGGGCCGCGCCCAGGGCACCGACCAAGCCGGCGGCCGCTCCGCCCCCCGGCGTGGACGCCTTGGAGGCGAGGCGGGCGGAAAAGGCGTCGAGGGTGTCGGTGGTGTAGGACATGCTGAGATAGGGGATAGGGGGTTGCGGGGAGGAGGTGGTGGTAGTGAGGGTAGGAGAGGGACGGGAAGGTCCACTGCCAGCCCCCAGGGCTCGCGGCCGTTTCCTAGTCCCGAACCCCCTGCCCGCGTTACCAGTACACCAGCAGTCGGCCGTTCTCCACCTTGTTCTCGAACTGTTTGAGCGGCCGTTTCCCTACCTTGATGCATTTGCCCGTGCAGATGTCGAACTCCCAGTGGTGCTTCGGGCAGGTGAGGGTGTTGCCGTCCAGCTCCAGGGGGATGTCGGTGGACTGGTGGGGGCAGTGGGAGTCAAAGACCAGGAAGCCATCGCCGTTGCGGTGGACGAGGAGCTTGCGGCCGTCGGCCTCGGTGCGCACCGTCGCGCCGGACGCGACGTCGCCGCCGGCGACCACGTCGTGCCACGCGGGCTTCGTGCCGAGCATGACCGGTTGGAACTCCGGGATCTCCATGTCGAGGATGATGTCGAAGGCCCAGACGATCTTCGCCAGGCCGAGGGCCGGGAAGGCGAACAGGATCGCGTCGATCACCTCGTCGGCGGTCGCACCCTCGCGCAGGGCCCGCGGCAGGTACTGGCGCAGCCCGCCCTCGGTCTGGACCGCGATCTTGGTGATCACCGAGATCAGGGCGGCGGTCTTCTTGTCCAGGTGGGTGGCCGACTTCTTGAGGAAGTCGAAGTAGGCGGTCATCGCCTCGGGGCGGGTCTGGATCAGGTAGTCGAGGGATTTGCTCATTGTTCTGGCTCCATTCGTCACAGGGTATCGCCGGCGGTCCGGAGCGTCGCCCGCGACGATGGCGCGACGGCGCAGCGGACTCCCGAGGAGGAGAAAAATTACCGGAAGCTGCCGCCCTCCACAACGCGCCCTTTCCTGGTGGAGTGGTCCGCGGGCGGTTACATAACGAGGGAGCGAGGCGGGCTCGCGCCTTGCCGCACCATCGCGGCGGTCCATGATGGATAAGAATGAGGAACCCAATCCATGAGTGAACAGCCCTTGCACTTTGGCCTCGCCGGTCCGGAGTCCATGCCGGACCACGGCCAGCCGGCCGACTCCCCCCAGCGCCAGCGCGCCGCACTCCAGCGGGGCCTGAAATTCGTCGGTCCGGATCAACCGGCCCGCCGGGCCGAGCTGCTGGTGGCCCTCGGCAGGGTAGAAAACGAGCTCGGCAATTCCCCCGCGGCGTGGGAGGCGGCACGCTACGCCTTCGCGATCTGTGCGGGGATCGAGAACTGGGTCGGAGCGGTGGAGGCGTGCGACGCCCTGTTCGAGTCGGGCCAGCCCGAGGCACTCAAGGCCCTGGCCCACGGCCTGTGGCTCGCCGTCACCTATCCCATCGATCCGGAGCTCTCCGTCGGCCTCCTCGGCCACTTGGTGGAGGAGGCGGCCCACGACGACATCGGCGCGGTGGCCGCGACTACGGCCAACTACGTGGCACAGATGCGCGCCCCCGCGGGAGAGGCCGGGGAGCGGGTGCAGGAGAAGGCCGCACGCATGCTCAACGCGGTGGCGTGGACCCACGGCAAGGTGCACGACGAGCGCGATTTTGAGATCTGGTACAAGACCAATCAACTCGACGACCCGGGCGTCTTCCTCCCCATCCTCTCCCAGGCATTGGACAAGATGGTGGACGGGGAGTGGTGGATCGATCGCGACGCGCTGCGGGCGAAGCTGCCGGCCGAGTGACGTGGCCGCCGGTGGGATCGAGCGGCGGCGCTCTCCCCATGGTATAGTTCGCCTCCGTTCATCGCGCCGCCCGTCCGCCATGTCCACCACCGTACCCGAACTCCTCCAGCGCGCCCGGGAGGGGCGGCGTCTGGTGATCCTCACCGCCTACGACTACGGCGGCGCGCGGCTCGTGGCCGCCGCGGGGGTCGACACGATCATGGTCGGCGACTCCCTCGGCATGGTGGTGCAGGGGCGAGCCAATACCCTCGGTGTGACCCTCGACCAGATGGTCTACCACTGCGAGATGGTGAGCCGTGGGGCGCCGTACGCCCTGGTGATCGGCGATCTGCCGTTCATGAGCTATCAGGAGGGCCCAGCCCAGGCGGTGCGCAGCGCCGGTCGGCTCGTGAAGGAGGGCGGCTGTGGCTGTGTGAAGCTGGAGGGCGGGATGCGTATGGCGGAGCAGATCGCGGCGATCGTGCGCGCCGACATCCCGGTGATGGCCCACATCGGTCTCACCCCCCAGTCGATTCACCAACTCGGCGGTTATCGGGTGCAGCGCGATGCCGACCGACTCCTCGCCGATGCCCTGGCGGTGCAGGAGGCGGGGGCGTGGTCGGTGGTCTTGGAATGTGTGCCGCGGGAGGTCGCAGAGCAGATCACCGACCGCCTGACGATCCCCACCATCGGCATCGGGGCAGGACCCGACTGCTCCGGGCAGGTCCTTGTTTTTCACGATATTTTGGGTCTTTCTGACGGAAAGCCGATGCGCTTCGTGAAGCGCTACGCCGACCTTCAGGCGGGCGTGACCGCGGCGGTGCGGGCGTACAAGGACGAGGTCGAGGCGGGTCTCTTCCCGGCCGCCGAGCACTGCTTCACCGCCGGTGGATCCGGCTCGCAGGGGGAACGCTGATGCTGGCCGTCGGCGCCGATCACGGCGGCGTGCATCTCAAGGAGGTCGTGGTGCGCGCCCTGGAACGGCGCGGTATCCCGTTCGTCGACCTCGGAACCAACGATGTGGCCTCGGTTGACTACCCGGACTTTGCCGCCAAGGTGGCGAGCGGGGTCGCCAACGGCGACTACGATCGCGGCATCCTGATCTGCGGCACCGGCATCGGCATGTCGATCGCCGCCAACAAGTTCTTCGGGGTGCGCGCGGCCCTGTGTCACGACACCTACACCGCGCGCATGTCCCGCCTGCACAACGACGCCAACATCCTGGTCCTGGGGGAACGGGTCACCGGCCCCGGGGTCGCGGAAGAGATCGTCGAGGTGTGGCTCGACACATCCTTCGAGGGGGGGCGCCACACCGTCCGTGTGGAGAAGATCCACCGGCACGAAAACCGACACCGGTGAGCCGCGGTACCCGTTTTGGCACCGCGGACGCATTCCTCTGCAAGGAAAGCAGGAAGGCAGGAAATCCTTCTCTCATGGGTTGCCGACTCTTCCCTCTTCCTGCTTTCCTGCCTTCCTTAGAGGATTGTGCGACGTCGTAGCTGTCAGACCGTCGCGGATTGGAGAGTCATCTATGCTCAAGCTTGCCAATACCACCGATGCCCTCCGCGCAGTCGATCCCGAGGTCGCGGCCGCCCTGGATGCCGAGCGCGAGCGAGAGAACGACACCCTGGTCCTGATCGCCAGCGAGAACTACGCCTCGGAGGCGGTGCTCGCGGCCCAGGGGTCATTGCTCACCAACAAGTACGCCGAGGGCTACCCGGGCAAGCGCTACTATGCCGGCTGCGAGAACGCCGACACGGTGGAGGCCCTGGCCATCGAGCGTGCCAAGCGGCTCTTCAAGGTGGACCACGCGAACGTTCAGCCGCACTCGGGCAGCTCCGCGAACATGACCGCCTACCTGGCGGTATTGAAGCCGGGCGACAAGATCCTCGGTATGTCCCTGGCGCATGGCGGGC
This sequence comes from bacterium, assembly GCA_036393335.1. Classification (GTDB taxonomy): domain Bacteria; phylum CG2-30-53-67; class CG2-30-53-67; order CG2-30-70-394; family CG2-30-70-394; genus DASWHD01. Next base: position 45,465 of record DASWHD010000135.1, read on the forward strand.
ACCTCACCCACGGTGCCAAGGTGAGCTTTTCCGGCAAGCTCTTTTCGTCGTTCTTCTACGGTGTCGACGTGGCTACCGGACGGATCGACATGGCGGAGGTGGCGCGCATCGCGGCCATCGTCCAGCCGCGGATGATCGTCACCGGCGCCTCCGCCTACCCGCGCTTCTTCGACTGGCAGGCCTTCCACGACATCGCCAATGAGCACAAGGCGTACCTGATGGCGGACATCGCGCACATCGCCGGACCGGTGGCCGCCGGTCTCCATCCCAGCCCGGTGGGGTATGCCGACTTCGTCACGACCACGACCCACAAGACCCTGCGCGGACCGCGCGGTGGCATGGTGATGTGCACCGCGGAGCACGCCAAGGCGGTGGACAAGATCCTCTTCCCCGGGCTCCAGGGGGGACCACTGGTCCACACCATCGCGGCCAAGGCGGTGGCCTTGCACGAGGCCCTGCAGCCCGCCTTCGTCGACTACCAACGGCAGGTGTTGGCCAACGCCCGGGCCCTGGGCGAGCGCCTCGTGGCGCACGGCTTCGACCTCATCTCCGGCGGCACCGACAACCACCTGGTGCTGGTCGACCTGCGTAACAAGGGGGTGACCGGCGCCGATGCCGAGGCCGCCCTGCACGCGGCGGGCCTCACCTGCAACAAGAACGGTATCCCCAACGATCCGCAGCCGCCGGTGGTGACCAGTGGCGTCCGTCTCGGCACGCCGGTGATGACCACCCGCGGCATGGGCACCGAGGAGGCGCTACAGGTCGCCGACTGGATCGACAAGATCCTGCGCGACCCGGGCGACACGGCGGTGCAGCGCCGGGTGCGCGGCGAGGTTACCGCGCTGTGCCGCCGCTTCCCGGCGTACAGCGAGTAGGCGCCTGCGAACCGCGCCGCGTTGCGGCGGTCGGTGACCGTGGGCGCTCGCCGGTATCGAGTGGTGGAGCGGCGGAGAGTGCGTGGGCGATCCCGAGACGACCATCGCCGCGTTTCTGAGCCAGTACCTCCTCTCACCGACTGGCTCAGTCCGCAGGCCGGCCCTCTCCCACACCGGCCTGTCTTTTTTTTTGCGGGCAGGCTGCTGGCTACCGCCCGTACCGATCGAGGACGCCATCCACGCCGAGACCGAAGGTCAGAACGAAATACACGAGATCCCAGCGCTGGCCATCATCGAGGCTGTCCTCAAACGACGGCATCGGGGTGCCGTTCAGGCCGGTGGTGAAGGTCCGGTAGATGTCCGCCGGCGTGGCGCCGCCCTCGATCAACTCGGGATTCGTGAGATCCGCCGGCGGGCTCGGATTGCCGCGGTGGTCCTTGAGACCGGGGGCCGAGGGGCCGTCGCCGCGGCCGTCCGGACCGTGGCAATGCCAGCACTGGACCTTCTGCCAGAGCTCCTTGCCCCGCTCGATCGCCTCGCGGGTGGCGGGCGGTGGTTCGGGGATGGTAATAGGCTCGGCGTGTTCCTCCGGGTCGCCCCAGCGCGGCGAGAAGGTCTTGAGGTAGTGCACCAGGGCCCAGCGCTTCTTGGAGGAGAGATCCTTGAAGGGGCGCATGTTCTTCGCCGACTCCATGGAGAGGCGGATCCCCTTGGTGAGGGTGCGGTACAGGTCCTCGTCCGCCGGCAGATAACCCGACGGCGTGGTGCGGAACTCGAAGATCGCCTCGGTGAAGTCGCGGCACACCATCCCCAGCGACTGCGCCGCCGGCCCCAGACCCTTGCCGTCCTCGCCGTGGCACTCGGCGCAGTACTGGGAGTAGAGCTTGGCCCCCTCCTTCAGGAGCTTGGGGGTGGCCTCGTAGGTCTTTTCCGCCCCCAGGGTGGGCGGGACGAAGAGGAGCATCACGGCGGGAATCAAGGCATTCGCGGCGCGCATGGCGGACCTCGCGAGGTGAAAAAAAAGGGGCGGGGCATCGCCCCGCCCCCTGGAATGAAAGACCGGCGGGACGCTTAGAAGCCGAAGCGGGCGATCAGGCGGCCCTTGATCGCCTCGTCTTCGTCGTCGGCACCCGAAGAGCTCTCTTCGAAGTCGAGGAAGCGGAGCTCGGCGCCGAGCTGGACATTGGGGCGGGTGTACCAGGAGGCGTGGAGGGTCCACTGCTCGAAGTCACCGTCACCGGTAAACCCGTCGTCGCTGAGCTTGTCCCAACGGGCGCCGACCACGAAGTCGCCCACCGGGTAGAGGAGCTCGACGAGGATGTCGTCACCCTCCAGATCGTCGCCGCCGGAGGGTCCGTCCATGGTCGCGTCGAACCAGGCGAGGGTCAGAATCGCGCCGGCACCGTGGAGCTCGGCGGCGATCGACCAGCGGTCGATGTCGGCCTCGTCACCGGCGTGATGCTGGTAGTGGGCCCCGAGGGTCTGCTCCATGAAGGTCAGCTCGACGGTGCCGTAGACGCTCTCAGAAAGGTCGCTCTCGTTGCCGGGGGCACCCGCGTCGTTGTCCAGGGTGTAGCCCAGGGCATAGCGAACGGTCAGCCCCTCGTCCTCCGGCAGGATCTGACCGTTGGCCTCCAACCCGACGGCGGTGCCGAAGAAGCCCAGGTCCTCGGCGGCGTAGCCGTCGAAGACGATGGAGCGGGCGGGGGAGAGGAAGCTAAAGTCGACGTCGTAGGCGCCGGCGCGCAGGTTGAGCTGGGCCTCGCCCACCAGGTCGTTGTACTGGATGAAGACCGGCCCCAGGTCCGCGCCCTCGCCGCGCTCGAGGATGATCTCGCCGAAGGTGGAGATGCGCGGCCCGAGGGTGGTGCCCCAGAAGACCTCGACCTCCGGTTGCATGATGGTGAGGGAGTCCTCACCGCGTTCATCCTTGTCGAAATCGTCCCACTCCACCTCGATCTCGGCGAGGGCGGCGACCGGCCACGCCGGGATGTCCCAGACGTCCGTCCCCTTGGTGCCCTGGAGGCGATAACCGTTGTTTTTGAAGGTGATGCCGAACTCGTTGAGCTTCGGGAAGGCGACGTGACAGTAGGTGCACTTCTGTTTCGTTTGCCGGGCGAAGGCGGGGATCGCCTCCGCATCGTCGGGGGCGAGCAGGACGCTCAGGGGCAGCGCCAGGGCTGCCAGGAGGGGAACGAGAATGAAGCGTTTCATAGGAGATCCTCCATGACCGGGGGTGGTGTGCCCACGGCGCGCGACGCCGTGAACGGTGGGATGTGCCCTGCAACGCCGGGAGGTTGGCTAAATTTCATCGAATAGGTCAACAACAAGTTTACTGCGACGGCACGGGCATTCGGTCGGATGATTCCGAGGTTTGCGAGAGGTCCACGGCAAACGCGGTAGTCCGCCCCGCGACGATCCCCATCCGTTGCTGGACCGCAGGGTGTGGGGGAAGCTCAAGGCGCACCTCGTGCACCCCCGATGGCAGGTCGATGTGGAAGGGGGTGGTGCCGTAGTAGGCGCCGTCGATATACACCTGCGCCCCCGCCGGCGTGGTGTCGATCTGCAGCCCCCCCGTGGGGGGAGTGACGGGGGCAGAAGGCCGGGTACCGAGGGCGCGGAGCAGCTCGTTCCACAGGCCATCGATATCTTCCTGCATGAGCAGGGTGAGATGGGCCATGGCGGTGCCGCCGACCCCGGTGAACTGGGTGTGATCCCGGCGCGCGGTCTGCTGCCACTCCGGCGAGGCTGAGTCGGCCCGGTGGAGCGCCAAAGACAAGGCCGTGGTGAACCGATCCTCGGTCCCGGCAGCGAGCTCCAGCTCAGCGACGGTTGGCTGGAGCCACACCGCCGGCGGCGGGGTACCGGCCGCCAGGACCCGCGCGGTCAGGCCGTGGACGGCAAGGATCGCCACCAGGCGCTCGGTCGCCCACTCTGTCACGGGTCGATCGAGACGCACCGCCCGCCGGCCGCTGCCGACGTTGTTACGGCGCCATCCCAAGGCCCGTGGATCGCTGGCCGCCGCTCCATCACCATCGCGGCCATCGATCGCCGGCGCCACCCACACTATGCCGCCGTCGCGCAACGCCGCCGGGGGCTCCGGCGCGGGGGCCTGGACCACCACGGCGCGATGGCCGCAGGCGATGATGAGCAGCGGGAGGAGAGACGGGAGTAGACCGCGGCGCACAAACTCCTCGGCGTGGGAGGGTAGGTAAGCTGACCGGTCACCTAGCAGATGCATCGATCTGCGGCAAGAGGTGGCTTCCCGGGTCACCGCCGCTCCGGCACCGCCTGCCTGCCGCCATCGGCCGGGGATGGTTCCTGCTCCGGCTTGCGTTGGCGCGCTGCGCAAAATGTGGTGTGATCCCCGGAGCGGCGGAGCAGTCGGCGTAGGCTGAACGCGGTGACCGCCACCGACCGACAGACACCATGCGTCCCGATCTTCCTGCAGCCGAGACCCGCCGGGCGTTGCTCAAGGCGGTGTCGATGGCGGTGGTGCTGATGCTCCTGATCTACGGTGTGCGGCGCTCACCGTTGTCGGTCTATCTCGACCCAGAAAACCTGGCACCGTGGCAGGAGTTGGTCGGGGATGCCGGGACGTGGGCGAAGCCGCTGTTCATCGCGGTGGGCACGGTGGTCATCTCGGTGGGTGTGCCGCGCACCGTGGTGAGCCTGGCGGGCGGCATGCTGTTCGGCATCGCCATGGGACTGGTCACGGCCATGGCCGCCACCATGTTCTCCGCCATGCTGACGTTCTACATCGGACGATGGGCGGGGCATCGCTATGTGCGGCGGCGTTTTGGTGAACGGATCGGTGAGGTGCGGCGCATGATGCGACAGCACGGCGTCGTGGCGATGATCTTGATCCGCCAGCTACCCATCACCGCGCTGGCCAGCAACCTCCTGTGCTCGGTGAGCGGGGTGCGGGCGCGCCACTACTTTTTCGGATCCCTGATCGGGCTGTTGCCCGGTGCGATCATCTTCGTCGTCTTCGGCGCCGGGGTGCGGCGCGACTTTGGCCTGCGCGCGACGGCCGCCAGCCTGCTGTTGGTCGGCGTTACCTTCGTCGCCCTCTGGGTAGTGAATCGTACCCCGTGGCTACAGCCCTTGCGTGAGATGTTGCAGAAGGAAGACAAGGGTTGAGACGTGGCATTTGGGCAGCGTGACAGGAGACCATCGGCGCCGGGCGTGGCTAGCGGGCCCCAGGACGCCGGGGCATGGGCAGCGTTGGGTTCTGTGAATCGGCGATGCCGCTCACGTCACCGCCCAGCGTGCGGCAGGTAGCCGGGAGAGCACGGGTGAGGCCAATGGAGTCCTCGCGCTTCGACGGCCGCCTGCAAAGAGGGGTGGAAGAGCTCTTTGCGCGCTGGACCGTTGTCCTGATGCGGCGGCCCCGACGGTGGTGGTGGTGGGTGGGTCTGCTCTCTGTCCTGCTTCTTGCCGGCCTGCCGCGCTTGCAGTTGGACGTGCGCCTCGACGCCTTCCTCGTGGAGGATGACCCGGACTTTCTCGCCTTCCAGGCATTGCGCGAGCGCTTCGACAATGACGAGCTGCTCCTGGCGGTGGTCGCACCGCCGGTGGGTATTTCTCTGCTGGATCCGGTGATGGTGGACGGCCTGCGTGCGGTGCACGACGGCGCCACCGGGATTGATTCGGTGGCGTGGGTAAGCAGTCTGGCGCGGGCGCGCCGTTTGCAGGTCGGGCCCCAGACCCTTTCCTGGGAGTTGTGGCTGCCACCGGCGGCGACCCCTACCCACACCGCGGCGATCCTCCAGGAGCAGACTCTACGTGGCCGGCTGCTGGGGCGGGATGGCGAGACCCTCATCCTGCGCCTCGGTCTCGAGAACAGTGACTCGATCGAGCTGGTGCCGACGCTGGAGGCATTGTTGCGTGCCCAAATGCCCCCCGGGAGCCGCTGGTGGATGGTCGGGACGCCGGTGGTCAAAGAGGCCCTCCGCGAATCCCTGCGCACAGACGGATTGCGTGTCGGTCCTGCCGCGGCGGTGGTGTGCTTCTGCCTGCTTGCCCTTGCCCTGCGCTCCCTGCGCCACGCCTTGATCACGGTGGGGGCAGCACTATTGGCGACGCTCTGGACCCTCGGGCTCATGGGGTGGGTGGGGGCGCCCCTGACCATCGTGTCGGTCATCGTCCCGACCCTGATCCTGGTCATCGGCCTCACCGACGGGGTCCATCTCCTCACGGCCGCCGGTCACGGCGGTGTCGTGCACGCCTTGAAACGGGTCGGACCGGCATGCGTGTGGACCTCGGTGACCACCATCGCCGGTTTTCTCGGCCTCAGCTTCATGGGGGTCCCCGCCCTGCGGGACACCGGCACCTGGACGGCGGTAGGAATCACCATCGCCTTTCTCCACGCGGTCGTGACGTTGCCCTTGCTGCTGCGGCGCTTTCCCTATCGCCCCGCCGTGGAGCTGGAAAAGGTGGGGCGAACCGGGTGGTGGGGTGCCCACACGGCGCGGCCAACGGTCACCATCGCCCTGCTGGCGTTTGTGGTCCTCGCTCCCGGGATCCGGCAAATCGAGTCGGAGACCGACCTCGTGCGCTACTTCGCGGTCGATGACCCTCTCCGTATCGGTTACCGCCAGGCCGAGGCGGCCCTCGGCGGTTCCACACCGCTCAGCCTGTTGGTGGAGCGGCGCGACGGTGGCTCGATGATCGACGAGGAGCCGTTGGTGGTCGTGGAGCGGCTGCGTGCCGCATGTCTGAATCATCCGCTGGTCCTGTCGGTGGACGCCATTCCTGGCCTCCTCCACGAGCTCCAGGGGGATGCGCCCGACAGTCGCACGAGGATCGACCGGGGACAGGCGGCGCAGCTCCTCCTCCTGGCCGAGCTGGCCGGGGCCAGCGGTCCCGCCAATGCCCTGCTCAGCAACGACCGGCAGGTGGCGCGGCTCCTCCTCTTTCTTCCGGAGCTGAGCTCGCGGAGGATGGTCGAGATGGCCGACTGGCTACGCCGGACGGCGACCGAGGCGGTGGGACTGCAGTACCATGTAAGCCTGGCCGGGAATGCTCTGCATCAGGCCAACACGATGAATGCCCTCGACTATGGTCTGCCGTGCGGCGTAATCGTCACCTTGGTCTTGATCGCGGTGTTGTTCCGTGCCCTTTTCGGCTCCTGGAGTTGGAGTGGCATGGCCCTGCTGCCCAACCTGCTGCCCGTGGTCGGCGTGCTGGGCACGATGGGTTGGCTGCGTATTCCCCTCGACCTGTCGACCGCCATGACCGGCTCCGTCGCCCTCGGCTTGGCCGTGGACGACACGATTCACATGGCCCTCGGTTACCGCCACCATCGCGAGCGCCGGCTGGGGATCGAGGACGCGATGGCGGCGACCCTGGCGACCAGCGGCCGTGCGCTGTGGCTCACAACGAGCGTGTTGATGGCCGGCTTCGGTCTTCTCGTGCTCTCCTCGTTTGCGCCCACCCGCCGCTTCGGGCTCCTTACCTGCCTTACCCTTGCCCTCGCGCTGGCCGCGGATCTGGTGGTGCTGCCGGCCCTCATCCGCTTGTGGGAGGGGCGGCGCCGGGCGGCCGGCTGACCGGCGGCGCACGCACGGGCGCCGCCTTGACCCGTCGCCGTGACCGCGGAGAGACTGGCCCATGAGGCTGTCAGATCTACAGGAGGAGTTGGAGCAGGTGGCAGAGCGCCTCGGAGTGACCGTACGCTACGAGCGTGCGACCTTCACCGGCGGCTCGTGTACCCTGCGCGGCGAGGCCCTGATCATCGTCAACAGCAGGCTGACGCTACGAGAGAAGGTGCGTGCCCTGGCCAAGGAGGTGTCGCGCCTGCCACTCGACGACATGTTCATCCGGCCCGAGGTGCGGCGCCACCTCGAGGGGATCGGTCCCTTACCGCTGGCCACCGACCGCGACACACCTCATTCGTAGGCAATCCGTGCAGTCCATCCCCCGAGTCCGACTACAGAAGTTTCTCGCCGACGCCGGGTTGTGTTCGCGGCGCGAGGCGGAGGAGTGGATCCTCGACGGCCGCGTGGAGGTCAATGGCAAGCCGATCCTACGCCTCGGCGTGGCGATCGACCCCGACGCCGACCACGTGCGTTGTGACGGCCAGCGGGTGCGGGTGCGGAGACGCTATCACTACCTCGTGCTGCACAAGCCGCGACGTGTGGTGTGCACGGTGAAGGATGATCGCGAGCGGCCAACGGTGATGGACTGTTTGCCGGCCAACACCCCGCGCCTGTTTCCCGTGGGGCGCCTCGACTACGACACCGAGGGGTTGCTGTTGCTCACCGACGACGGCGACCTCGCGGCGCGTCTCACCCATCCGCGCTACGGGGTGGAGAAGGTGTACCACGCCCGGATCAGTCGCCACCCGACACCCCAGGAGGTGGCCAAGCTGCGTCGCGGGCTACGCCTGGAGGACGGACCGGCGCGGCCGACCCGGGTCCGTCTCCTGAGGAAGAACCCGCAGAGCGCCTGGCTGGAGATCGCCTTTCGCGAGGGGCGCAACCGCCTGGTGCGGCGCTATGTGCAACGGTGCGGCCTGCTGGTGGAGCGGCTCATCCGGGTAGGGGAGGGGCCCCTCGCCTTGGGTGAGCTGGCACCGGGCGCCTACCGCCCCCTGACCCGCCAGGAGGTGGCGAGCCTGCGGCGGGCGGTGGCGCCGAGGGAACGGCCATAGCCGGACGCGGCCCGGTAGGTAGGGGCATGGCATGCCGTGCCCCTACGGTGCGGACTCTTCCGCCGCCGCTGCTCGACCAGGGCTGTCCTTGGCAGTCGGCCGAGCGTGGGCTATAAACTCCGCCCACTTTGAAGTCTGTCCTCCACCACTGCGTTGCTGCTGGTACCGACCTTCACGCCCGCGCCACGGCGTTCCTCGCGCGCCATCCAGATCCCGTCACCCGAATGAAGGTTCTCCTTGCGGCGGCGGTGGTCTGTCTGGTGCTGGTGGCGTCCATCCAGGAGTCGTACTCCGACTCGCCGGAAGGCAAGCAGGTGGTCTCCATCGAGGTGGTGGGCAATCACCGGGTCGATAATGCGACGATTCTGTCCAAGCTCCTCACCCGACCGGGCAAGCCGTACTCCGGCTACTTGTTGCGCAATGACATAGCCACCCTCTTCAAGCTCGGTCAGTTCGACGACATCCAGGTCGACTCGACGGAGGTGCCGGGGGGGATCGCCCTCACCTTTCGGGTGGTGGAGAAGCCGGCGGTGGTCGCGGTCTCCCACCGGGGCAACGACAAGATCCGCGACGACCTCATCGACCCGGAGGTGCACGTCAAGGTCGGCGACGTCTACGACGCACGGCGGGTGGAAGAGGACCGGAAGCGGATCCTGGAGCTGTACAAGAAGGACGGTTACGTCTTCGCCGAGGTCACGCCCCAGGTGGAACGACCGCAGGCGGGCGGGGTGGAGATCACCTACGCCATCGATGAGGGCGCCAAGGTGTCGGTGCGGGAGATCGTCTTCTCCGGCAACACCCACTTCAAGGAACGCGAGATCCGCAAGGTGATGGCGACCAAGAAGCACAACATGTTCTCCTGGCTCACCGGTTCCGGGGTCTACAATCTGGAGGTGGCCAAGGTCGACATGGACCGGATCCGCGCCCTGTACCACAACGCGGGGTTCATCGAGGCCAAGGTCGGGGGACCCGAGGTACGGCTCTCCGAGGACCGCAAGGAGGCGACGGTGGTTTTCTCCATCGTCGAGGGGGCGCAGTACACCGTGCGTTCTCTGGCCCTACGCGGCAACGAGCACATCGCCACGGACAAGCTGTTGGAGGGGCTCAATACGGTGGTCGGCGAGCTGTACAGCCGGGAGAACGTGCGCAAGGACATCGCCAAGCTCTCGGAGCGGTATGGCGACGAGGGGTATTTTTTCGTCGACATCGTGCCCCGCACCCAACCGGACGCCGAGACCCACGAGGTCGACCTGGTGTTCGACCTCGAAGAGGGGGAGAAGGCGTACCTCGGTCACATCCAGATCACCGGCAACGACCGGACCCGTGACAAGGTGATCCGTCGCGAGCTGCGCTTCGACGAGGGCGACCTATACAACAGCAGCAAGATGCGCCGTTCGTTCGAGCGCATCAACAACCTCGGCTACTTCGAAAACGTCGAGCTCATCCCCAATCGGCGGGTCGGGAGCAACGTCCTGGACATGGAGATCCGGGTAAAGGAGCGACCGACCGGCTCGCTCACCATGGGCGCCGGTTGGGGCTCGGCGGACGGCTTCGTCGGCACCTTCTCGATCAGTGAGGCCAACCTGTTCGGTACCGGCCGCAAGCTCAACCTTTCCCTGGAGCTCGGGGAGGAGCGATCGCGTATCAACCTGCGCTACCTGGAGCCTTACCTGTTCGGCTACGACATGACCGGGCGGGTGGACATCTTCAACACCGTCCAGCAATACGACGATTTCGACCGCAAGAGCAGGGGTGGCGCCCTGACCGTGTCCAAGGCATTTGGCGAGTATTACAGCGGTCAGGCCGGCTACCGCCTCGACTCCCTGGAGATCGACGACGTCAATCCGGACGACGAAGAGGATCTGGCGACGGATACGGTCTCGAGCAGCGTCATCCTCGGCTGGACGCGCAACACCGTGGACAGCATCTTCGACCCGGCTCGCGGTTCACGGTTGGAGCTAAGCAGTGAGTACGCGGGTGGACCGCTCGCGGGCGACAACGACTTCCTCAAGCTCTCCGCCGAGCACAACTGGTTCCATCCCCTGTTCTGGAAATCGGTCTTTGGGTTCCACTTCCGCACCGGTTACCTGGCCGACTTCGAGAGCGATGACGACGCCAAGGAGGACATCTACCGGCTAGAGGGCTTCTACCTCGGGGGGATCAACTCCCTGCGCGGCTTCGCGCCGCGCTCGGTCGGCCCCAAGTCGGGGGATTTTACCGGCAATCCGGGGGCGGGTATCGACCTCGGCGGTAACTTCATGCTCCTCGCCAATTTCGAGGTGACCTTTCCCCTGGTGGAGGCGGCGGGGCTCAAGGGTGTGGTGTTCCTCGACATGGGGGATGCATGGAGTCGCCTGGAGCCGGTGGTGCTCGACGACCTGAAGGTCTCCTCCGGCTTCGGCCTGCGCTGGCTCTCGCCCCTCGGCCCGCTGCGCCTCGAATGGGGCTACAAGATCACCGATTCGGATGACCTAAGCGATTCGGAGAACTCGCGCTTCGAGTTCTCCATCGGCACCTTCTTCTAAGTCGGTGGAGCCACCTCCGCGTAGCGGCCGGGCTGGGACATCACTGTCCATTTCCCTCTCAGGAGAGCAGGAGGTTTAGGAACGCAGGAAGGGGGGAACGCGCGCCGTAGCTGGGGAAGTCGTTCCTGCCTTCCTGCTGCTTTCCTGGATTCTTTAGCCCGCATTTCTCACCAGGGATCGTGGCGAGACCGTGCAAACGCGCGTAGACCCTGGCCGGCCCGCGGTAGGAGCCGATTCTATCGGCGACCCCATGTGGCAGATCGCCGAAGGGATTCGGCTCCTACCCCGGACGAGGACCCGGCTAGGAGATGCGGGCGGTTGCGCGGTCGCAGCAGAGTCATGGTGAGAAATGCGGGTTAGAGGGGCTGCCAGTCGGCTCGTCATCAGGGATTACCCGATGCGCCACCCGCTGGTGGCCGGTGGTCGCGGTTCCGCCTTTCTCCTGGCGGTCGGGTGCCGGATAATGGTCTCTTCACGCAGACAACGAAGGAGAGGTCGATGAGGAAGATGTGCTTGGCGATGATGGTTGCGATGTTGGCGGCGGCGGCGGTCGCGCGGGCCGATGCCAAGATCGCCGTAGTGGACGTGCAGCGGGTGATCGACGATTCGGAGAAAGGCAAACAGGCGCGCGAACTGTTGAAACGGAAATTCGAGCAAGAGAAGGCCGTTCTGGAGAAACAGGGCAAGGAGATCTCCGTGCTCAAGGAGGACCTGGACAAGCAGGCGCCGGTGCTCACGCCAGAAAAGCGTGAGGAACGGGAGGTGGACCTACGCCAGCGGATCAAGGACTTCAACCGGCTGAAGAAGGACAGACAGGACGAGTTTAACGCCAAGCAGATGGAGGTGCTCCGGCAGGTGATGACCAAGGTCATGGAGGTCATTGCCGAGATCGGCAAGGAGGGTGGCTACACCGCCGTCCTCGATGGCACCAACGGGCCCGTCCTGTATGCCGCCGAAGGGGTGGACATCACCGATATGGTGATCCAGCGTTTCAACCAGGCATCCGCCGGCAAGCCGTAGCCCCGTTTTCCCGGAGGACACGGTCCGAGCACGGTGTCAGGGCGTCCAGGGGATGGTAATGGAAAAGAGCCTGCAAGAGCTCGCACAGCAGATCGACGCGACGGTGGAGGGTGATGCGGCGGTGCGAGTGCAGGGCATGGCGACCATCGAGAGCGCCGGCCCTCACGACCTCACCTTCGTGGCCAACCGCCGTTACCTGAAACATTTGCAGACGACCCGCGCCGGTGCGGTGATCCTTGGCCCGGGCATCGCGTGCGACCGGCTGCCCGTGCTGCGTTGCGGCGACCCGTACCTCGGCTTCGCCCGAGCGATGCGTCTGTTCCACCCGTGGACCCACGCGGCGGCCGGCATCTCCCCCGCCGCGGTGGTCCATCCAGATGCCACTATCGGCGCGGAGCCGAATTTCATGGCCGGTTGCCACGTGGCGATGGGAGCGCGTATCGGCGATCGTGTCACCCTGTCGCCGGGCGTGTACGTCGGTCAGGGCTCGGTGATCGGTGACGACTGTTACCTCTACCCCAACGTCGTGATTCGCGAGGGGGTCACCCTGGGCAAGCGATGCATCATTCAGCCCGGTGCGGTGCTCGGTGGCGACGGCTTCGGCTACGCCCAAGAAGCGGGCGGTGCTCTGAAAATTCCCCAGGTCGGCGGTGTGCGCCTTGGCGACGACGTGGAGATCGGCTGCAACACCACGATCGATCGCGGTGCCCTCGGGGACACGGTGATCGGCAACGGGGTGAAGATCGATAATCTGGTGCAGGTCGCCCACAACGTGCAGATCGGTGACCACACCATCATCACCGCCATGGTCGGCATTGCCGGTTCCACGGAGATCGGTGCCGGCGTGGCGATCGGCGGCCACACGGCGATCGCTGGCCACATCCACATCGGCAACGGGGTATCCATTGCGGCCATGAGCGGTGTGCCTGGTAACCTGGAGGCGGGTAAGGTGTACGCCGGCATACCCGCCCAGGAGCACCACGAGTGGCGCCGCGTGATCGGCACGGTGCCGCGCCTCCCCGCGATGCGGAAAGAGCTCGCCGGTCTCCGTAAACAGGTCGACGCGCTTACCCAGGCCCTGCGATCCCTATCCAGCGAGACGTGAGGTTCTCATGCTCGATATCAATGAGATCATGGCCATTCTGCCCCACCGGTACCCGTTCCTGTTGCTGGATCGGATCACCGCCATCGACGGTCACCAGGCGGCCGAGGGATACAAAAACGTCACCATCAACGAGCCGTTCTTCCAGGGACACTTCCCTGGCCACCCGATCATGCCCGGGGTGTTGATCATCGAGGGGATGGCACAGCTTGCCGGTGCCCTGGCATTGACCACCGTGGACGACCCATCGACCAAGGTCATCTACTTCATGTCCATCGACCAGGCGAAGTTTCGCCGGCCGGTCTTGCCGGGTGATACCCTGCGCTACCGCGTCGAGCTGGTGAAGCAGCGCTCCAACATCTGGATGATGGCGGCTAAGGCCCACGTCGGGGAGGATCTGGTGACCGAGGCGCATTTCAAGGCGATGGTGGTGGATCGCCAAAAAGCAATTAGCGGTTAGCTATTAGCCATCAGCTGACGGCGAGGAAAACCATGGTGAAGATCCATCCTACCGCCATCGTGGAGGAGGGGGCCCAGATCGCCGACGGTGTCGAGGTCGGCCCATTCGCGATCATCGGCCCCCAGGTGCGGATCGGCGAACGCACCGTCGTGGGTCCCTACACCGTGATCCAGGGACGCACCGAGATCGGCGCGGACAACCGCATCCACCAGTCGGTGTCCATCGGCGACGTCCCCCAGGACTTGAAGTACGAGGGTGAGGAGTCGGCGGTGCGCATCGGGAATCGCAACACCGTGCGCGAGTTCGTCACCATCCACCGCGGCACCCAGGGCGACCAGATGGTCACCGTGGTGGGCGACGGCAACCTGCTGATGGTCGGAGTGCACCTCGCCCATGACGTGGTGGTGGGCAACCACGCGATCCTGGCCAACACCGTCGCCCTGGCGGGGCACGTGCATGTGGGCGACCACGCGATCATCGGCGGCCTGTCTGCGGTCCACCAGTTTGTGCGCATCGGTGACCACGCGATGATTGGCGGCGCCTCGGCGGTAGCCAACGACGTGCCGCCGTTCCTCACGGTGCTCGGCAACCGGGCCGTGGCCCAGGGGCTCAACCTGGTGGGGCTGCGGCGGCGCAAGTTCTCGCGCGAAGCGATCAACACCATCCGCGAGGCGTTCGAGATCCTCTACCGCTCCCAGCTCCCACAGAGCGAAGCCCTGGAACGGGTGCGCAAGGAGCTGCCGGACATCCCGGAGATCCGCACCTTCCTCACCTTCATCGAGCAGTCGGAGCGCGGCATCGTTCGCTGCGTGGACTGTGTGTAGGGGAGAGGGTAAGAGCCGACTCCGATCGGCGATTCACGCCCGCGGAGCGTGGCACGGCAAGCGCTGGACAGCACAAGAATGGTCGCCGATGGGAATCGGCTCCTACCTTTATTGAAGATGCTTGACGCCATCCGCCAGCAATTCCTCGCCAGTGCCGCCGTCCAGCAGGAGGCGGCGCGAACCCTGGCCGAACCGGTCGCGGCGGCCGCCGAGAAGGTCATTGCCGCCCTCCGCGCGGGTCGCAAGGTGCTGCTGTGCGGTAACGGCGGCTCTGCCGCCGACGCGCAACATATCGCCGCGGAGCTGGTGGGGCGCTACGCTCGCGAGCGACGCGGCTTGCCCGCCGTGGCCCTGACCACCGACACCTCGGCCCTCACGGCCATCGGCAACGATTATGGCTTCGACCGGATCTTCGCGCGCCAGGTCGAGGCCCTGGCCCAGGCCGGGGACGTGCTCATCGCCATCTCCACCAGCGGCAACTCGCCCAACGTCTTGCAGGCGGTGGAGACGGCGCGGCAGCTGGGCGTGGGCACCATCGGCCTCGCGGGCCGCGGTGGCGGTGCCCTGCGCGCGCTGGTCGACCTCTGCCTCGTCGCCCCCCATGAGGAGACCGCGCGCATACAGGAGCTGCACATCACCATCGGGCATATCCTGTGTGACTTGGTGGAGGCGGCCCTGGTGTCAGAAGAGGGTGCGGGGTGACAAGTAGACAACAGTAGGTAGTAGACAGTAGACAGTAGACAGCAGGGCTCGACTCCGGGCCTGAGGCCGGCTCCCCTCTGTCTACTGTCTACTCCCTACTGTCTACTCTCCCCTCATGCCCTTTCCCCAGATCGACCTCGCCAAGGGCAAGACCCGTCCCTTGGCGGAGCGGCCGAACAAGGTCAACACCGGCCACTTCGCGGCGCCGGTCACAGGCGTCCCGGACATCGCCGCCTTCATCGACGGCCTGCCCAAAATCCTCGCGGCCGATGACCTGCGCTCCCTGATCGACGCCATCGTCACGGCCCGGCAGCGCGGGCGCCCAGTAGTCCTGGCCATGGGCGCCCACGTCCTTAAGACCGGTCTCACTCCGCTGTTGCTCCACGCCCTTGACCGGGGGGTCGTCACGGCATTCGCCTTGAACTCCGCCGGCTCTATCCACGACCTGGAGATCGCCCTGATCGGCGCGACCTCCGAGGACGTGGCGGTGGGGATCGAGGATGGCTCGTTCGGCATGTGGCAGGAGACCGGCGCATGGATCCACCGCGCGGTCCAGGCCGGATTACAGGACGGCCTCGGCTATGGCGAGGCCGTGGGACGGGCGATCCTGCGCGATGCACCCCACCCTGAGTATTCGTTGCTCGCCCGCTGCGCCGAGCGCCAGGTCCCCGCCACGGTCCACGTAGCGATTGGTACCGACATCGTCCACATGCACCCGGAGATGAACGGCGCCACCCTCGGCGAGGCGAGCTTCGTCGACTTCAAGATCATCAGCCGGGTGGTGGCCGACCTGGAGGGCGGCGGGGTGTGGATCAACTGCGGCAGCTCGGTGATCCTGCCGGAGGTGTTCCTCAAGGCGGTGACCCTCTGTCGCAACCAGGGCTACCCGGTAGCCGACATCGTCACCGCTAACCTCGACATGATCCGCCACTACCGTCCCCACGAAAACGTGCTCGCCCGTCCCACCAGCCGCGGCGGTCGCTCCTACCAGCTCATCGGCCACCACGAGATCATGGTGCCCCTGTTACTGCACGGCTGCTTCGCGCGACTCGTCTGACTTAGACGGTATGACTCCCGCAGCGGGAATCATCCTGTCTCAGCATCCAAGATGAGCCTCATCACCACCTCCGTGGAGCGCCAGGTCTCGGTCACCGTCGGGGTGGCGCTGGTGGTGCTATTCGGGGTGATCTCCCTGGTGCGTACCCCAGTGCAGCTCACCCCCGAGGTGTCGCGGCCGGAGATCACGGTGGAGACCGTGTGGATCGGTGCCAGCCCCGAGGAGGTGGAGACGGAGATCGTCCAGCGCCAGGAGGACCAGCTCAAGAGCGTCGAGGGCGTGGTGGAGATGAAGTCCGAGTCCCAGGACAGCCTGGGACGGGTGGTCCTCACCTTCGAGCCCGGCACGGACATGGACGCCGCCCTGCTCAAGGCGAGCAACCGCCTCAATCAGGTGAAGGACATCCCGCTGGACGCCGACCGCCCGGTCCTGTCTACGGTGAACACCGGCGACCAGGCGATCGCCTGGTTCATCCTCAAGCCTAAGCCGGGCAACACGCGGCCGATCTACACCTATCAGGAATTCACGGAGGACAACGTCAAGGCGCGCTTCGAGCGCGTGCCGGGGGTGGCCCGGAGCAACGTCCTCGGCGGGCGGGAGCGGGAGCTCCAGGTGGTGGTGGACCCGGCCAAGCTCGCCGCGTACGGCATCACCCTCGGCGAGCTGATCCACTCCCTCGACGCCGAGAACGTCAACATCTCCGCAGGCAGCTTCGACGAGGGCAAACGGCGCTACGTGGTGCGTACGGTGGCGGAGCTGGTGGCCCCGGAGGAGGTGGAGAAGATCGCCCTCAAGACCGCCTCCGGCGAGCGCATCTTCGTGCGCGACGTGGCTACCGCCCGCTTCGGCTACAAGACGCAGACCATCGCGGTGCGCCAGAACGGCGAGCCGGCGATGGCGGTCAACGCCCTGCGCGAGTCGGGGTCGAACGTCCTGGAGGTGATGGCCGGCCTGAAGGCCGCGTTGCAGGAGCTGAACGACGGCGTGGTCGGCGCCGAGGGGCTCTACCTCACCCAGGTCTACGACGAGACCGAGTACATCACCTCGGCCATCGACCTGGTGCAGCAGAACCTGTGGGTCGGCGGGACGCTCGCGGTGCTGGTGCTGCTGCTCTTCCTGCGCACCCTTTCGCCCACGGTGATCATTGCCACGACGATCCCCATCTCGGTGGTCGGGACCTTCATCGTCATGCGCCTGATGGGCCGCACCATCAACGTCGTCTCCCTTGCGGGCCTGGCGTTCGCCGTCGGCATGGTGGTGGACAACGCGATCGTCGTGCTGGAGAACATCTTTCGCCACCTGCAGATGGGCAAGGGGCGCAGGCAGGCGGCCATCGATGGCGCCCGGGAGGTGTGGGGGGCGGTGCTCTCCTCCACCCTGACCACCATCGCGGTCTTCCTGCCGATCCTGTTCATCGTCGAGGAAGCGGGCCAGCTCTTCCGCGACATCGCCATCGCGATCTGCGGGGCGGTGGGGCTGTCGCTGCTGGTCTCCGTGTCTGTGATCCCGTCGTTCGCCGCCCGGGTCCTGGGTGATGCGACGCTCGCGGCCGAGGCGCAGCACGGCCGGAACCTGCGCGGGCTGTTCGGCCTGGTGGCGCTGGCGGAGCGGTTCACCGACTGGCTCGCCGAGCTTGCCTACCGCATCAGCCGCAGCCTCGTGCTCAAGCTGCTGGTGATCGCCGGCCTGACGGGTGCGTCGCTTGCCGCCGCCTGGTTTCTCGCACCCAAGCCCGAGTACCTGCCCACCGGCAACCGCAACCTGATCATCGGTCTCCTCCTGCCGCCGCCGGGCTACAACGTGGAGGAGTTCAATCGCATCGGCGGGGAGCTGGAGGCACAGCTAGCCCCGCTGTGGGAGCGGGAGAGCACCGGGCCCGACGAACCGCCGGCGATCAAGAACTTCTTCTACGTGGCCCGCGGCCGGCAGATCTTCATGGGGGTGAGGGCCAGGGACTCGCGGCGCATCCGCGAGCTGATCCCGTACATGCAGCAGCGCCTGGCGCAGGTGCCGGGGATGATCGCCGTCGTCACCCAGACCTCGCTCTTCGATCGCTCGCTCTCCGGCGGCCGCACCATCAGCGTAGAATTCTCGGGCGACGACATTACGCGCCTGGTGGCGGTGGGCGGACGCGCCTTCGGGGCGATTACCCAGGCGATCCCGGGCGCGCAGATCCGGCCGGTGCCGAGCCTCGACCTCGCCAATCCGGAGATCCGTGTCCTCCCGGATCGCGTGCGGCTCGCCGATCTCGGCCTCACGGCCCACGAGCTGGGGATCGCCGTCGACGCCCTGCTGGACGGCACCAAGGCGAGCACGGTGAACGTCGGTGGCAACGAGCTGGACCTGACGGTGATGGGCGGGGAGGAATTTGCCAGCCGCACCCAGGACTTCGCGGGCCTCCTGATCCGCGCGCCGGGGGGCCAGACCCTGCCCCTCGGCGCCCTGGCGCAGGTCCGTCTCATGGCGGGACCGGAACAGATCAACCACTCGGAGCGCCAGCGCACCATCAGCCTCGACGTGCGTCCCCCGGAGGAGACCCCTTTGGAGGCGGCGATGGAGACGATCCTGGAGAAGGTGATCGCTCCCATGGAGACGGAAGGGGTGGTGGGCAAGGACGTACGGGTGCGGCTGGCCGGCACCGCCGACAAGCTGCGCACCACCTTCAACGTCCTGCAATGGAACTTTCTCCTCGCCCTGGCGATCACCTACCTGCTGATGGCCGCCCTGTTCGAGAGCTTCTTCTATCCCCTGGTGATCATGTTCTCCGTCCCCATGGCGATGGCGGGCGGCTTCCTCGGCCTATGGCTGGTGAACGTCTTCATCGCCTACCAGGCCCTGGATGTGCTTACCATGCTCGGCTTCATCATTCTGGTGGGGACGGTGGTCAACAACGCGATCCTGATCGTCCACCAGGCGCTCAACTTCATGCGCGACGCCGGCATGGAGAGCCACGCGGCCCTGCGCGAGTCGGTGCGTACCCGCGTGCGTCCGATCTCCATGTCGGTGGGTACGTCGGTCTTCGGTATGCTGCCGCTGGTGCTCTTCCCCGGCGCGGGGAGCGAACTCTACCGCGGACTGGGGTCCGTGGTCGTCGGCGGCCTCGCCCTCTCCGCCGCCTTCACCCTGCTGCTCGTCCCCGCCATGTTCAGCCTCGCCATCGACGTGCGCCACGCCCTCACCGGCCGCGCCGCCAAGGGCACCAAGCCGGAGTAGCCCATCCCACAGGAAACCGCTGTGCCGCCCCCTCTGCGCCTGCGCGCGAGAACCTTCAAGACTCCGTAGAAGGAAGCAGGGTGGTTGCTGTAGGCGGATCCTATCTGCGTTCATTCGCGTCCATACGCGGCTCAACCCGATTCGCACGGTGGTTGACGCTTCCCCCTTTCGCCTGCGTGTTTTGGCGCCATTGAGTCAAGCAGTTGCCGGCTCACCCGTGCTGGTCCTCCCGGCGTGCGGCCGGTTCCGGTACGATGGGTCCCCGGGTGTGGCGATGATGCGTTCGATCCTACTGGCTGGGGCGGGTGCTGTGATCGTGGTGGGCATCGTTCGTGCGACGGAA
Source organism: bacterium (assembly GCA_036393335.1). Taxonomy (GTDB): domain Bacteria; phylum CG2-30-53-67; class CG2-30-53-67; order CG2-30-70-394; family CG2-30-70-394; genus DASWHD01. The sequence goes on from DASWHD010000135.1 coordinate 65,243, forward strand.
TGACGAGGAGCGGGGACCATGAGCCTGATTCCGTATACCCTGGTGACCGTCTTCCTGCGCGAGGGGCGGGACAACCCCCGCGACCTGGTGGAGAAGGTCCGCCGCCTCGGTCTCTGCGCCCGCTGCCTGGTCACCCCGGCGAGTGAGGGGTGCTTCGAGAACGGGGAGGTGGCGACCACCAAGATCCTCGTCCTCTCCACCGCGCTCCCCAAAAAGGTGGAGATCATCGTGCCGGAGGCCGACACCCAGGCGGTCCTCGACCTCCTCGACCGCGAGGTGGTCGACGGCATCGTCACGGTGGCGCCGGCGCCGGTGGTCGTGCACCGCACCGCCAAGCGGCTGATTCCCAACCACCTGCAGGTGCGCCACGTGATGAACCCGTCGGTCACCGTGGCGACGCCGGAGCTGGGTCTGGATGAGGCCGCCCGCCGTCTCGTGGCCGGCGGCCTCGTTGCCCTGCCGGTGGTCGACGAGGGGCGGCGGGTGGTGGGGGTGCTCAGCCAGCGCGATCTCTTCCAGCAGGGCTACCTGTCATTGCGTGCCGGGCTGTTCGCGATCCTCAACGAGGAGGATGCCCGGGAGGTCCTTGCGCCCCTCTCCGGCAAGTGGGCACGGGACGTCATGACCACGCCGGCGGACACGGTACGTGACGATACCTACCTTCCGGATGCGGTGCGGTTGCTGGAAGAGACGGGGCACAAGCGCCTGCCCGCGGTGGATGAGGAGGGGCGCCTCACCGGCCTCTTCGCCCGCCTCGACATCCTCAAGGCGATCACCCACCACACCCCCGGGTGGTACGCCAAGGGTGCGGAGCACGTCGACCTGATGCGGGCGCGGACCGTCGCCGACGCCATGCGCCCACGCCCGGAGGCGGTGCGCACCGATGGTTCCTTGAGCGACCTCCTGGAACTCTTCCTCGCGACCGGCCGCTGCTGTGTCCCGGTCCTGGACAACGGGGACCACTTCCTGGGCCTGGTCTTCGACCGCACCCTGGTGGGCCATCTTGCCGGCCACGGCCGCGGCCTCTGGGAGCTCGTCACCGGCAAGGTCTCCCTCCATGGCCTCGCCACCCGCCACCGCAGCCTGGCGGAGGCACTTCAGCAGACCAGCGCCGAGGCGCTCCTGGACCGGCAGGTGACGACCATCCGCCCCGAGGCCCCCATCGAGGAGGCGGTGCGCCTCATCGCAGCGACCGGCTACCGCTATCTGCCGGTGGTCGATGGCGATGGCCGGCTGGTGGGGTTGGTGGGCCGCACCGACCTCCTCACCGCCGAGGTGGCTGGCGGGTGACGGCGGGCCAGGGGAGGCCGGCAGGTCCGTGCATCGGTACGCCATCGGCACGATCCCCGGCGCGAAGTGCTGGTGGAACACACCGCGGAAGGCCGCGGTATGGTCGTTGCTGGCGGAGTCGACTCGCGTGCCTTTGCGTCCACGCGCGGATCAACCCCTCTCCTACGGTGGCGGCTGGAAGCGCCGCATTGCCCGCTGCCTCTCCGCGGTCAGTGCGGCCGGCGGAAAAGGAGGGGGCGGGAGCGTTGGTAGGCGGTGAGGCAGGAGGCGACGCCGATCATCAGGAGGGGCCAGCGCCAGCTATCCGGGACCATCTTGGTCTTGAACGCCTGCCAGGTGAGGAGCAGGCCGATCAAGAACAGGAGGAGGGCGTGGAGGATGTGGCCGCGGGGTTGGCTGCGGTGCAGGCGCAGGCGTGACCACAAGCGATCGAGCACCGGCCGGGCGGCGTCTACGGCGAGGCCGATAGCACTGCCCAGCAGGCAGCCGGCTACCATGTCGATGGGAAAGTGGACGCCATTGTAGACGCGGCTGAAGGCCACGAGGCCGGCCAGGGCTAACAACGGTACTGCGACGGCGGGAAATCTCTTCGCGAGCACCCACGCCACCGCCACCGCCGTGGTGGTGTGTCCCGAGGGGAAGGAAAAGTTCCTCAGGTAGGGGCCGAGAACCCGTAGCCCCTCGACCAGGGCGGGTGGCCGTGGGTGTGCGAAGAGGTGCTTGAACAGGGCGACCGTGACGGCGGTGAGGGCCAGGGTGACCAGGGCGTCGCCGACGAATGGGCGCCGCACGACAAGCGCCGCCCAGAGGAGCAGGGTGAGGATCAGGGCGGCGTCGCCCAGGAGGGTGAGGTGGAGGAAGATGGCATCGAGCCACGTCACTCGCAGGTGGCGCTGGACGAAGAGCAAGACCGCCCGGTCGATGGCCAGGACCGGCGCGGTGGTGGCCATGGATCCGAGGGCAACCAGAGCCGCCACTAGCAAGGTGATGACGAGGACTCGCCCCTTCATGTGGTCTCCACGGGCGAGGGCAGTAAGCGCGGGAAAGCCGGTCTCAACCGACCAGCAGGCGTGGTGGGCGAACGGTGTCCCTCGGGCTGTAGCCTGTATTATGAAGGGGGGCTTCAGCGACAGGCGCGGTGCGGGTGCCGCGCGCCTACTTGCCCCCCTCCATGCCGCACGGTCGGCCAATGCTGCGATACTTGAAGCCGATCTCGGTGACCCGTTTGGGGTGGTATACGTTGCGCAGGTCGATGAAGGTTGGGGTGCGCATGCTGCTCTTGAGCCGCTCCAGGTCGAGATTGCGGAACACATTCCACTCGGTCGCCAGCACCAGACAGTCGCTGCCCTCGGCTGCATCGTACGCGTCGTTGCAATAGACGATGTTCGACAGCTCGGCCTTGGACGTTTCCATCGCCGCCGGATCGTAGGCGCGCACTGTCACCCCGGCCTGTTGCAGGCCGCGGACGATCACCAGGGTAGGGGATTCGCGCATGTCGTCGGTGTTGGGCTTGAAGGCGAGGCCGAGCAACGCGACGGTCTTGCCCTGGGGCTCTCCCAGCTCCTCCAGCACCAAGTCGAGGGCGCGTTGTTTCTGCCGCTCGTTGACCTCGACCACGCTCTCCACGATCTGAAAACGATAGTCGTGGTCGCGAGCGATGCGGGTCAGGGCGAGGGTGTCCTTGGGGAAGCACGAGCCGCCATAGCCGGGGCCCGGATGGAGAAACTTCGCGCCGATGCGGCCGTCCAGTCCCATGCCTTTGGCCACGTCCTGGACATTGGCTCCCACCCGATCGCAGAGGTTGGCGCACTCGTTGATGAAGCTGATCTTGGTGGCGAGGAAGGCGTTCGCCGCGTATTTGATGAACTCGGCAGTCTCCAGATTGGTGATTACCATCGGCGTCTCGATGAGATAGAGCGGACGATAGAGGTCCTTGAGGATCGCCACCGCGTGCTCGTCGTCGGCGCCGAGGATGACCCGGTTGGGACGCATGAAATCTTCGATGGCGCTGCCCTCACGGAGGAACTCCGGGTTGGAGGCGACGTCGAAGCGGTGACGACCCTGGAGGACCTCCTCCATGATCTTCTGCACGCGCCGCGCCGTGCCCACGGGCACGGTCGACTTGTTGACGATCACCTTGTAACCGTCCATCACCTCGGCGACTTGGCGGGCGACCGCCTCGACGTATTGCAGGTCGGCGGAACCGTCCTCACCGGGTGGGGTGCCGACGGCAACGAAGATCACCAGCGAGCTGTGGACGCCTTCCGCGAGGTCGGTGGTGAAGTGGAGCCGGCCTTCCGCCACGTTCTTGGCCACCAGGCGGTCGAGGCCCGGCTCGTAGATCGGGATCTCGCCGCGCTTCAGGGCCGCGATCTTGGCCACGTTGTTGTCCACGCAGGTGACATGGACGCCGAACTCGGCAAAACAGGTTCCGGTTACCAGACCGACGTAACCGCTTCCGATCACACAGATATTCATGTCTATATCCCGCGAAGTGGAGGTGGAACGGCACGAGCCGTCAGGGCCGCGTAGATGGATTCTCGGGGCACGACGGTCCGCGCGGCAAGCGCCGTGGAGCGATCCCCGTTAGGAGCACGGGAGGCGCGAAAAGGTTTCGCCGCGGTGACCGCGTGGCGCGCCTCTGGCTGCCGGCCACGCAGCCAGGGGACGGATCACACCCGGGCGGCGAGGCGTCCCCGGGCCGCGCGGCGCGCCCATTCATCCACGGCCAGGACCTCCGGCAGGGAGGTCGGATCGCCGCCGTCGTGGTCCGCCATCACCTCCTCGATCACCTCGGCAATGGCGGCAAAGGGGATGCGGCCGGCGAGGAAGGCGGCCACCGCCTCCTCGTTGGCCGCGTTGAGGACGCAGGGCAGGCCGCCACCCTCTTGGAGGGCCTGGTAGCCGAGGCGCAAACAGGGGAAGCGCTCCAAGTCGGGTGGGTGAAAATCGAGCCGGCCGATCGCGAGCAGATCGAGCGGTCGCATGGCGTCCGCTAGCCGCTCGGGATACGCCAGGGCGTAGGCGATCGGACCTCGCATATCGGGCATGCCGAGCTGGGCGATGAGCTGGCCGTCACAGAACTCGACCAGGGAATGGACGATCGACTGGGGATGGATTACCACCTCGATCGCCTCGGCCCCATGCGCGAAGAGAAAGTGGGCCTCGATGACCTCCAGCCCCTTGTTCATCAAGGTGGCGGAGTCGATGGTAATCTTCGCTCCCATCGACCAGTTGGGATGGTCGAGGGCCTGCTCGCGGGTGACCCGGCGGAGATCCTCTTCGGGACGGGCGAAGAACGGCCCGCCCGAGGCCGTCAAGATGATGCGGCGCACGTCGTCATGTCGCTGGCCTGCCAGACATTGAAAGATGGCGGAGTGCTCGGAATCGATCGGTAGAAGGCGACCGCCACCGGCGTGGAGCTCGCCGACGAACAGGTTACCCGCCATCACCAGCGTCTCCTTGTTGGCCAGGCCGATGGTCTTGCCGGCGCGCGCCGCGGCCAGTGTCGGCACGAGGCCGGCGGCCCCGACGATCGCCGCCACCACCATTTCCACCTCGTCGTGGGTGGCGACCGCGCATAGACCCTCCTCTCCTGCCAGGAGCTCGGTGGAGGTCCGTCCCACCAGGGCGCGCAGCTCGGGCAGCAACGCGGGGTCGGAGACCGCCGCCACCGCGGGCTGGAACTCCCGGATCTGCTCCGCGAGCAGGTCGATGCGCCGGTGGGCGGTGAGGCCACGGACGGTGAATCGCTCCCGGTTGCGCCGGATCAGGTCACAGGTCGAGCGGCCGATGGAGCCCGTGGCTCCTAGGATCGACAGGGTCTTCATGTTGCGCGTGCATCATACCATCGCTTGCGGGAGCCGTTGAGCAGCCCTTGCGTGACGTCGGCGGGGCCAGCTCCGGACGGACTATAAGTAATCAACCCCCGGCCCATGACCGTCGATAAGAGAAAACACCGGCCGGACAAATTCGGCGGTGCGTTTATTCTCGACGACTTTCTCCCAAGGAGCACGCCTTGTTCGGTTTTGGGAACCGCGAGCCGGCTGACACTACCGAGTCCCTCGTTGCCGTGCGCAAGACCGGTTTTATGGCCTTCTTGAAGCGGCGCATTAACCCGATCGCCGCAGATCGGGCGGAGAAATACGCCCGTTTAGAGGCGCGGGTGGCCAGTGACACGGCGACCGGTGAGCATTTCAACCAGCTCGGGGACATGAAACGGGAGAAGGGGCTCCTGGAGGACGCCCTGGACCTGTACAAACGCGCCTGCGATCAATTCATCGAGGAGGACTTGATCGTCAAGGCGATTGCGGTGGCGAAAAAAATCCTCAAGCAGTTCCCTGAGGATCCTTGCGTCACGGAGATGTACGTCCGGTTGGGCGAGCTCAACCAGCAACGCGGCATGATCGCCAACGCCAAGGAGGCGTACCTGGTCGCGGCGCAGCGTTACCAGGAGGCGAGCGCCATCCCGGACGCCCTGCGCGTCTTCCAACGGCTCGCGGATCTCCTCCCGGACAACATCGACCTGAATGCCGACCTGGCACGCATGTACGTCAAGGAAGGCATGGGCGATGAGGCGTCGAACCAGTTCGCTCGCACGGCAACCCGGCTGTTGAAGACCGGGGACTACAAGTTGGCCAAGGAGCTCAGCCTGGCGAGCCTCGGCCAGAAGGCCGGCAACCGGGAGGCATTGCAGGGCCTCCTCCAGATCGCCTTCTACGAGCAGGACTACAAGGAGGCGGACGCCTACGTGAGCCACCTCGGCCCCTATATGGAGTCCGATTGGGGGCTATTGAAGGCGTACGGTGATCTCCTGGTCCGTCAGGAGCGGCATGACGAGGCGCTCGTCCAGTACGAGAAGGCGGTCACCATCAATCCCATGAATCAGGAGCTTGCCGCGGTCGTGGAGAGGTTGCGGCGAGCCGAGGTAGACCGCCCGTTGGCGACGCGCGGGGCAGGGCCGGCTACCTCCGCAGAGCCGCCGGTATTCGACCTCAACGAAGTGGAAGCAGCGGATTTTGACCCTGCCGAGGTGCTCGCCGGTGCGAGCGGGGTTGGAGCCGCGCCGCAAGACGCCACCGAGCACGACACGATTGCGACGACCGATGCCGAGGCAACGCGCGCTGGAACGGTGAATCTCGATGACTTTACGTCGCTGTTCGATGGCGTGGCCGACGCGGCCGGTAGGGCTGCCACCGGCACGGCTGACTCGGAGCCCCCTGCCACAGGGCCAGCGACGCCCCTGGTCGATCCGGACTTCCAGAAGCGGCTCACCGAGGCCCGGTTCTACGAAGAACTCGGGATGGATGACGAGGCCAATGAGGTCTACCTGGCCCTGCTAGCTGACCATCCGGACCATCCCGCCCTGGTCCAGATCGCCGGTCGTCTCGGTCGCAAGGCGTCAGGATCAATGGCAGAACGTGGCGGCCAAGGTGAGGGAGCGGTTGCTCCGGCGGTCACGCCACCGACGCCGCCGGCCGCCGGCCATGCGACGGGCGCCGGGACGGATGCGGCGCTGGCCGATCTCCTCGCGGAAGCGGAGATTTATCTCGCCGGCACCCTGTTCGATGACGCGATCGCCGTCTACCAGAAAATTTTGACGGATCAGCCGAACCATCCGGGTGCCCTTGCCGGGCTCGCCACGGCTCGCGAGCTCTCCGGCGACCCGCAGGTCCACCGGCAGGAACAAGACTTTGAAGAGGGAATCGAGACGCAGATGACCCACCTCCTCGCCAACCTCGTGGGAGAGGTCGAGACGGACGAGGAAGACCCCGCACTGCATTTGGAGATGGCCTGGTCGTATCTGGAGATGAACATGGTGGACGAGGCCTTGGTCGAGTTGCAGAGGGTAATGGCGGCCCCGGTCCCACCCGCGGACCTACACCTGGCCCTGGCCCGGTGTCATGTCATGCGTCGCGCGCAAGAGGACGCCGTACGCAGCTACCAGGCCTATTTGGAATGCTCGCCAGACGTCGCCCGCGCACAAGACGCTCGTTACGAGCTGGCGCTCATCCTGTTGGAGCGCGGCGAGTGGTCGGCGGCACGCCACCACCTGCAGGTGGTGGTCCAGGCGGATCCCGTCTTTCGTGATGCCCAGGAGCTACTGAACGGGATCGTGGTGGAGTAGCTAGCCCCATCCTCCACGCTAGCCCGCATTTCTCACCAGGGATCGTGGCGAGACCGTGCAAACGCGCGTAGATCCTGGCTGGCCCGCGGTAGGAGCCGAATCCCTGCGGCGACCCAGGCCCGTAGGGCCTGCTGCGTGGATCGCCGGTGCAACCGGCTCCTACCCCTGTCGAGGACTCGGATGAGGACCCGGCCAGGAGATGCGGGTGGTTGCGCGGGCGCAGCAGATTCATGGTGAGAAATGCGCGCTAGCGACGGCCGAGTAGCCGCAGGAGGCCATCGAGGATGGTGAACGGGTGGGGTGGGCAGCCCGGGACGAACAGGTCGACCGGCACCACTGCATCGGCCCCATTCAGCACCTCCGGATGGTCGATGAATGGTCCACCGGCGATGGCGCATGCGCCCACCGCGATCACGAGCTTGGGTGTGGGCACCGCGTCGTAGGTGAGACGCACGGCCTCGGCCATGTTGCCGGTCACGGGACCGGTGATGACCAGGGCATCGGCGTGGCGCGGTGAAGCGACCACCTGGATGCCAAACCGGCCGAGGTCGAAGCCGATGGTGCCCAGGACGTTGAAGTCCGCCTCGCACCCGTTGCACCCGCCGGCGCTCACCTCGCGGATGCGCAGGGCGCGGCCGTAGAGGGCGCGGATCTTGTCGGAAAGCGCGGTAGCGAGCGGCAAATCGTGGCCATCGGTGAGCAGGCCGTCCCGCGCCCGTGTCGCCAGCCGGTAATCCTGGGAGAAGACGATCGCCCCGTCCAGGCAGGCGTCGCTACAGGCGGTGCAGAAGAGGCAGCGCCCCAGGTCGATCCGCACGTCGCCGTCCAGCCGGATGGCGTCCGTAGGGCAGGCCGCCGCACACCGCTGGCAACCGTCCGGGCACTTTGTCGCGTCGACCACCGGCAGGCCGCGGAAACGGTCCGGGAGCAGTGGCTCCGCGCGCGGAAAGGCGCTGGTGCGATACCCCTGGCGGAGACGGGTGCCCAGGATTTTCAGCATGGTCGTAGGAACTGGGTGCGCCGTGCGCGTCGGGGTGCGAGATGGGGGATGAGGGTTGGGGGGATGGATGGCCGCTTCGCGGCCAGACGGTTTCTTTCGCGACGAGTCTTCAGCATCGTTTTACTCCGCCCGCAGAGCCATCCTTTCCCCCACTCCCCATCGCCCGACCCCCATCCCTCCCGCCTCACAGGTCGTGGCCGCAGTAGGAGAGGTTGAAGCTCTTGTTGCATAGCGGAAAGTCGGAGATCTGCTGGTCACGCAGGGCCATGGCCAGGCCGGGCCAGTTGTGGAACGACGGATCGACGATCTTGTAACGAGCGAAGCACCCCGTGGCGTCGGTGATCGCTACGTGGCACACCTCACCGCGCCATCCCTCGACCAGGGATAGCGCGAGGCTGTTCGGGGCGAGGGGGAGCAAGGGGGTGCTCGGCGCATCATCCGGCAGCTCGTGGACCTGGCGGCGGATGAAGTCGGTGGAGGTACGGATCTCTTGCCACCGCACCCGCGCCCGCGCGTAGACATCGCCGGTCGATTCGCGGGCGGGCGTCACCGGTTTGTCCGCGTAGGCGCCGGTGGGGAACTCGGCGCGCACGTCCCGCGCCATGCCACACGCGCGCGCCGCCACGCCGACCAGGCCAAGGTCGGTACAGGTCTGGGCGGAGACGGCGCCCGTCCCTTCGAGCCGAGCCATCAGCGAGGGCTGATCCCACATCAGCCCGACGGCGTCGAGGGCGTCCGCCGTGGCCGCCGCCAGGACCGTGAGCAGCCGCTCCCCCCGCGGCTCGTCGAGGTCGAATCCCACGCCTCCGGGCCGGACCAGGCCACGGCCGAAGCGGCTACCACAGAGCAGGGCCGTGGCGTTCAGGTAGTCACCGCGGATGCGCCCGCAATAGGAGAGGGTCGGGAGGAAGCCCACGTCCCCGGCGATGGCGCCGAGGTCGCCGGTGTGGTTGGTGAGGCGCTCGAGCTCCAGGCCGATGGCACGGAGCCCCTGGGCGCGCGGCGATGGCTCGATGCCGGCGAGGGCCTCGACCACCTGGCAGTAGGCCATGGCGTGGCCCACGGTGGTGTCGCCCGCCACCGTCTCCATCTGATAGAGGGTGCACTTATCCGGGCCACCGACCAGACGCCGTTCCACCCCCCGGTGCTGGTAACCGAGGGCGATTTCCAGGTGGAAGACGGTCTCTCCGTGACACTGGAAGCGGAAGTGACCCGGCTCGATCACCCCGGCGTGGACCGGTCCCACCGCGACCTCGTGCACGTCGCGCCCGGTGACTTGGAAGAAGTCGGTGACCGCCGGCGCGAGAGCGGTATCGGCCTGGCGGCCCCATGCATCCGCCCCGGTGCCGTAGCGGTGGTGGAAGCGCACCGGTTTGAGGAAAGGGTGGCCCTCCGGCACCACCCCCCATTGCTCTGCGATCTCGCGCTCGAATAGGTGGGCCTGGGGACAGTCCGGCGTCAGGGCGGGGTAGCGGTCGCCTACCGTGGTGCGCCACACGACGAGCCGTTGCTCACCCGGCGGTGCGACCAGGGCGAAGAGCTCGGTCACGTCCTGCGCCACGGGCCGGCCGAACAGGGCGATGAGTCGCCCCCCGGCGGCGATCGCCGCGGTGATCCGGGCGCGGAAGTCATCGATCGCGAGGCTCGGGATCGACGCCAGCGGGACGGCGCCGGTGTTGGCGATCGGGCAGAAGGCTGCGGCGGGCAAGGCTAGTTCCCCCCCAGGGTTGCCGCGGTGGTGAAGATCCGGGTGAGGGCCCCGGGGACGTAGAGGCCGAGGACAGCGGTGGCCAGCAGCAGCACCAGGGGCGGCGTGACGCTCCACACCGTCTCCCGCTGCCCCGCGGCCGTCGGGTGGGCCGACGCCCCCTGGGCCATACGCAGGGCCGTGGCGGTCATGCCGATGAACACCATGGCCAGGGCCACGAGCATGGCGACGCCGATGGCGGTGGCGCCGCCGTCGAAGGTCGCCTTGAGGATGGCGAGCTTGCTGATGAACACCCCGAACGGCGGCAGGCCGGTGATCGCCAGGACCCCGGCCACCCACAAGGCGCCGGAGACGGGCATCTCATCGAGCACCCCACGCACCTGGTCCGTGGACTTGGTCTGGAAGCGGGTGAGGATGTTCCCGGCCACCAGGAAGAGCGCCGCCTTGGTCAGGGAGTGGTTGACCGCGTGCAGGAAGGCACCGGAGATCCCGGCGCCGCCGACGCCGATGCCGATGGCCAGCAGCCCCATGTGCTCCACGGAGGAGTAGGCGAGCATGCGCTTGAAGTCGGCCTGGCGGACGAGAAAGATCGCCGCAATCCCCAGGGAGAGGAGGCCGAGGAGGATCAGCAGATCACCGGCGAACTCTCGGTCCCCCGCGGCAGCGAGCACCAGGTAGCCGCGCCAGATGCCGAGGAAGGCGCAATTGAGCAGGGCGCCGGAGAGCAGTGCGGACACCACCGACGGCGCCTCGCTGTGCGCATCCGGTAGCCAGGTGTGCATCGGCGCCAGCCCCATCTTGGTGCCGTAGCCCACGAGCAGGAAGATGAAGCCGGCGCGCAGCCACGGCCGGGAGAGATCCGCCGCATGGGCGGCGAGGGCGGGGACCAGTAGCGGCACGCCGTCCAGGGTCTGGCTGGCGATCGAGAAGGCATAGTTGCCCAGCAGGGCGAGGGCGATCCCGACCGAGCAGACGATGACGTACTTCCAGAGGGCCTCCAGCGAACGGCGGTGGCGGTGAAAAAAGATCAGCGGCGCGCTGGCCAGGGTGGTCGCCTCGATCGCCACCCACAGGAGGCCCAGGTGCTGGGCCATGGCGACGACGCTCATCGCCGCCAAGAACAGGGCCATGGCGCCGACGAACCGGGCATCCGGGGCGTTGGCGAAGGTGAACCGCTCCTGAAAGTCCGGCCGCACGCCGGTCTGGGCCTCCTGCCGCAGGTAGCCCACCGAGTAGACGGCGCAGGCGAGAAACAGAGTGGAGGTGAGGGTGAGGACCAGGCGGCCGACCGGGTCGAGGGCGATCCAGCCGTCCAGCAAGGCGGCGGGCGGCCGCCGCCACACGGCACCGGTGAGGGCCGCGTGGATCACCGCCGTGAGCAGGAGCAATGCCCGCTGCTGCGTCGCAGAGTGGAGGATGAAGGCGAGCAGTCCCGCCAGGACCGGCACCAGGAGGATCGCGAGGAGCATCGTGAGCCGTCAGCTTTCGGCAGAGTCTGTCGTTGGCCACAGAGGGCACGGAGCCGTTATTAAGAGCACCCAAAAAAATCCTCTGTGTTCCCTGTGACCTCTGGGGCAGAAGGGGGAAAGCGATGCCCGAAAGGCTATCCGCGCAGCGACGTGAGCTGGTCGACGTCGATGCGGTCGAACTCGCGGCGGATGTGGTAGACGAGGATGCCCATGATGAACAGGGCGACGAACAGGTCGAGGAGGATGCCGAGCTCGACCAGCAGATCCTCCTTGATCTTCAACCCTACGCTCAGCAGGAAAATGCCATTCTCCAGGACGATGTAACCCAGCACCTGCGACAGGGCCTTGCGGCGCGTGATCACCAGCAACAAGCCGACGAACTGGGTGGAGAGGGCGACCGGCAGGACCAGGGGTGATTCCGGCGGCACCGGCAGGGGCAGACGCGACCAGAGCCAGAACGCATAACCGGTGAACAGCACGCCGAGGAACATCGCCGTGGAGTAGGAGATGGTCGGCGTGGCGGCGAGCCCCACGCCGGCGGCGCGCATGGCGCGAAACAAGAGCCACGGAAAGACTACGCCGCGCAACGCCAGGCCGAGGCCGGCGGTGGCGATCACCGATGGGCTGATGCCGTCACTGAAGTGGAGCAGGAAGGGCAGCAGGCCGAGCACGATTCCCTGTGCGGCAACGACCCGAATACTGACGCGGATGCGGCTCGTCCCGAGGAGCAGGAGGTCGGTGAACAACAGCAGGACCAAGAGGTGGGAGAGCATCGAGTCCATGTCAGACGATCTGCAGGAGGAGGGCCATGGTCGCCACCGCGCCGGTGCCGAAGATGAGCTGGGGGATCTGCACCAGGCGCAGCCGTGCCATGGCAGACTCGACCAACCCCACCACCACGCCTACCGCCACGGTCCCGATCGCCCAGATTACGACCCCTGGCCAGCCGGTGACAGCCAAGGCGGAGATCGCGATGCCGACCAGGAGCTGGATGAAGAGCCACAGCTTGAGGGCCTGGGCGTACTCGATGAAGGCGAGGTCCGGGCCCCCGTGGTCGAGCACCATCACCTCGTGGATCATGGTCAGCTCCAGGTGGGTCGTGGGGTCATCGATCGGCATGCGGGCGTTCTCGATCAGGAGCACGACGAACAGGACAAACGCCAAGAGCGTGACGACCTCCGGGGACCGTTCCCACCCCACCGCCAGCCCGCCGCAGTAGATCAACGACAAGGAGTAGCCGCCGGCCACGAGGCCGAGGCTTACCAGCCCCAGCAGGAGCACCGGCTCCACCAGGGCCGAGTAGGCGGCCTCGCGGCTCGCCCCCATCGCCTCGAAGCTGGAGCCGACGTCCAGGGCCGCGAGGATGGTCGCAAGCCGGCCGAGAGCGAGCACGTACGCAAACAGCACTAGGTCCCCGGAGAAGTGCAGTGGCGCCGCCACCCCGGCCATCGGGACGATGGTAACGGCGACGAGCACGGTGGCCAGACCAACGACCGGGCCGGCGCGAAACAGCCACGTGGTGGTCTGGCTGTAGACGGCACCCTTGCCGAGGAGCTTGCGCAGGTCGCGATACGGCTGGAGCCACGGCGGCCCGCGGCGTCCGGCGATCCACGCCTTGGTGCGGTTGATCACGCTGCGCAGCAGGGGCGCCAAAAGGAGGGCGGCCAGCAGGGGGAAGAGCTGGATCGGGCTCACGGCTCCAGCCCCCACGTCAGGAGGACCACCAGGGTGGCGACGATGTACAGGACGTACGACCGCACGCTGCCGTGCTGGATCCAGCGCAGGGGCTGGGTCGCGCGGACGATCGTCGTGAGCACGGGTGCCCAGAGGGCTTGCCGGAAGAGGTCGGTGGCCTGGGTCGCGAAGGCCGCGTGGTCCGGAAAGAGGCCATCGGGTGGAATGGCGGAGACGCGTGGCCTCACCACCCGATGAAAGACCTTCACGAGGGGCGCGGCGAACGAGACGCTGGTGTACTGCATCCGGGGGGTCGGCGCCGCGTAGCCGCACCCCCAGGTCACGTGCTGCGTCACCTCCCGGCCGCCCAGCAAGGTCCGCCGGAACCATGCCAGCAATCCGATGAGGCCCAGCAGCGCGGCGCCCGCGAGAGACACCACGCGCAGTTGGGCCGCCATCAGGGCCAACGGCGCCTGGATTTCGCCGGGTGGCCACGGGGTGAGGAGCGCGACGGCCGGGGTGAAGAGCCGCGGCACGACCGCCCACCCCAATAGCCCCACCGCCAGGCAGCAGATCGCGAGGAGCGCCATGGGGCCTACCATGCGCAGGTCCGGATCGTGGCCGTGGTCGGACCGCTCGCTGCGCGGTGTGCCCAGAAAGACGGTGCCGAAGCCATTGGCGAAGCAGGCCAGGGCGAGGCCACCGATCAGGGCGAGGCCGGGCACCGCGAACAGGAAGGGGAGGTCGGCGGGGAACGGCAGGGCCAGCATCCCCTTGAAGATCGCCAGGTAGATCACGAGCTCGCCGAGAAAGCCGTTGAGCGGCGGCAGGGCGGAGATCGCCACCACCCCCACGGCAAAGAGGGCACCGGTGCGCGGCATGCGTTTGAGCAGTCCCCCCAGATCATCCAGGAGGCGGGTGCCGGTGGCATGCACGATGGCCCCGGCGCCGAGAAACAGCAGCCCCTTAAACAGGGCGTGGTTGATCACGTGCAGCAGGGCGCCGGCAAAGCCAAGCGCCGCCAGGGCCGGTACCCGGTAGGCGACCCCGAGGACCCCCAAGCCGATGGCGAGGGCGATGATGCCGACGTTCTCGATCGACGAGTAGGCCAGGAGCCGTTTCAGATCTTGCTGGGCCAGGGCCAGGACCACGCCGATCACTCCGGAGACCAGCCCGACCGCCACCAGCAGCCACCCCCACCACGGTGCGGGTGCCCCCAGATAGGTGAGGATCCGCAGGATGCCGTAAATCCCGGTCTTGATCATCACCCCCGACATCAGGGCCGAGACGTGGCTCGGCGCGGCGGGATGGGCCTCGGGGAGCCAGACGTGGAGGGGCAGGAAGCCCGCCTTGGTACCGAAGCCGACCACCGCGCAGAGGAAGATCCACCCCATGAGACGTGGCTCCGCCGTGGCGACGCCGGGGAAGGCTGGGAAGTCCATGGAGCCCGCCGCCCGGCCCATGAGGAAGAACATGATGAACAGGAAGAGGGTGCCCAGGTGGGTCGCGATCAAGTAAGTACGGCCCGCCGCCTGCACCTCTTCCTGGTGGTGGTCATGGGTGACCAGGAAGTAGGAGGAGAGGGACATCACCTCCCAAGCCACGAGGAACAGGACGGCGTTGGCGGCCAGGACCACCCACACCATGCTGGTCACCAGGGTATTGAAGAAGAACCAGACAGGCCCGAGGGAACGGCGGTCGTCGGCCCCCGCGAGGTAGCCCGATCCGTACACCGCGGCGGTGGCGGCGAGCAGCAGGGTCGGTGCCAGGAAGAGGGCGGCGAGGGGGTCGAGGACCAGGGCGAGGTGGCCGGAGGGCACGGACCACGGGGCGTCCCAGGTCACCGCCCGCCCGCGGGCCAGCACCGAAACGGTGGCCGTCAGCCCGGCGGTCGCCCCGACGATCGTTCCCGCGACGCCGAGCCCCGTCGCCCAGGCTCGCGAGCGGCCTGCCGCCACGGCGCAGAGGCCGAACGCGACCGGACAGGTCAGGCACAACAGAAGCGGAGCGGCAAGGCCCACGAACACTCGATCAGGCGCGCCGAGCCCTGAACCTACGAGACAACGGGACGGCTCCGGCGCCGGCCGATCGTCCCCTCACCTCGGGACGTCCCCGTGCGGGGCGGTTTATGCACCACACCCCGAGGAACGGCAAGGGTCGTTCGCGGTTTGACGTGGATGGCGAGGCTTGACGACCATCGCTCGGCGGCGACGGAGTCGACATGGGTCAGCTCTCTGCGTGTGTCATCACCTTCAACAACGAGCGCACCCTGGAGCGGTGCCTGGAGAGCCTTGCCTTTGCCGACGAGCTCGTGGTGCTGGATAGCTTCTCTACCGACCGGACGGTGGAGATTGCACGGGGCCGTGTTACCCGCTTCGCGCAGCAGGCGTTCCATGGGTTTCGCGATCAGTACAACGCCTGCCTCGCCATGGGCAGCAACGAGTGGCTCCTCTGCCTCGACGCGGACGAGGTGGTCTCGGACGAGCTCCGCGAGGCGATCCAGGGGATCGTCGCGAGCGGCGGTGCGGCGGAGATCACCGGCTACCGTGTCTTCCGGCGTACCTGGTTCATGGGTCGCTGGATCCGCCATGGGGCGTGGGCCAGGGACTCGGAAATCCGCCTGGTGCGTCGTGGCCAGGGACGGTTCGTGGGAGGGGTCCATGCCGCGTTGCACCTCGACGGTCCGGAGGCGACCCTGCCGGGCTTGATCGACCACTACGGCTTCGCCGATCTCGCGGACCTACAGGTGAAGCACAATCGGTATTCCACCCTCGCCGCCCGGGAGGCATGCGCAGCAGGCTGCCCCACTTCGTGGCGGCGGATGTTCGCGGATAGCCTCTTTCGCTTCGTCCGCGGCTACCTGGTACAGCGCGGCTTTCTCGATGGGTTGCCGGGGGTTATCGTGGCGGCGAATGCGGCCTGGTACGTCTTCCTGCGCGAGGCGAAATTGTGGGAGCTGCACCGGGGGAAGGGGCAATCATAACCATGCACGTGCCGGTGTGCCGGTGTCTCCAGGTCCTGCTCATGTCTCGTGAAGACTGGTTTAACGGTGCAGCGTACACAGAGAGGATGCGGAGTGGTCTTCGATAGTGCGCCAAGTTTCACGCGTGGATCCGAACCCCATGGCGCGACGCATGAGCCCCACTCAACGCCTAACAACCGACTCATGACGGAATCCGTGGTCTTCTTCGACCTGCGGCGCGAGGTGGCGGAGATCCGCTGCGAGGTCGAGGCGGCGATCGGACGGGTGCTCGACTCCGGGCAGTTCATTCTGGGTGGCGAGCTGGCGGCGTTCGAACACGACTTCGGTAATTACCTGGGCGTGGCGCACGTCGTGGGCGTGAGCTCTGGGAGCGATGCCCTCCAGCTCGGCTTGGAGGCCGTCGGTGTGCGGGCCGGCGACGAGGTGATCACCGTCCCTAACACCGCCGCGGCTACCGCCGCAGCGATCACGGCCGCCGGCGCCCACCCGGTGTTCGTCGACGTGGACGACGCGACCCTGATGATGGACCCGACCGCCCTGTCCCACGCCATCGGCGCTCGCACCGCTGCGATCGTACCGGTCCATCTCTTCGGTCATCCCGCCCCGCTGGCGGCGATCCTCGACCAGGCGTGTGACCTGCCAGTGGTGGAGGACTGTGCCCAGGCCGTGGGTTGTCTGCTCGACGGCGTCCCGGTCGGGCGGCTCGGGAGGGTGGGTTGCTTCTCCTTCTATCCCACCAAGAACCTCGGGGCGTACGGCGACGCAGGCTGCTTGGTGACCGCGGACGATGCGCTCGCCGCGCGACTGCGGCTGCTGCGCAACCATGGACAGCGCGACCGCTACCGGCACGACCTCCCGGGCCACACCAGCCGTCTCGACGAGATCCAGGCCGCGATCTTGCGGGTAAAGCTGGGGCACCTGCCGTGCTGGCTGGCGCGGCGCCGGGAGATCGCGACCCGCTACCGTGAAGGGATCACCCATCCCCTGCTACGCCACCCGCACGCGGCACCGGGCGCGGACCACGGATATCATCTCTATCCGGTACGGGTGGCCGAGAGGGAGCGGCTCATGACACGTCTAGCGACCCTCGGCGTCGAGACCCTCATCCACTACCCGGTGCCACTCCACCTGCAGCCGGCGTTTGTCGCTCTGGGCTACGGCCCCGGCGACTTCCCGGTGGCCGAGCGGGCGGCGACCGAGATCCTGTCCCTACCGCTCTATCCCCAGCTCACCGATGGTGAAGTGGAGCGCATCATCGATGCCCTGGGGGTCGCGCTCAACGAGGTTGTGCGCGGATGAGGCGCGATCGTCGCGACCGTGCGGGGGGGACGATGGACGACTTCCTGCGCGTGCTCGGGTTCGGCCGGCCTTTTATGGGTGCGGTTCTGGCGGCGATGGTGTGCATGTTGGGAGTCTCCGCCTTCACCGGCGCCTTCGCCCTGGTGATCAAGAACGTGCTGGACGACGTCTTCATCAACCGCAATCGCGAGGTGCTGCGACTCATCCCCGGTGTGATCCTCGGCATCTTCCTGCTTAAGGGGGCCTTCCAGTATGGCCAGGACTACCTGATGGCGTACGCGGGACAGGGCCTGATCCGCGACCTGCGGGGCGCGGTCTTCGATCACCTGCAATGGCTCGGTCCGCGCTTCTACGGCGCCAATCCCACGGGCACCCTCGTGTCGCGCATCCTCAACGACGTGGCCATGCTCCGGGAGATGATCAACAAGACCTTTACCAGCCTCCTGTCAGACTCCATCACCCTCGTGGTGCTGTTGGGGGTAGTCGTGTACCGGGACTGGCAGCTTGCGCTCATCAGCTTGTGCGTGGCACCGGTGACCATCTGGCCCATCGCCTACTTCGGCCGGCGCATGAAGCGCATTTCGCGGGTGAGCCAGGAGACCGTCGCCGAGCTCACCAGCAGTCTGAACGAGGCGATCATCGGCCACCGTGTGGTTCAGTCGTTCACCGCCGAGGATCGGGAGCAGCAGCGCTTTGCCGCCCACAACAAGCGCTACTTCCGCAAGATGATGAAGAAGGCCCAGGCGCGCGCTCTCACCTCGCCGGTGATCGAGCTGATCGTCGCCTGCGGCGCGGCGGCGGGGGTCTACTACGGTGGCAGCCGGGTCATCGATGGGACGATGACCACCGGCACCTTCTTCTCGTTCCTCACCGCCCTCATCATGGCGTATCAGCCGATGCGTAAGCTCGGCAGCGTGCACATCGCCATCCAGGAGGGCATGGCCGCGGCGCGGCGGGTGTTTAGTGTGCTGGACGAGGTGCCCGAGATCGCGGATCGTCCCGATGCCCAAACGATGACGCCGTTCGCCGATCGGATCGAGTTCCGCGGGGTCCACTTCCGTTACGGTGAGGAGTGGGGGTTGCGCGACGTCTCGCTGGTGGCGCGCGCCGGGGAGACGGTCGCGTTCGTCGGTCCCTCGGGGGCCGGGAAGACGACCCTCGTCCACCTCATCCCACGCTTTTACGAGGTGGACGACGGCGCGATCACGATCGATGGGGTCGACATCCGCGACCTCACCCTCGCCTCCCTGCGCCGGCAGGTCGCCGTGGTAGGCCAGGACACCTTTCTGTTCGATGCTACGGTGCGCGACAACATCGCCTATGGCCGCCCCGGGGCGTCGGCGGCGGAGGTCGAGGCCGCGGCCCGGGCCGCCAACGCCCACCACTTCGTCTGTGGCCTGCCCGCGGGGTACGACACGGAAATCGGGGAGGGCGGCGTGCGCCTCTCCGGTGGCCAGAAGCAGCGCCTGTCCATCGCCCGGGCGCTGCTGAAGGATGCGCCGATCCTGATTCTCGACGAGGCGACCTCGGCCCTCGACACCGAGAGCGAGGCCCTGGTGCAGGAGGCCCTCAACCGGCTCATGGAGGCACGCACGACCCTGGTGATCGCCCACCGCCTGTCCACGGTGCAGCAGGCCAACCGCATCTACGTCCTCGACCACGGCCAGGTGGTGGAGTCGGGGAGCCACGCGGAGTTACTGGAGCGCGGCGGTCTCTACCGCCACCTCTACGACATCCAGTTCGGAGAAGAACGGGATGGCGGATGAGGGGCGGGGGGTGGGAGAGCCGCATCCACCCTTCGGGTGGATTAAATTTCTTCGCTGCTCACCGGATGCGGCGCGAATCGCGGTTCAGCAAGCGGATCTGGCGGCCCGTAGGGCCGGCACCTTCCCCGCATCCCTCACCCCCCATCCCGCGGCTAATACCGCGCGTTCAGCCCGACCGACCACGAAGTCTGGTCGATGAACCGGCCCTCGGCGGTGACGCTGAAGTAGTTGCCCCACGGGATGTCGACCCCGATGAACGCGCCAACCGGCTCGTCGGCGGAGAGATCGACCTTGTTCGGCCCCTCGAACTCGGCGTCCACCACGCTGTAGCTCACCCCCAGGTAGGGCGTCGCCCAGCGCACCACGGGAAAGCTCGCACCGAGGAACACCTCGTACTCCCACCAGTCGACGGAGACATCCGTGTTCTGGACCTCTTCGGAGACGGAGAACAGGAGGGTACTTGCCCCGACTGCTGCCTCTACGCGGTTGCTGTCCCAGAAGGTCCAGCGTGCCCCTCCGCCGTACGCGATGTCCGAGGCGTCGCTGAGGTCACCGTCCTCCCCGCAGATTTCCTGGGCGTCGCCGGTGCACAGATCGAAGCTCGCCTGCCCCACCATGAAATACACGTCGAAGCGCGGGTGGAGACCGAGGACCACCTTGAGCAGCAGGGTGTCGAGCTGCGACTCCTCGGCGTCCTTGCGGTCGGCATCGAGGTCGCGGTCGGAAGACCCGTATTCGAGGGTCACATGGAGAACGAAGTCGTAGCTGGAGAAGACCGGGTTGCCGATCGCCTGGGCGCGTGCCGCCGGCGCGTGGAGGAGGAGGCAAGCGAGGCTCAAGGCTGCCAGCGTGACGCGCATGAAGGTTCTCCGGAGACCATTGGAAGGAGTCAATTCCACGGCAGTCTTACCCAGCCGCTGGGAGGTGTAAAGTCTCCGGTTGACCCTTTTCCAAAGCCTCTGCTAGCGTCATTCGCGATCCATGGGGCGCAGAAAACTGATTGAAATACCAAGAGGTTGGCGATGATCCAAGGTTATGTAGGGGCCCTCGTGATGGCGCTGGTCGTGGGGCTGTTGCCCCCCCCCGAGGCGCGCGCGCAATCGGCCGTGCGCGACCTCGATGCCGGTCAGTTCCGCGCCCATCTGCCCCTTGCCGGGGAATTCGTCACCGGCAGTGAGGACGGCTTCAAGGACAAGGGGGTGAGTGACTTCGTGGTCCACGGGGACAACGTCTACGTCGCCGCCTTTAACCCACCCTCGGCGGTCGACCCGGAAGGCGCCTGGCGCATCTTCATCTACAACGTTCGCGATCGCAGCAACCCGCGTCTCGTGGCCACCGCGCCG
>DASWHD010000136.1:0-20138 GCA_036393335.1 bacterium
TGGTGGCGACCCTGTTCTTCATCACCGAGGCGGTGCCGCTACCCACGGTGGCCCTGATGATCGCGGTCTTTCAGGTGCTGCTCCTGGGGATCCCGTCGCGCGAGGTGGCGCGCTCCTTCATGAGCGACTCGGTGTTCTTCATCATGGGTTCGCTGATGCTGGCAGTGGCGATCGTGAAACAGAACCTCGATCGCCGCATCGCCCTGTTCATCCTCACCCTAACCGGTCCGAGCATCGGCCGCATCGTCTTCGGGGTCGTGACGGTCTCCGCGATCATCGCCAGCTTCATCGGCGAGCACACGGTGGCGGCGATGATGCTACCGGTGGGGATCACCCTGGTGCGCCTCACCGCGGACAGGCCGCGCGAGAATATCCCGGGGCTCGCCGCCTTACTGATGTTCTCCATCGCCTACGGCTGCTCCATCGCCGGCATCGGCACGCCGTCGGGCGGTGCGCGCAACGCGATCATGATGGGCTACTGGAGCGAGTTCGGCATCGCCAAGATCGGCTACCTCGATTGGATGATCTACTGCTATCCGATGGTATTGATCCAGATCCCCGCTCTCGTGGGCATCCTGCTGTTCACCTTCCGCCCGGAGGTCCGGGACCTCACCCCGGCCCTCGACGCCCTGCGTGCGCAGGTGGAGGAGGAGGGGCCGATGCGCGGGCAGGCGTGGCTCGCCATCTTCCTGTTTGCCGTCACCCTGCTGGGCTGGATCACCGTTTCCGGTAGGCTCGGCATGGGGACGGTGGCGTTGATCGGGGTGTGCTTCTACCTCTCCCTCGGCCTGGTGAAGTGGGAGGACATCTCCACCAACGTCAACTGGGGGGTGGTGCTGCTCTACGGCGCGGCGATCTCCCTGGGTGTGCAGATGCAGGACAGCGGCGCGGCGGAGTGGGTGGCGAAGACCTTCCTCGACCTGCTCGCGCCCCTCGGCGCCGGCCACGGCGTCGGCCTGGCGGCGGCGGTGTCCGTCCTCACCACCCTGATGACCAACGCCATGAGCAACGGCGCCGCGGTGGCGGTGCTCGGGCCGATCACCCTGAAGATGGCCCAGCAGTCGGGCGATTCGCCGATCGCCATCGGCCTGGTGACGGCGGTGAGCTCGGCCTTTGCCTACTTCACGGTGGTGGGGACGCCGGCCTGCACCATCGTCTATGCTTCGGGCTACCTGAAGACGACGGATTTCCTCAGGGTCGGATGGCGGATGTTTCTCGCCTCCTTCATCCTGATCCTCCTGATGTCGCAGGTGTACTGGAGCCTCTTCCATGTATAGCCGCCGCCCCCTCGACAACGGCCTGATGACCCTCCTGGTCTGCTACGACGGCGGCGACGAAGCGCGCAAGGCCCTCGGCTGCGTCGCCAATCTGTTGGGCGCCACGCCGGCGAACCTCACGGTGCTGTTCGTGCGTCCCAAGACGCCGAGCGGCTTTCAAGAGATGGTCGCCCTCGCCCGGGAGAAGATCGTCGACTGGGACCTCGACCTCCCCGGGCTCGTGGTCCTCCGGGAGGCGGAGGCGCTGCTGGTCCAGCGCGGCCAGGTGGAGGAGGACGAAGAGGGACAGCCGGCGAAGCTGCGCCACGGGCTGCGCGAGCTGGGCAAGGGGCTGCTCGAGGTGCATTTTTACGGCCGCCACGACGAGCACATCCGCTTGCGGCTCCGCGACGGGGGCGATGCCGCCGGCGTCATCCTCAACGAGCTCGACTCCCTCCCCTATGAGATGGTGGTCATGGGTTCGCGCGGCCGGAAAGGGCTCAAGCGGTGGGTGATGGGCTCCACCGCCCAGCGGGTCGCCCTGTTCTCCGAGCAGACCGTCCTCGTGGTGCGCGGCGAGGCCGACCTGCATCGTGTGCTCGTCTGTTCCGACGGTTCCGAGGCGGCAGAGCGCGCGGTGCGGTTCGTCGGTCCCCTCGCCAAGGCCAAGGGGTGCGACGTCACCCTGTTCAGCGTGGCGACCGACGAGGGCGAGCGCGAGGCGGCGGAGCGCCGGCTGGACCGCGGTCGGTCGCTCCTCGCCGGGGCCGGGGTGACGGCGGCCAGCCGCATCGGTGTGGCGGAAGACCGGGCGGAGGAGATCCTGAAGGTCGCCGCGGAGTACGATCTCACGGTGCTCGGCGTCTCCGGCCGGTCGCACATCCGCCGCTACCTCATGGGCAGCGTGCCGTTGAAGGTGCTGGAGCACTCGCCGGCCTCGGTGATGATCGTGAAGTAAGTTTTCTTGTCGGGTCCGGACCCGACAAGAAAACTAAAGAGGCATCTCCTCCTCGGGTAAGGTCTTCACCAGGAGGACGGAGGCGCGGCTGCGCTCCATTACGCGCATCGGCACGCTGCCCTTCAGGCGGCGGGCGAGATCGGAGCGGAGGGAGGCACCGAGGACTACCAGGGCGTCATCACCCACCTCCTGGACGATCACTTCGTCGGCCTGTTCGCCCTCCTTGATGTGAACCTGCGACTCCTTGCCGCTGTCCGTGAGCCAGCTCCGTGCCCGTTCCGCACACACCACGCAGGTCTCCTTCACCAGATCCTCCGCGCGATACTCGTGCACCCCGAGGACGTCCACCCGGCCGCCGAGGGCGGGGAGGAGCTGGCGGAGCAGGGGATAGGCCCGGCGGGCCGACTTGGAGCCGTCTGCGCACAGGACGACCCGCGCATCGAGGTGGTCGTTCTTGACCGCCAACACCGACACCATGGTGTCCAGGGCGGCGCGGTGCGCGAGGTTGGTGGTGACCACCCGGTGGAGCCCCTTCTTGCCCGGGTCGCCGATCACCAGGAGATCGAATCCCTCCCGCGCCACCGCCTCCTGGATCGCGGCCAGGGGCGATGCGAAGCGCACCTGGAAGGTGACCTCGGTGTCACGGGTGGTCCGGAGGCGAAAGACGCGTACGTCCCCTGCCTCCTCGCGGATGCGGATCGCATCGGTCACGGGCACGATCCCGAGCCCTTCCAGCTCCGCCAGCGCCCGGGTGAGGCGGACCAGCCCCGGTGGGAGCGCCAGCCATTCGTCTCGCGCCACGTCGCGGCCGAGGGGCGGCTCGGGCTCGGTGGCCACGGTGGAGACCCGGGTGGTCATCACCGTCAGGGGCACCTCGAGGCGCAGCGCGAGGCGGCCGGCGGTGCGCAGGGCGACCGTGCATAGCGGAGTGTCCTCGAGGTAGGCGAGGATCTTCATCGGCTCACCTCCTCGACGGCGGCCGCCTCATACCAGCTACGAGCCTGGGCCTGGAGGGTCTGGCACTCCTCGAAGGCGAGCGCCGAGCACCCTGCACAGATCCGCGGATCCAGGGTCGGCTGTACCTTGTGCAGGGCGTCGCGGGTCCGCAGGAAGAGATTCTCCGACCCGATCTTCTCCAGCAGGCCGCTGTTCTTGAGGACCTGCACCACTTCCCGCTTGCTCTCGCCGAGGTAGAGATGGCCCCCGCGGTCGTTGAGCAGCGCGAGGAGCTCCTCCAGGCCCGCCGCGCCGGTGGCGTCGAGATGGTTAACCGAGTCCATCCGCAAGATGAGGCTGCACGCGTCGGGGTAGTTCCGCAGGATGCGGCGGATCTCGTCGTTGAACCAACCCATGGAGCCGAAGAACAGGGATCCGTCCACCTGCACCACCGGGAGCTGAGGGCAGTGCGTTGGCCGGCTGGTATCGGTGGTCTGGGAGAGGCGCCGATCCGGCACCCATTCCCGGACGTGGGGACGCGAGGTGCGGGCCAGGTAGAGGACGAGGGAGAGCCCCACGCCGATGTACACCGCGTACTCCAGATGGAGAAAGATCGTGGCGAGGAAGGTGACGATCACCGCCGCCCGGTCACTGCGGGTGGCGGCGAGGCTGAGCTTCAGGGCGTGGTGGTCGACCATGCCGTAGGCGACCACGATGAGCATCCCGGCGAGGGCCGAGATCGGCAGGTAGGCGGCGGTCTTGGCCATGAGCAGCACCGTGACGGCCACCACCACCCCGGAAAACAATCCGGCCATGCCGGTCTGGGCGCCGGCCTCGTGGTTGACTGCCGAGCGGGTGAAGGAGCCCGAGCAGGCGTAGCCGGAGAAGAGGCTCGCGGCGATGTTACACAGCCCCTGGCCGATGAACTCCTGGTTGCCGTCCAGCCGTTGCCGCGTCTGGGAGGCGATCGCCTTGGCAATGGACACCGCCTCTAGCAGACCCAGCAGGGCGATGGCCAGGGCGGCGTTGAAGAGCTGGCGCCATAGCCCGAGGTCGAAGGTGGGCATGGAGAGCGGCGGCAGGGATTGGGGGATGGCCCCCACCACCTTGGTGGCCCCCTCGCTGCCGAAGATGCCCGATGCCACCCACTGGTCGGTCACCATCTCGCCGACCTCGGCGCGCAGCAGCTCGGGTGCGCCCCCGCCCAGGGCGACCACCACGCCGCACATGAGCATCGCCACCAGGGGGCCCGGCGCCGGCCCCCATCTGCCCGGCCAGGCGCGCTTCACCCCGAGGATCACGGCGACCGTCAACAGTCCCAGACCGAGGGTGGGGAGGTGGGTGTGGGGGAGGTGGCGGATCGCCTGCCACAGGGTCGCGGTGATCGAGTGGACCTTGGGCAGGGTCGCCGCGTAGGCTGGATCGAACAGCAGGTTCTTGAGCTGCTTGATGCCGATCAGCACCCCGGCGCCGGCGGTGAAGCCGATCACCACCGAGTGGGAGACGAAGTTCACCAGCACCCCGAGGCGGACAAGCCCCAGGAAGAGCTGGATCAAGCCGACCAGCAAGGCGAGGGTGAAGGCGAGCTGGAGGTAGTGGTCGGTAAAGGGATCGGCCATCCCCGACAGGCTGGAGAAGACCACCAGGGAGATGGCGTTGGTGGGGCCGGTGATGAGCTGGGCCGACGAGCCCCACAGGGCGGCCACCATGGTCGGAACGATCGAGGTGTAGAGCCCGTAATGCACCGGGATGCCCGCGATCAGGGCGTAGGCCATGGACTGGGGGACCGCGACCACCGCCACGGTGAGGGCCGCCACGAAGTCCAGCCGCAAGGTGGCGACGCGATAGCGGCGTAGCCATGGCACGAACGGGATCAGCGGTTGCGCCACATTTCGCAACGGTCAGACCTCCCGGCGGTGGTCGAAAATGGTGTCAGCGGCGCGCCAGTATACGATGCCGAGCGCAAACGCAAACTGGAGGCCCATGAGAAAGAGACGCCGATGCGGTTGCGCGCTTCGGCGGGAGCTGCCCGGCGCGCGGGATGGGGTGGCTCAGTCCCCGCCGTTCGACTAGAACCACCCTTCCCTGGGACACCGGTCGGCCTCCCGGCGGGAATGGCCAGACCGTTTTTTTACCGACCACTTCTGAGGAGGATTCTCTCATGAGCAACGAACGAACCGGCGTCGCCACCCTGAAGGGCAACCCCCTGACCCTGATCGGGCCGGGTCTGAAGCCGGGCGACGCCGCCCCGGACTTCACCGTCCGCAAGGGTTTGGAGGATGTGCAGGGCTCGTCGTACAAGGGCAAGGCGCGGATCATCTCGTCGGTGCCGTCGCTGGATACCCCGGTGTGTGACCAGCAGACCCGGCGCTTCAACGAGGAGGCCGCCGGCTTGGGCAACGTCACGATCCTCACCATCAGCATGGATCTGCCGTTTGCTCAGGGCCGGTTCTGCACGGCTGCCGGCATCGACAAGGTGGAGACCTTGTCTGATTACAAGGACGGCTCGTTCGGCCGGGCGTACGGCGTCCTCATCAAGGAGCATCGCCTCGACCATCGGGCGGTCTTTGTCATCGGCAAGGACGACAAGATTAAGTATGTCGAGTACGTGCCGGAGATGACCACCCACCCGAATTACGACGCGGCGATCGCGGCGGCGAAGGCGCTAGTCTAACGGGGAGCTCAGTGCTGCCGGTCTCCGCACGACCGCCGTTCGGCTGTGAGACCGGAGCCGGGAGGATCGGTGCCCCTTTGACGGTTCTTCCTCGGCGGCGATCGTCGCCCGCAAGAAAAAGCCCCGCCCGGAACTCCGGGCGGGGCTTTTTTGCCGCGTCGTGCCTAATGATCAGGCATTCATCGGGCTGAGGGAATCAAAGACCTTGTTGAGGTCGAACTGGTCGGCGGGGACCGAGTTGTAGCGCCCCTTGACGTTGCGCACCTGATCTTCATAGGTCGGTTTGGTGACCTGGTAGAGGATCCCGATCGGGATCTTTTCATTCTTCATGCCCTCTTCAGAGATCGCCAGCGCCGCAATCTTGTCGGTCGCGTCATGATCCTCGGGGATCTCCTCCACCCGCCCCTTCCAGAACTCGAAGGTCTCGAACTTGTTGTAGGTAGGGCACGGCGAGAGGACGTTGACGAACGAGAAGCCGGTGTGCTTCATGGCCTTCTCGACCATCTCCGCCACGTGCTTCGGCTTGCCGGAGAAGGTCTGGGCCACGAAAGTCGCCCCGTAGGAGAGGACGAGCCCGAGGGTATTCATCGGCTCGTCGACGTTGCCCGAGGGGCTCAAGGAGCCAGGGTAGTCCAGGCGCGAGGTGGGGGAGCACTGGTTCTTCGTCAAGGCGTACATCTTGTTGTCCATGACCACGACCGCCATGTCGAAGTTGCGCCGCGCCGCGTGCGGGAAGTGGCCGCCGCCGATGGAGAAAGCGTCCCCGTCACCAATTGTGACCAGGATGTCGAGCTTGGGGTTGGCAATCTTCATCCCCACCGCCACCGGCAATGCCCGGCCGTGGAGGGAGTGGAAGCCGTACGGGCTCATCCACAGGGGCAGACGGGAGGAACAGCCGATCCCGGAGACCAGGACGGTGTTGGCCGCATCGACCATCTCCCCCGAGAAGGTCTTGGCGAGCGCATTGGTGACGCCGAAGTCGCCACAGCCGGGGCACCAGGTGGATTCGATGCCACTGGAATAACCCTTCGGTTTGACCTGCTCTTCGAGAAGATTCTGAATCATGAGCGTTTCCTCGATGAGGACTCGGGGTAAACCCCGAGGACGTGGGATTAGTAGATCTCCTTCACCTTCGCGACGATCTCCTTGGGGATGAAGGGCTCACCCCGGAAGATGTTTTGCCGGATGCACTCGATCCCGGTCTCCGCGCGGATGAGCTTGGCAAACTGCCCCTGATAGTTGGCCTCGGGGAGCAGCAACTTGTCGCAGCGGGCGGCAAACTCTTGGATCGGCTTGGTCTGGATCGGGAACAGCAGCTTGGGATAGAGAGCGGCCACCGCCATGCCTTCGGCGAGCATGCGGACCATCGCCTCGCGTACCACGTTCTGGGTGAGCCCCCAGGAGATGATGCCGACCTTGGCCTTCTTCACCCCTGCGGACGGGCATGCCAGCTCATCCTCGATCCCCTGGAGCTTGCGCCACCGCTTGGAGTTCATCTCCGTGGCCACCTGCGGGCTGGTGCGCGGGCTGGAGTCTTCCGCGTGCTGTAGGCCGGTGGCAGCGTAGCCACCGCCGGTGTCGCCCGGGTGGGACATGGGGGAGATGCCCGACTCGGTCACCTGGTAGCGGAGGAACCGATGTTCGGCACCATTGCCATTGGGCCGGTAGCGCAACCGGTCGACGATCTTGATCTTGGACAGATCAGGCCGCGGCATCGCCTCCACCTGCAATGACAGGGAGGCGTCGGAGAGGAAGAGGACCGGGATCTGGTATTTCTCCGCCAAGTTGAAGGCTTCGATGATCAGGTAGAAGCATTCCTCCACGTTGGAAGCGGCGATCACCGCCCGCTGGGTATCCCCGTGGAAGGCGTGACACGCCATGAACAGGTCGCTCTGGTCGTGCTTGGTAGGCATGCCGGTCGACGGGCCGCCACGCTGGATGTCGGCGATGACCACCGGGATCTCCGCCATCGCCGCCAGGCCGATCATCTCGCTCTTGAGATCGATGCCGGGGCCGGCGGTCACGGTCATCGCCTTGGTACCGCAATAACTGGCGCCGATGGTGGAGGAGATCGCGGCGATCTCGTCCTCGGCCTGGTAGACGTAGCCGTCGGCACGTGGGAAATAGGTGGTGGCGTAGTTGCCGACGCTGGTGGCCGGGGTAATCGGGTAGGCGCCGAGGTAGCGGCAACCGGCGGCCATGGCACCCAGGGCGATCGCCTGGTTCCCCTCGACGATGATCACATCCTTCATCTCCCGCGGCTCGGGGAACGTGTACGTAGGATCGCTGCCGTAATGCTCGCGCACGTAGGCGGCACCCGCCTCCAGTGCGGCATAGTTTTGCTCGACGATCGCCTGGGATTTCTTGATGAACTTGTCGTGGATCGAGGTACGCAGGGATTCCACCGGGAAGCCGAACAGCTCGCACACCGCGCCCATCGCCACCATGTTCTTGGAGATGTACGCCTTCAGCTCCTGCTTGGCGATCTGGCTCATGGGGACCGCGTAGCAGGCGACCCCCGGATGGTCCTCGATGGGGAACTCGTCGGGGCCGTCATAGACCAGTACCTTGCCCGGAGCGAGGTCGGCCTTGTTCACCTGGTAGGCCTCGTCGTTGAAGCACACGACGATGTTGAAGCCGTCGCCCTGGGAGAGGATCTTCTCGTCGGAGAAGCGTACCTGGGAGAGGGCGTACCCCCCTTTGATCTCTGCGGGAAACGACTTGAAGGTCATCACCTCGAAGCCCGCACGGGCGGCGGCCTGCATCAAAAAGTCGCCGGAGCTGATGACACCCTCGCCACCTTCCCCACCAATACGAATCGCGATGTCAATTGCCAAGGTCGTTCCTCCTGCGGATTCACGAATGGGACGCGGCGCGTTAGTTTGGCCGAAGCCACGGTTCTAGGCTAGCCGCAGTTCTCGGCCGCGGGCGGCTGTCGGGCGCCGTGCCGTTACTCGTCCTGGTAGTACGGTAGATCGGCCTTCCAGTCCTGGCGGCTCGCCACGCCGCCCCACGGGGGCGTTCCATAGAACAGGACGTCGTCGGTGATCGCGCGGTCGAAGACTGCACCCTTGACGTCGACCTTGCGCAGGTCGCAGCCGGTGAGATCGGCGCCCGTGAAATCGGCACCGGTGAGGTTGGCGCCGCGGAGATTCCCCCCACGCAGGTCGACTCCGGCCAACCGGGCCCGGGATAAATCCGCGTCGAGAAACGAGGCGTTCGCCAGCTTGCAGCCGGACAGGTCGGCGCCCTGCATCCGGGCACCGGCGAAATCGGCCCCCTCCAGGCGCGAGCCACGGAAAATGGTCCCCTCCAGCCAGGCGCGCTGGAAGAATGCCTCTTTTGCCTGCGCCCCTTTCAGGGTGGCGCCGGTGAGGTAGATCTCCGCCGCGAAGCAGGCATCGAGGTTGGCGCCATCTAGGTTCGCCTCTTCCATGTGTGCCGCCGTGAGTGTGGTATCGCGCAGGTCGGCGCCGGCCAGATCGGCCCTGGCCAAGTCGATCCACGCCAGGTCGAGGTCGGCCAGGGGCTCCCCCCGGCGGTGGGTGGCGAGGCACTCTTCAGGTGTCATGGATCGACTTCCGGCGGCAAAGTGTTTGTCACGGGGCGGACCTGTCCCCGGTCCAGGAGAGCGCGCAGCATCCTGACCGACCGTCGAGTCCGCAAGGGTTAAGAGGGGGCGTACCCCGCTCAACCCGACCGTGGAGCGAGCCCATGACCGATCTCACCCATCTGGATGAGGGGGGTGCCGCCCGTATGGTGAATGTCTCCGCCAAGCCCCTGACCGCCCGCGAGGCGATCGCCCGCGGCGCGGTGCGCATGGCGGGGGCGACGGTGCAGGCGCCGCTGGCTGGCCTACCGAGCCGGGTCGGGTAGAGTACGGCGATGACTCCCCTGACCTACGCCCGCGATCGGCTGCTCATCCCGGCGGACCTCGACGAGGGGGCGCTCGGCGCGATCCTCGCCGGCGCCCTCGGTGGCTGCGCCGACTTCGCCGACCTCTACTTTCAACACGCCCGCCACGAGTCGTTCTCCTTGGAGGAAGGGGCGGTGAAATCGGGTTCCCACTCCATTGCCCGCGGCTTCGGCGCGCGGGTGGTGGCCGGCGAGCGCACCGGCTTCGCCTACGCCGAGGAGATCGGTGGCCGGGCGGTGCGCGAGGCAGTCCGCAACGCCTCCGCCATCGCCCACCACGGCACCGACGCCACCGTGCCGCTGGCCGTCGCCGCGATCCCGGCCGCCGCCCCCCTGTATACCGGCGACGATCCGATTGCCGGCCTGGCGGACGGCGACAAGGTCGCCCTCTTGGAGGAGGTCGACCGCATCGCCCGGGCCCTGGATCCGCGGGTCGACAAGGTGATGGCGACCCTCGCCGGCAGCTTCGAGGTGGTGCTCGTCGCCTCGTCCGACGGCCGGATGGTGGCCGACCTGCGTCCCCTGGTGCGCCTCAATCTCTCGGTGGTGGTGGAGGACCAGGGCCGCCGTGAGAGCGGCTCGGCGGGCGGCGGCGGGCGCACCACCTACGCCTGCTTTCGCGACCTGGCCCACCTGACGCCGGAGGCATTGGCGCGCGAGGCGGTGCGCCGCGCCCTGCTCAACCTCGAGGCGCAGGAGGCCCCCGCCGGAGCCATGGACGTGGTCCTCGGCCCCGGCTGGCCCGGCGTCCTGCTCCACGAGGCGATCGGCCACGGCCTGGAGGGGGACTTCAACCGCAAGGGGACCTCCGCCTTCGCGGGCCGTCTTGGTGAGCGGGTCGCGGCCCCCGGCTGCACGGTGGTGGACGATGGCACCCTGCCGGATCGCCGCGGCTCCCTGACCGTCGACGACGAGGGGACCCCGACCGGGCGTACCGTGCTGATCGACGACGGCATCCTCGCCAGTTACCTCCAGGACCAGCACAACGCCCGCCTGATGGGGGTAGCCCCCACCGGCAATGGCCGCCGCCAAAGCTTCGCCAATCTGCCCCTGCCGCGCATGACCAACACCTTCATGCTGCCCGGCGAGCGGTCGCCGGAGGAGGTAATCGCCTCGGTGGCCGACGGCCTCTACGCGGTCCACTTCGCCGGCGGCCAGGTCGATATCACCTCCGGTAAGTTCGTGTTCGTCGCCAACGAGGCGTACCGCATCCGCGGCGGCCGCCTGGCGGAGCCGGTGAAGGACGCCACCCTGATCGGCAACGGCCCGGACTGCCTCACCCGGGTGGCCATGGTGGGCAACGACCTGCGCCTCGACGACGGCATCGGCACCTGCGGCAAGTGCGGCCAGTCGGTGCCGGTGGGGGTGGGCCAGCCGACGTTGAAGATCACCGGCCTCACCGTCGGGGGCACGCGGTGAGCGACCGGCAGCTTGCGGAGGCGGTCGAGGCCGCGCTGACCCTCGCCCGCCAGGGGGGTGCCGGCCAGGCGCAGGCGGTGGCCCAGGGTGGGGTCGGCCTCTCCGTCACGGTGCGCCTGGGAGAACCGGAGACCCTCACGCACCACCGCTCCCGGGGCCTCTCCCTGACGGTCTATTGCACCGGCGAGAGGGGGTACCGCAGCGGCATCGCCTCCACCACCGACCTCTCCCCCGCCGCCCTGGCGACCACGGCGCAGGCGGCCCTCGGCCTCGCACAACGCACCGACGACGACCCGTGTGGCGGCCTACCGGAGGCGGATCGCATGGCCACCGACTGGCCGGACCTGCAGCTCTCCTTCCCCCTCGACCTCGACCCGCAGGCCGCCCTGGCCGAGGCGCGGCGCTGCGAGGCCGCGGCACTGGCGGTGGATGCACGGCTCACCAACTCGGAGGGTGCGAGCGTCTCCGTGCACCGCGGGACGCTGGTCCTCGGCAATAGCCACGGCTTCCTCGGGACCTACGAGACTACCCGCAAGGGGCTGAGCTGCACCGTGCTGGGCGAGGTGAACGGCGCCAAGGAGCGCGACGGCTGGTACGCGGCGACCCGCGACCCGGCCAACCTCGCGACGCCCGAGGCGGTGGGCAAGCTCGCCGGCGAGCGCACCGTGCGCCGCCTCGGCGCACGCCGGGTGAAGACCACCCGCGCCCCGGTCCTGTTCGATCCCGATGCGGCGGCGACCCTCCTGCGCCACTTCGCCGGGGCCATCTCCGGCACCCCCCTCTACCGCCGCACCTCGTTCCTCGCCGGCGCCCTCGACACCGAGGTCTTCGCGCCGATCGTCACGATGCGCGACGAGGGGCGCCGGCCGCGCGGCCTCGGCTCCTGCCCGTTCGACGCCGAAGGCGTGGCGAGCCACGACCGGGCCCTGGTGGAGGCCGGGGTGCTGCGCGGCTACCTCCTCGACACCTACGCGGCGCGCAAGCTGGGCACGGCCACCACCGGCAATGCCGGCGGTTCGCACAATCTCTACATCGCGCCGGGGGAGGCGAGCTTCGCCGTATTGCTCCACGCGATGGACCGCGGGCTGCTGGTCACGGACCTCATGGGGCAGGGGATCAACCTCCTCACCGGCGACTACTCCCGCGGTGCGGCGGGTTTCTGGATCGAAGGCGGCGAGATCACCCACCCGGTGCACGAGGTGACCATCGCCGCCAACCTCCGGGAAATGTTCCGCCGCATCGTGGCCGTGGGCGACGACCTCGAGTTCCGCGCCGCCACCTGCTCCCCCTCCCTGCTCATCGAGGAGATGACCATCGCCGGTTCCTGAGCGGCGCGAGGCGCCGCTCAGGAAGAGGCCCCACCTGCGGCGGGGCTCGGCGCCAGATCGACGGCCTCGCGGATGCGCCGCGGGAGGCGGCGATCACCGGCATCTCTCGCCGGTCCCCTAGCCCGCATTTCTCACCAGGGATCGTGGCGAGACCGTGTAGACGGCCGTAGATCCTGGCCGGCCCGCAAGTCCGAGCCCGCAGGCAACCTTGCAGGTTGTCGAGGACTCGGACGAGGACACGGCCAGGAGATGCGGGCGGTTGCGCGGTCGCAGCAGATTCATGGTGAGAAATGCGGGCTAGACACGGGTAGGAGCCGAATCCCTTCGGCGACCCAGGCCCGATAGGGCCTGCCTGCCGCAGGCAGGCCTGCCGCGCCCTTGGCGCGGATCGCCGGTGCAACCGGCTCCTACCTCACCCCACCTCGAGGTACTCGTAGTCGTGGGTGATGGTGGCGCTCTTGCCGAGCATGATGGAGGCGGAGCAGAGCTTCTCGCTGGAGAGTCGGATGGCCCGCTCGACGCGGTCGCTCGGGATCCCGCGGCCGGTGATGCGGTAGTGGACGTGGATGTCCGTGTACACCTTCGGAGCCTCGGTGGCGCGAATGCCGCTGACCTCCACCTCGCAGTCGACCAGGTCGAACCGCCCCTTCTTGAGAATGGCGACCACGTCCACCGAGGTGCAGCCGCCCAGGCCCATGAGGAGGAGCTCCATGGGACGCACCCCGCGATTCTCACCGCCGAAGCTCGGCGAGGTGTCCATCACCAGCGAGTGGCCGCTGGCGGTGTGGCCGACGAAGCACATCTTCTCCACCCACTTCACACGACACTCCATGACGGCTCTCCCTGCAAGATGACGGTGCGCTCTCCCGGCGTGGCCCCAGCGAAGGTCGGCGGCCGCGGATCCGCGAGAGCCTAACCAACACGGCGTGTCGGAGAAAGGCGCGCTGGCCTACCGCGAGCTCGCGGCGGGGAACTCATCTAAGGAAGGCAGGAGAGAAGCAGGAATGTAGGAAGGGGGAATGACCGGGGAGTGCTCGCGCAGAGATAGGTAGGAGGAACCGCAGCACGAGGAGGACGGGCTCTGCCCGCCGTGCCGGGCGGAGCCCGGCGCCAAGCTCACCGTGGCTCGCTTGACGCGGGAAGCCAGGAAACCAGGAAGGCGCGGCCGAGAACTAACCCTCCTGGCTTCCTGGCTTCCCGCGTTCCCGATCATCCTTCAGAGTCCCCTTCCCCTCTCCCGCACCTTCGCGCCTCTCCCCCCCGCATTCATTCCGTCCCCCACCAAACCCATCCTGCTTTCCTGCTTCTTTCCTGCCTTCCTTATATGGGCTGCCGCCAGCCGCCATCTGACGGACGAGCGCGTTCGCCGCCACCGCCCCGGCAGAAAAGCGAGTTGACAGCTAGCTGGCTGCGTCTCACCCTGCGCCCCGCGTGTTTTCATGAAGAGTGGCGGAGGGACCTGGCCCTTTGATGCCACCGCAACCGGAGCTACCGGCTCGTCAGGTGCGCCATCCAGCCCGGCCGTGGGCCGGGAAAAATGGGGACACGGCGGCCGCACGATTTCCCGCGCCCCCGCCCCCTTCATAAGGCACGGGGCGAGGTGCGGGATGAGTGACACACAGCCAACGGCGCGGCGCGATGGCGTCGGTGAGGTGGCGACACGGTTCGTGGAGCTGTTCACCGCCGACGCGCCCCTGCGCCTGGACTCCGGCGCCACCCTCGCACCGGTCACCGTCGCCTACGAGACCTATGGTGTCCTGAACGAGGCGCGCAACAATGCGGTGCTGATCTGCCACGCCCTGTCCGGCGACGCCCACGTCGCCGGGGTCCATGCGGGCAAGGCAAACCGCGGCTGGTGGGACAACTTCGTCGGGCCCGGGCGGCCGATCGACACCGAGCGCCACTTCGTGGTGTGCAGCAACGTGATCGGTGGGTGCAGCGGCTCCACCGGCCCCGGCTCCATCAACCCGGCGAGCGGCCGGGCCTACGGTCTCGACTTTCCCATGGTCACCACCGCCGACATGGTCCGTGCCCAGCGCGCTCTGGTGGACCACCTCGGGATCCGCCGCCTGGCGAGCGTGATCGGCGGCTCGGTGGGGGGCATGCAGGCGTTGCAGTGGACCCTCGACTATCCGGAGCGGGTGGAGAGCGCGGTGATCATCGCCGC
This sequence comes from bacterium, assembly GCA_036393335.1. Taxonomy (GTDB): domain Bacteria; phylum CG2-30-53-67; class CG2-30-53-67; order CG2-30-70-394; family CG2-30-70-394; genus DASWHD01. The sequence goes on from DASWHD010000136.1 coordinate 14,654, forward strand.
CACCACCCGGCTCTCGGCCCAGAACATCGCCTTCAACGCGGTGAGCCGCCAGGCGATCATGACCGACCCCGACTTCCACGACGGCAACTACGCCGCGCACGGCGTCGCACCGCACCGCGGCCTGGCGGTGGCGCGGATGATGGCCCACATCACCTACCTCTCGGAGGAGGGACTGCAGGACAAGTTCGGCCGCAACCTCCAGGACCGGGAGCGGTTCTCCTACGGCTTCGACCGCGACTTCGCGGTGGAGAGCTACCTCCACTACCAGGGGTCCAAGTTCGTACAGCGCTTCGACGCCAACGCCTACCTCTACCTCACCAAGGCGATGGACTACTATGACCCCTTCCCGGACGCGGCGACCGCGGCGCGCATGCTGGCGCCGGTGGAGAGCGACTACCTGGTGTGCTCGTTCTCCAGCGACTGGCGGTTCCACTCGTCGCGCTCGATGGAGCTGGTAGAGGTGCTGCTGCGCCACCACAAGCACGTCACCTTCCAGGAGTTCCTTTCGACCCACGGCCACGACTCCTTTCTGCTCGACATCCCGGCGTACAACGCGACGGTGAAGGCATTTCTCGACCGGCGCGGGGGTGGCCCATGAGCGACGCGCGACCCACCGACCGCAGCACCTGCCCCACCGCCGCGGAGCCCCTCGCCCTGGACCGCCGCCTGCGCAAGGACCAGCGCCACGTCTTCGACCTGATCCCGAACGGAGCGCGGATCCTCGACCTCGGCTGTGGCGACGGCGCCCTCCTCGCCGCCCTGTGCGACCACCGGGGGGTCCAGGGATACGGGGTGGAGATCGACGGCGACTGCATACTCGCGTGCATCGCCAAGGGACTGGCGGTGGTCCACGAGGACATCGACGAGGGGCTCGCCGTCCATCCGGAGAACGGCTACGACTACGTGATCCTCTCCCAGACCCTGCAGGCGACCCGCCACCCGCGCCGCCTGTTGCAGAAGATGGCCAAGGTCGGGCGGGCATCGGTGGTCAGCTTCCCTAACTTCGGCCACTGGCGGATTCGCCTCTCCCTGCTCCTCAAGGGGCGCATGCCCAAGAGCCGGGTTTTGCCGTACGAGTGGTATGACACGCCGAACATCCACCTCTGCACTCTCGCCGACTTCGAGGACCTGGTGCGCGCCGAGGGCTTTACCGTCACGAAGCGCATCCTCCTCGACGAGCACGGCGATCCCCTATGGTCGAGCTGGTACGCCGGCTGGCGCGCCTCGTCCGCGGTCTATCTGCTGGGGGTTTGAGTAGGATCGACTGGCGCGTTGATAAAAGTCCCTCTAAGGAAAGCAGGAAGATAAGGAAGGCAGGAGGTGCTGGAGCAGGAAGCGCTGACAGAACGGATCATTGGCTGTGCAATTGAGGTTCACCGCGTCTTGGGGCCAGGGTTCGTGGAGGGGATGTACGAAGAGGCCCTCTCGATGGAGATGACGCAGCAGGGGCTGCGGTATCAGCGCCAACAATGGATCCCGGTGTTTTACCATGGCACCGAAATTGGAAGGCATCGACTCGATCTGCTCGTCGAGGATGAAATCGTGGTTGAAATCGAGGCGGTGCGGGCATTCGAGGATGTCCACTTCGCCGTCGTCCGTTCCTACCTCAAAGCCATGGGCAAAAAGCATGGGCTGCTTTTCAACTGCTCGGCTCGCCCTCTGGGGATCCGACGGGTCATCTCTCCTTAAAGGTGCTTTTCTTCCTGCATTCCTCCCTTCCTGCCTTCCTTAGAGGGATATCCAACCGTGGCCGACAATCAGCAGCTCCATCCGAAGACCCTCGCCGTGCGGGCCGGGCGGCATGCCACGCCGTTTCGCGAGCACAGCGAGGCCCTGTTCCTGACCTCCAGCTTCACCTTCGAGAGCGCGGCCCAGGGGGCGGCGATCTTCGCGGGGGAGGAGGCGGGAAACATCTACTCGCGCTTCACCAACCCCACGGTGACTGCCTTCGAAGAGCGCTACGCCGCACTGGAGGGGGCCGAGGCGGCCCTGGGTGTAGCGAGCGGCATGAACGCCATCTTCACTACCTGCCTGGCGCTGCTCTCCCAGGGTGACCGGGTGGTGTGCGCGCGCGAGGTGTTCGGCGCCACCTACCTGCTGGTGGACCAGCTCCTGCCGCGGTGGGGGATCGCGACCGCCTTCGTCGACCTCGCCGACCTCGACGCCTGGCGCGACGCCCTGCACACCCCCACCAAGCTGTGCCTGGTGGAGACCCCCTCCAACCCGACCCTGGAGGTCGTCGACCTGGCGGCCCTGGCGGAGATCGCCCACGCCGCCGGCGCGCTGGTGGCGGTGGACAACGCCTTCTGCACCCCGATCCTGCAACGCCCCCTGAGCCTCGGCGCCGACCTCACGGTCTCCACCGCCACCAAGTTCATCGACGGCCAGGGGCGGGTCCTGGGCGGGGTGGTCGCCGGCAGCACAGAGCTGGTGCGCGGCACCCTCTTCCCCTTCGTCCGCACCACCGGGCCCACCCTGTCGGCGTTCAACGCCTGGGTGTTGCTTAAGGGGCTGGAGACCCTGCCGGTGCGCATGGCGGCCCACTGCGACCACGCGCAGGTGGTGGCGACGTGGCTGGCGGCGCGCGGCGACCTAGATGCGGTCACCTATCCCGGCCTGCCCGATTACCGCTATTACGCGATCGCCCAGCGGCAGATGGAACGGTCCGGCGCCCTGATCACCTTCGACGCGGGGAGCCGCGACCGGGCCATGGCGATCAACGACCGGCTGCAGCTCTTCTCGCGCACCGCCAACCTCGGGGACACCCGGTCGATCGTCACCCACCCGGCCTCCACCACCCACTCGCGCATGGCCCCGGAGGCGCGCCTGCGCGCCGGCGTCACCGACGGCCTGCTCCGCCTGGCCATCGGCCTGGAAGACCCCCGCGACCTGATCGCCGACCTGGACCAGGCGCTGGGCGGCTAACCCGGGAACTGCCTAACGCAAAGACGCCAAGGCGCAAAGGTGCAAAGATCTTCATCTAAGGAAGGCAGGAAGGGGAGTCTTATCCAGCGGGTCGAGGTGACAGAGGACCCTGTGCTACAAGATGGACGCCTTAGGGATCCCTCTGAGGTTGCAGGAGACTCGGCTAGCACCCGCGGTTCGTGGGCTCGCTTTAGGGAGGTCACCGTAAGCCCATGAGGAAGTTGCCTATTCTCTGAATACCGGGGAGCCTTACAACATGTCGAACTCCAAAGTGGTTCTCAGTCTACCGCCAGCGGCCAGGGTTCAGTACGAGAGGAATTACATCACGACGGCCGTATGTGAGTTGAAATTCCCCACGCTACTCGAATACGAGGAAAAGAAACCGATCCCCCTAGCGACTTTGTTGCGTAAGGACTATCCGTACTATCAGCCGGAGCGAGGCGTCAATATCGCTCCGGGAGTTGTGGAAAAGGATCTCGTCAAGCACGTGTTCCTTTCGAGGAAGCGTGATTGGGTTGTGTCGTTCAACTCATCTGCCCTGTCTCTAGAAACTAAGGATTACACTCGGTTCGAGGCCTTTTCTGGGCGATTAAAGAGGCTGATCGAACAGACACAGGAATTCCTGGATACGGACTTCTTCACGCGGGTGGGCCTTCGCTATATCAATGAGATCCCGATGGAGAAAGACGAGTCTAGCGGAGGGTGGGAAGGTTGGATGCATCCTGACCTAGTGAAACCCTGGGTAGATGGGACGTACGGAACGGTAGATCGGTTTTTCCAGGAGGTCGGCGGACGTACACATGCCGGGCGGTACATGTTTCGCCATGGGGTTGGTGGCGCCACAGCCACTGGCGGCCCGATATACATCCTCGACTTTGATTTCTATGAACAGGACGTTGCCGTCGACGATACGTTAAGGCTGGTTACTGAATTCAACGCCGTAAATTTCCAGTTTTTCTCATGGGCAACTGGACCAAAAGCTATTAGTCGGTTGGGCAAAGCTACTCCAAAGGAGGGTTAGCATGTCATCTGCGACCTCTACTACAGGGAAGGGTGCTGTTTTCGGCGGTGCCGACTTGGAGGCTACGCCTTGGATTCCTGGGAAGAACCTGGAAGAGGGTCCTAGTCAAGAAATGACTGCCGTAGTGTATGGCTCGGAGATAGAGCATTTACTTACCTGGAAAACTGGAGGCGAAGATACGACGACCACGCGTGAGTATTTCGAGAGTGGGTGGACCTCGATCGGGGTGCGGATGTTTCATATCCCGGTCGAAGACCAGGTGAAGTCTGAGGCGGATGTGGCTGCATCGGAACGCGTGACGCTCCTTGCAAGAAAGTATGTTTCTGGAACTCTTTCGCCTGAGGCAGATGCCCGGCTTGCGATCGCTACGGAAAGAGTCCGTCGTCTTCTTCCTCGCGTCACGGCTGACGATTTTGAGGCGCTTGAATCGATCCTTGAGGATCTGGACTCGATCAATCGAAGGAATGCCGAACGGCGAAAGCGGCTTGGAATCGAACCGTCGTGACGCCGTTCCGTTATCCGAAGAGCCTCCATCAGCGGACGGAAACACCACGCGAGTACCGCCGCTACAAGAGCTACAAGCCCATTCTTCGGCGTGAATTCGATCGCCAGTGCGTGTACTGCCGGCTATCGGACGGGATGAAAGGGACCGACTCCTTCGGGATCGATCACTACCGGCCGAAGGCTAGGTTCCCTGAGCTTTCCGCGACGTATACGAACCTCTTCTACTGTTGTAATGCCTGCAATAGTCGGAAGGGGGACTTTTGGCCCACTCGTGAGCTGGACGAGCTGGGCGTTTTTGTCCCGAATCCCTGCGATCACGTCATGTGGGACCATCTGCGTTATCGCGAGGCGAGCGTCGAGGCACGAAGCGACGCAGGCGAATTCACGCTCGAGCTTCTGGACATCAACGATCGAGAGTTCGTCGAGTACCGCGAGATGTTCATCGATGCGATTGGAGCGCTGCAGCGAAGGCGCACTGATCTGCTTACCACAGCCAGTCGCATCAAGGAGCGCGCCGATCGCGTGGAAGATGGGGACAAAGAATACTCGGACGTAATGAACGATCTTGCGAGAATCGAACGGCACCTCACGCATCTGGGGGTCGTGACGAGCGACACTTAACTCGCCTCGACCGGCGCTTTCAAGAACGGTAGGAACGGAGCGCAATGCTCGGTTGGCGTACTCGATCTGTTCCCTTCCTGCCCTCTTCCTGCATTCCTTAGATGAAGTTGGGGTGCCATAGGGTCGGACCATGGCGATCTACACACGCACCGGAGATGGGGGGGAGACCGGGCTCGGGGACGGGTCGCGGGTGGGGAAGGGCGGCGTGCGGATCGTCGCCGTGGGGGAGGTGGACGAGCTGAATGCGGCGCTCGGGGTGGCGCGGGCTGCCGGGCTGCCGGGGGAGGCCGACCGGCTGCTGGAGGTGATCCAGCGCGAGCTGTTCGATCTCGGGGCGGACCTGGCGCGGCCGGTGGTCGACGGGGAGGTGCCAGGTGGGCGGGCGCCGCTGCGCCTGGACGGCGCCTACGTCGC
>DASWHD010000137.1:0-3215 GCA_036393335.1 bacterium
TGGACCTCGTCGCGCCAGTTGGGGGAGGCGACGACCCGCAGGTCGAGGAACACGGTGGTGCCGAGGAGGCGCTCGATGGCGCGGCGCGCGTCGCTGCCGATCGCCTGCAAACGGCTCCCCTTGGCGCCGATCACCATCCCCTTGTGGTTGTCGCGATCGACGATGATGGTCGCTGCGACGCGGGTGAGGGGGCGGTCGGTCTCTTCCAACCCGTCGAGGCGCACCGCCACACCGTAGGGCAGCTCATCGTGCAGTCGCCGGATCACCTGCTCGCGGATCAGCTCGGCGATCACGAAGTTCTCCGGCAGGTCGGTGACCATCCCCGCGGGGAAGTACTCCGGTCCTTCCGGCAGGCGCTGGCCCACGGCGCGCAGCAGCTCCGCCACGTTGTCGCCGGTGCGGGCGCTGATGGGAAAGACCTCCTCGAAGGTCGCGAGGTCCTTGAAGGCGTCGATCGCCGCGAGGAGATCCGCCCGCGACACCATGTCGATCTTGTTTATCAGCAGCCACACCGGCGGACCTAGGTCGTGCAGGGCATCGGCCACATAGCGATCGCCGCCACCGGGCCGCCGGTCTGGCTCGACCATGAAAAACAGCAGGTCCATCTCCGCCAACCCCTCCAGGGCGGTACGCACCATGATGCGGTTGAGGGCGTGGGTCGGTCGGTGAATACCGGGGTTGTCGAGAAAGATCGCCTGAAACCCGTCGCCGTGGCAGACGCCGGTGATGCGGTTGCGCGTGGTCTGGGGGCGGTTGGCGGTGATCGCCACCTTCCCCCCCACGAGACGGTTCAGGAGCGTAGACTTGCCGACGTTCGGCCGTCCCGCCAGGGCGACGAAGCCGGAGCGATAGGACGGTGCCATCACCTCTCTTACCACAGGGAGGCACCGGCGCCCCAGATGGGTGTCGTGGGTGTTCGGCGTTGTTGCTCCGGCCACTGATGTAGAGTGTCGTGGCAATGGATCTCAGCGACGCGCAGATCGAGCGTTACTCCCGGCACATCCTCCTCAAGGAGCTGGGGGGCATCGGTCAGGAGCGGATCCTCACCGGCGGCGTGCTGATCAGCGGCGGCGGTGCCGTGCCGCCCCTCACAGCGCTTTATCTGGCGGCAGCCGGGGTCGGCCGTCTGGGGCTTGGCTTCGGCGATGGCGCCGCAGAGACGGCGGTGATCATCCGGGCCCTCAATCCCGACATCCAGACGGGGCTCGTCGCCCCAGAGCGGGTTTCACGCGAGGCGATCGCCCGCTACGACTTGGTGGTGCATACCGTTGTGCCGGGGGACACGGGTGATCGTCTGAACCATGCCTGGCTGGAGGCAGAGCGCCCGATGGTGGTCGCACGCGTCGTGGGGGAGAGCGGATCGGCGACGGCCCTACGGCCCGGCCGGGGTAAGGGGTGTCTCGCCTGCGTGCCGTGGCCGCCAGGCGAACAGACCGTCACGCCACTCGCCGCCCCGCTGGCCGGCGCCGTCGCCTCCCTGCAGGCCATCGAGGTTCTGAAAGCGCTCACGCAGACGGGGGTCCTCCTCTACGAGCGGATGGTCACCATGGACGCGCGCGTTGCCACCTATGTGGTCGAGGAGCTGCCACGGCGGTCTGCGTGCACGGTCTGTGGCGCTACTTGACCAGCAACACGTTGCACGGCGCGTGGTGGACCACCTTGGAGGTCACACTGCCGAGCAGGAAGCGGTTGATCGCAGACCGTCCCTTGTTGCCGATCACGATCAAGTCGTAGTGACCTTCCGTTGCGGTATCCAAGATGGTGGAGGCGGGCTCGCCGACCACGAATTGCTCGTCGAGTGGGACCTTCGTGTCCTTGCGGATCTCCTCCAGCCACTCACGGAAGGCGAGACGATCACCCCGTTCGAGGACCGGTTGGAAATCGTCACCGAGGTCCTCCAAGCTGGCCACGGCGTGCGGCTGATGGACGCGGAGCACAGTTACCGCCACGTCGCCATACTCGGCCATACGGATTGCCTCTTGGAGCGCGTGGCGAGACGTCTCGGAAAGGTCTACCGGGCACATGACTTTCTTCATCTTCGCCCTCCTGGCGTCACTCTCCGCCTAGAGAGAAGGCGCCGTGGATGTTAACGATGTCCGACTTGCGGTCCCTGAAAATCAAGTGTAGCCGACAATCCACCGGGCTCGGTATGCCGGCCAAGCTCGTATTTCTCACACCGTTTTGTCGCGAGGCGGTGCGAGGGTGCGGAGATACAAGGCGCACGCCACTGCGAGCGCGCAGGCGTACTGGATAGTACGTTGAGCACTCGGAGCCAGCGCAACGCCGCAGATGCGTGGCCGCGCGCCGCCGCAGCCGGAAGGATGTGAGAAATGCGGGCGATAGGTCGCGTGGAATTCACCCGCAGCCCCGGATGACTTACTATGTGGACACGACCTAACATCATGCCGGTGCGCCGCCGATCCCACCCGTGGCACCCTCACTCTGCGGCGCCGGCTCGAGGATAAGCGAGAGGATCCGTGCGCATTCTGACCTACAACATTCAGGTGGCGATCGGTTCCCGACGCTACCGCCACTATCTGCTCCACGGCTGGAAGCACGTCATGCCCCACGGGCAGACGATACGCAATCTTGACCGCATCGCGGCGGTCATCGAGCCGTTCGACGTGGTCGCATTACAAGAGGTGGATAGCGGCTCGTTTCGCACCCGCTTCGTGAACCAGGCCGAGTACCTGGCGAACAAGACCGGCTTTGCCGCGTGGAACAGCCTGGTGACGCGGGACTTCGGCGTCGTCGCCCAACACACCAACAGCCTCTTGAGCCGCAGACCGCCGCTGCACGTGACGACCCATCGCTTGCCCGGGTTTCTTGAGGGCCGGGGGTTGATCGCGGCAGAGTACCCCCTGGATGGTCGAACGGTGGCGATCTTATGCACCCACCTGGCGCTCAACTGTCGCGCCCGGATCCGTCAAGTGCAGTACATCGCCGACCTGATCAACGAGCGTGACTCGGGGATCCTCCTCGGCGACTTCAATTGCCAACCCGGCTCGCGCGGGATCCGCTACTTCCTCGATCACACCCGCCTGCGCACCGGATCGCCGCTCCATGCCAGTTACCCGAGCTGGCGGCCGAGCCGGATCATCGATCACATCTTGGCGACGGATGACCTGGAGCTCTCCGGACTGCAGACGCTGCCGGATCTGCTCTCCGACCATCTTCCGGTCGGAGCGACGGTGCGGTACAGAGATGAGGTCGCC
>DASWHD010000138.1:0-53503 GCA_036393335.1 bacterium
CAGTCGCAGCCGTTGCAGGAGCCGGCGTCCAGGTGCCGGATGTGAAGCGACCTGCCCAGGATCCGCCGCGTGCGGCGGCGGAGGGCCTCGCCGGCCGTCTCGAGGTGCGCTGCCGTCGATGCAGGCGCGCCGTCCGTCCAGACGAGCGGGACCAGCGGGACCGATGGCGTCGGACGCCGCGAGCGGAGGCGTCGACGAAGGAGCGAGAACATCAGTGGCTCACCTGTCCAGGCACGCGTAGCAGAGCTCGAAGCTCTTGTTGATGAGCGGGAAGTCCGGGAGGAGGTCCCCGGTGACGGCGTACGGGACGAGCGCCCAGTTGTACGACGCGGAGCGCACGCGGTACCGCCGGATCTCGCCCGCGGGACCTGTCATGACCCAGTGCACGTTCTCGCCGCGCGGGGACTCGACGATCCCGACTGCCCAGCTATCCGCGGCGAGCGCGCCCACCGGCGCTGCGAGGTCGCCGGACGGGAGCTGCGCTAGCTCGTCGAGGAAGCCGCGAACGAGACCGAACGAGGCGATCGCCTCGTCCGCCCGGACGAGCATGCGCGCACGCACGTCGCCCTCCGAGCGCACCACCGGCTCCAGATCCCCCGGGTACGCCGAGTAGCTGCGCTCGGCGCGCACGTCGCGACGGACGCCGCTCGCGCGCGCCGCCACGCCGACCGCACCGAGCTCCTCGGCGACGGACCGCGAAAGCACGCCTGTCCCGGTCAGACGGTCCATGAACGACTCGGACTCGACCAGCGCGCGCAGGTAGCCGCGGAGCTGCGCCTCGATCGCCGCGAGCTCGCTCCGCACGATCCGCTGGTCGTCGGGACCGATGTCCCGCCGGACGCCGCCCGGCGTGGCCACTCCGAAGAGGTAGCGATGCCCCGCGACCTTCGCGTTCAGCTCCTGGAGCCGCTCCTTGAGGACCCCGCCCTGGTGGACGCCCAGCTGGAGCGATGCACCCGCACACAGGTTGGCGATGTCGCCGACGTGGTTGTACAGGCGCTCGAGCTCCAGGAGCGTGCTGCGTATGAGCTGCGCGCGCCGCGACGTCCTGACGCCGGCGAGCGCTTCGATGGCCTCGCAGTAGGCCACCTGGTGCGAGAGGGAGCAGGCGCCACAGATGCGCTCGGCGAGCGCCAGGACCTCGGTCGGAGAGCGACCCTCCGCGGCCTTCTCGATCCCGCGGTGTGTGTAGAACAGCCTCGCCTCGAGGTGGAGCACGAGCTCTCCGACGCCGCCGAAACGGAAGTGGCCCGGCTCGATGATCCCGGCGTGGATCGGCCCGACGGGGATCTCGAAGAGACCCTCGCCCTCGGCGACTAGGTGCGGGAACTCCGGCGCCGGCACGACCGGGAGGCGCTGCGCGGGGTCGAAGGACTTGCGCAGGGGGAAGCACCCCGCCGGCCAGCCGTCGTGGACCACCAGGGGGCGGGGATCGGGGTGGCCGGCGGGGACGATCCCGAACAGGTCGCGCATCTCGCGCTCGTGCCAGTTCGCCGCCGGGATCGCGCGGGTGAGGGAGGGGACCTCCGGATGGGCCGGGTCGACGGAGACCAGGAGAGTCACGAACCGATCGGCGCCGCCGGCAACGGTGGGCTCGAAGAGGTAACGCACCTTGAAGTCGCCCTCCGGCGTCGCCGTCTCGTCGGTCGCCACCACGGTCGCCAGGGCCATCGCCCGGGGACCGGTGAGCTCGGCGGCCAGGGCCGGGAGATCGCCGCTACGCGCCAGGCGCAGGGTGAGGTCCGCGGCACGCGGGCCGGCGGCCTCCTCGACGCCGCCCGCGGCGCGCGCCCGCAGGGCCTCGATCAGCGCCCGCTCCGCCATCGCTGCACCCTTAGCCCGCATTTCTCACCATGAATCTGCTGCGACCGCGCAACCGCCCGCATCTCCTGGCCGGGTCCTCGTCCGAGTCCTCGCCAGGGGTAGGAGCCGGTTTCACCGGCGATCCACGCGGCAGGCCCTACGGGCCTGGGTCGCCGAAGGGATTCGGCTCCTACCGCGGGCCAGCCAGGATCTACGCGCGTTTGCACGGTCTCGCCTCGATCCCTGGTGAGAAATGCGGGCTAGCCAAGGACCACCCCCGTGGCGCGGCGCAACAGGCCGTCGAAGGCGGGCGGGATGGTGAGGCCGAGGAGGATCATGATCGCCGCCAGGAGCGCCATCGCGAGGAGCGGCGACCACGCCTCGGCCTCGCGGCTTGCCGCTGCCGCCGGCCGGCCGAAGGTCATCGCCCCCACGTGATGGAGGATCCCGGCAAAGATCACCACGACCATCGTCAGAAAGATCGCGCTGGCGACCCAATGGCCGAGGCCGAGACCGGCGCGCAGGACGGTGAGCTCGCTCACGAAGATCGAGAACGGCGGCGTCCCGGCGAGGGACAGGGCGGCCAGCATCAGGAGGGTCGCGCCGACCGGGGCGACGGCGAACATGCCGCGGATGGCCCGCATGTCGCGCGTGCCAAAGCGGGCGATCGCCGTGCCGGCGGCGAAGAACACCAGGGCCTTGGTGACGCCGTGGTTCACCACGTGCAACAGGGCCCCGTAGGTGCCGATCGGGCCGCCGAAGCCGAGGGCGAGAGTGACGATCCCGATGTGCTCCACGCTGTGGTAGCCGAGGAGCCGTTTGAGGTCGTGCTGGGCCAGGATGAAGGGGGTGGCGACGACGATCGAGGTCAGGCCGAAGACCATCAGCACCTGGGCCGGCATGGCGGTCCCGCACGCCGCGGCGGCGATGGTCTGGAAGCGGATGATCCCGAGCAGGGCGCACTTGATCAGGACGCCCGAGAGCAGCGCGGAGACCGGCGTCGGCGCCTGGCTGTGGGCGTCGGGCAGCCAGAGGTGCATGGGCGCAAGGCCCGCCTTGGTACCGTAGCCGACCATCGCGAAGATGAAGCCGATCTGGACGATCCCCGAATCGAGCTGTGGCGCGATCTTCATGATCGACGACCAGCTCATCGCACTCGCCCCCGAGCCCACGTGGGTCGCGGCGGCGGCGTAGATGAGCACCGTGCCAAACAGCCCGAAGGAGATGCCGATGGTGGTCACGATGATGTACTTCCAGGCCGCCTCCAGGCCGTAGCGGTGGCCGTGGAAACCGACCAGCACCGCCGAGGTGATCGTCGTTCCCTCCATCGCGATCCACAGGACCCCCAGGTTGTCGGCGAGGATCGTCACCACCATGGTCGCCACGAAGCCATGCACCAAGGCGAAGTAATAGCGCAGCGAGTCCACCTTCATGGCGCCGGTCGCCACCGCGTCGCGCAGCCACCCCACCGTGTAGATGGAGACGGTGAGGGTGAGGGTGGCGAGGAGGAGGAGGAAGACGAGGCCGAGGGCGTCGGCGCGGAAGACCCCGAGGGCGCACGGGCCCCGGGCGGCCACCGCGCGGGCGAGGAGCAAGACGAGGCCGGCGAGAATCGCCGAGCCACCGATGTCGATCGCCGACAGGATGCGGCGCTCGCGGAATGCGAGCATGCACAGCGCGGTCACCGCCGGCACGACCGGCAGGAGCCAGAGGAGGGTCTCAGCCACGGCTCATCCCCTCAGCCGGCTCAGGTCGGCGACGTCCGCGGCGACCGTCGAGCGCACCCGCAAGACCATGATCGCCATCACCAGCGCGGCGAGGATGACGTCGAGGATCACGCCGATCTCGATGATCAGCGGCATCCCCTGGGTGGCGGCGATGGCGGTGAAGAAGATCCCGTTTTCGGAGGCGAACAGCCCCACCATCTGGGTCAGCGCCTTCTTGCGCGTCGCCATCACCAGCACCCCGAGGAGGGTGAGGGCAATGCCGACCGGCAGGGCGTTGCCGGTGATCGCCTGGTGCACCGAACCCAGGGAGCCACTCACATGGAACGCCATCACCACCACCCCCACGGCGAGGACCAGGGTCACGGCGATGGGAACCACCGGCTCCACCTCGCGCCGCACGTTGAGGCGCTGCAGGACCCGGTGCAGCACCCACGGCAGGACCATCGCCTTGACCACCAGGGTGATGGCGGCGATCACCCACAGGTCGACGTTGCCGGTGGCCAGGGCCAGGACCGCGCCGGCGATGGCGATCAACAGCGACTGGGCGGCCACCGCGTAGATGGCGCGGTAGACCTGACCGGCGGCAAGGATCAGGAGCATGGTAAACAGCAGCAACGCACCGAGGTCGTCGATGATCGCGGGGGTGACGGTGGCGCTCATAGGATGCGCAGGGCGAGCGCCGTGAGGGCGCAGACAAAGCCGACACCGAGATACTGGGGCACCCGGAACAGCCGCAGCTTGGCGTAGGACGACTCGACGAGGGCGAGGTAGAGGGCGAGGACGAAGACCGTCGCCGAGAAGGCACCAACACCGGCAAGCAGTGCCCAGGCACCCGCGCCGGCGGCCAGCCCCACCGGGAAGAAGAGGGCGGACACCAGGCCGAGGGTGACGATCTGGCGGGTATGGGAGGCGAGCACCATGCAGGCGAGCCCCGGACCCGAGTGCTCCAGCAGCATGCCCTCGTGCAGCATGGTGAGCTCGAGGTGGGTATCCGGATTGTCCACCGGGATACGGCCCGTCTCCGCCGGCAGCAGCACGATCATCGCCGCGAAGCCGAGGAAGTCCGGCGCGCGCCAGGCGGCGAGCCAGGAGGTCCCGCGGTGGCTGGCGAGGGTGCCGAGCTCGGTCGTCCCGGCGGCCAGCGCGGCCCCGAAGACCACCATCATCAAGACCGGCTCGACCAGCGGCGCGATGGTCATCTCCCGCGACGCGCCCATGCCGCCAAAGGCGCCACCGGCGTCCAGCGCCCCGACCGCCATGAGGAAGCGGGCGAGGGCGAGCAGCCCCAAGAGCAGCAGGGCGTCGCCGAGGGGGAAGGTCGGCGAGCCGGCGCGGACCACCGGCACCAGCGCGCTCGCCGCCACCGTCGCCGCCAGCACCAGGACCGGGATCGCCCGGAACAGGCCCGAGGTGGTGTCCGCCTCCACCGTCCCCTTGCGCAACAGCTTGGCGAGGTCGCGGTACGGCTGCAGCACACTCGCCCCCGTCCGGGACTGAAGCCGCGCCTTGAGTTTCTGGATGACGCCGGTGACCAGCGGCCCGAGAGCCACCAGGAAGGTCATCTCGGCCAGTACCAGGGCCAACGGTGGGACGGCGCGCATCATCGGTGCACACCGAAGAGGAGCAGCGCCGCGAACAGGGAGCCGAGAACGAAGCCGATGTAGACGTGGATCCGACCGGAGCTGCGCCGGCGAATCGCCCGCGCAAGCCGCGTGACGCCCACCTCGACCCGGTGGTAGATCTGGGTCTCCGCCAGGTCCACGACCTCGCCCGCGTATTGGATGCGGCGCACGACGTACGGCGTCCCGGCGGTCTCCACGGTGACCGTGCGGCGGGGACGATAGAGCGCGGCGAAGACCATGCGCAGGGGCTTGGCGAAGGCGGTCGCCGTGTAGTCGAACCGTGCAGTCGGGCTCATCCCGCCGGTCCAGGTGGGCGCGCGGCGGCGCGGCGCGTGGCCGAAGCCGCGGCGCAAGAGCCACGCCAGGGCGATGAGGGCGGCGAGGAGGATCGCGACCGCAGTGGTGGAAATGGCGGTGGCCTCATGGCCGGCGACGGTGAAGCCGGTGGCCAATACCCACGGTCCATGGGCGGTCACCACCCCGCTCGCCCCGGGGCCGCCGAGCAGGCCGGCGGTCGGCGCCTCGAGGAGGCGCATGGCATACCCCGGTGCGACGCCGAGGAACACGCACAGGGCGCCAAGCCAGACCATGGCGGCGATCATGGAAGTGGGCGCCTCGCGCGCGTGCTCCGCCTGGGACGAGCGCGGCCGACCGAGGAAGGTGACGCCGAACGCCTTCACGAAACAGGCGGCCGCGAGCCCGCCGGTGAGGGCCAGCATTGCCGCCGCGAAGACGATGCCCAATCCGGCGGGGCCGTGGTAGCGGCTGGCGGCGCCGAGGAAGGCCTGGAAGGTGAGCCACTCGCTCACGAAGCCGTTGAGGGGCGGCAAGGCCGAGATGGCGACCGCGCCCAGAAGGAACAACCCCGCCGTCCACGGCATGCGCCGGGCGAGGCCGCCGAGCTCCTCCATGTTGCGCAGGTGGGTACGGCACAAGACGCTGCCCGCGGCGAGGAACAAGAGGCCCTTGAACGCCGCGTGGTTCACCGTATGAAGGAGGGCGGCGGTGAGGGCGACGGTCGCGAGGACGCCGCCCTCCGCCTCGCGGCGCCACAGGATCATTGCCAGCCCCACTCCCATGAGGATGATCCCGACGTTCTCCACGCTGTGGAAGGCGAGCAGCCGCTTGAGGTCGTGCTGCTGGAGGGCGTAGAGGACCCCCAGGACCGCCGAGGCCGTGCCGGCGACGAGCACCGTCCAGCCCCACCCGGCGGGGAGCGGCGCGGCGACCGGGGCAAGGAAGTCGAAGGCGAAGCGCAGGAGGCCGTAAATCGCCACCTTGAGCATCACCCCCGACATCAGGGCGGAGACATGGCTCGGGGCGGCGGGGTGGGCGCGCGGCAGCCAGACATGCAGCGGCACCACCCCGGCCTTGGTGGCGAAGCCCAGCAGCGCGAGGAAGAACAGGGTGGTGCGGGCCGACGGGTCGAGCCCCGCCGCGGCCGCGCGCAGGGCGTCGAAGTCGAACGCACCGGCGCGCTCGGTCAGAACCAGGAAGGCGACGAACAGCAGGGCCGTGCCGGCGTGGGCCATCACCATATAGAGGAACCCGGCCTGGGCGTTCGCGCCATCCCGATCCTCGCAGACCACCAGGACGTAGCTGGCGAGGGTCATGCCTTCCCAGGTGAACAGGAAGGTCATCGCGTCCCCGGCGCAGCAGAGGAAGACCATCCCCCCCAGGAAGCCATTGAGGGCGAGCACCTGCACCGCCGAGCGCGCCGCGCCTGCCGCCGGTGAGTGGGCGTGGAGGTAGGCCGGACCGTAGAGGGCCGCCGCTACCGCGACGAGGGAGATGACGAGCAGGAAGAAGGCGGAGAGCCCATCCACCGCCAGCGACAGCCGGGCGAAGGGGAAAAGGTCCGGCAGGGGCTGGGTGAGCCCACCGACTGGCGCACCGGAGAGGACGCCGACGGCCACGCCGATGCCGACTACCGCCCCGCCGAAGGTGGCCAGGTGGCCGACGCGCAAAGCGAGACGGCCCGACACCAGCGCCAGCAGAGAGGCGAGCGCTCCCGCCCCGTAGCACGCGGCCATCATCCCGAGGCCTACCCTCATCCTTACGTTCCCTCGCTCGATTGCGACCAGTCTCCCAAACGGCCCGCGGCACCTTCACCGCCCCCCATCGTCAGGCCACGGCAACGGCGCGCCTCAACCCTACAACGGATAAGGGAGCGCCACGCAAGCCGGCTGTTTGGTCTACGCCGCCACGCCCTGCCGCAGGGCTCGACCAAGGCGTCATCGACAAGGGGGGTCGCCGAGAGGTCGGGGAGCCACTGGCGGTCGGACCACACAGGCGCAAAATAAGTTCACGACCTCCAAGCAAAGCCGGAACCCCCGCGGCGTGACGAGCCATGGCTTGCCACTGGATCGGCAGGAGAACTCGCAGTCGGTGCGGGACCGCCAGGGCCAGTTCACGGCCGTCACGGTGGGGCCCCATGCTCAGCGGCAGGCTGCGCGACCAGGCGCGACAGCCGGCCGCTGCTGTGTACGGCTTCCAGGCGGTAGCGGGCACGCAGCCCTGCCTGAATTTCCCAGCCCGGATTGAACAAGAAGACGTCGCTAAAGCCGGCGGGGATCTCGGGGACATGCCCGTAGTCGGCGAGTATCAGCCGCACCTTCGGCTCCAACAGGTAACTGAGCGAAAGCACGTCCCCGGGATTGGTCTCCCCGTTGCTGGAGACGACGAGGGGGCGGTCCCCCCTGTTGATGATTCGCGCCAGCTCGGGATTGAAATAGCTCACGCCCTTGGTCCACCACGTCTCCGACCAGGAGATGGCAAGGCAAGACATCACTCCACCCAGCACAACTACCACCACGGCGCCGCAGGCCAAGGCCCGCAGGGTCCGCTCTGGCGTCCTGAGCGCGCGGCTCGCCGCATCGGCCACCATGAGCTGCAGCCCGAGCCACACGGGCATGAGGTAACGCGCCTCGGCCGAGCGCCTTCCCCCGGCTACCACGTCCGGCAGGATGACCACCGCGGCGCAGACTGCGACCAGAGTCATCACGAAGCGGCCCGCATCGCTGCGGGCGCTGCCGCGGACCGTGTATCCCGCCGCCGCCAGCACGGCCACGGAGGGCAGCCACCAGTAGCCGCCGGAGGGGAAATCAAAGAACAGGCGGCCGAGTTGCTGCAGCCAGGCCCGGGCCAGGCCCGCCAACCCCAGGTCGCGACTCATCCAGCCGGTGACGTCGTGGATGGCATGGGAGTGAATCCAGAGAAGGCTGGCCCACGGGGCGAAGACTATTCCCGCGATGGCCAGCGCCAAGGCATACGGCTTCAGCGAGCGCCGGCGCCCTGGTTCGGAGGTGACGAGGTAAAGGCCGTGGCCCAGCACCACCGCCAGGATCAGGAGATGCGAATAAAGACCCACCACCAGAGTAAGCGTATAGCGCCGCCAGGCGCGCTTCGTCCCGGTCCGCGCGGCACGCAGCAGCGCCAGGCTGGATCCGGCAGTGACGACCGCCCACAGGGCATACTCCCGAGCCTCCTGGGCGTAGAGCAGATGCAGCGGCGACACCGACACCAGGGCTGCGACGAGCCCTGCGGCGCGGCGGTCCTGGAACAGCTCCCACGCCAGCAGATACATCAGCGGCATGAGCAGCAAGCTCACCACGGCGGATACCGCCCTGGCTCCGACCTGCGGCCGCTCGCACCAGCGGGCCCAGAAGTGCGCCAACAGATAGTAGACGGGACCGTGCTCCGGCCGCTGTGCCAGGAGCGCCAGCGTGTCCCCCAGCCCCTTGTCGGCCCGTGGGCGTTGATAGCGCTGCAGCGCATCGACGGTCAGGATCTCGCCCGTGAACGTATCCCGCATGAGATCCTTGAAGGGATAGCCGAAGATGCGCAGTGAGGTATGCGCCTCGTCGTGCCAGTACACCTTGGCGTCGAGGTGAGCGAGGCGCAGCCATGCGCCGAAGGCCACGAATAGGATCACGGCGACGAGGCCCCGGCTCCGCCGTATCGCCCACCGTGCATCCCAAGAGCTCAGGCGGCCCACCTTCCGCTGCAGAAAACCCCCGCCGGCCCGCGTCACGTGGAAAGCGCCCCTGGTCACCCTCGCCTCCATCATCCCTACCCCCCATGTCGGCGCCCAGCGAATTTATGGGACACACTCGGCGCAAGCGGGAAAGGGGCCGGACCCGAGGGTGAGGGAACCGCCCATGACGCGGGTGCTGTCATGCTCCGGGGCGGCAAAGATCGCCGTGACCGGCTCCGCGCGGCAGCGCCCCGTGGACCGTCAACCGCTGCCGCCACAAACGGCCAAAGCCGCGCGTTGCGGATGGGAGTGCCGGAGCCTGCGCGACCGTTCGACAGAATCCGAGCCGACGATCAAGGGACCTCTGTCTCCTCTTGACGACGGGCGTCGCAATGCGAGACACGGTTTGTCTCATAATCGAACGATCGCCCCAAGGAGAGGGGCCTTGCGGTCGCGGGGAGGAGGACTCGCCCCAGGTCTTCCTGACCTAACCCGTTATTTTCATAAGACGGTTGATGGAAAAGGCGGTGGGAGGTGGGGCATCGCCTCGGCCTGGCCCGGCGTTTGCTGGGAGAGAATCAAGCGGGGCCCGGGAGGGCGGATGCGGAACGGCCTGCTGCCCGCAAGATGGACTCCAAACCACCCCTCGGCCATGCAACCTCACGCCGGCGAACCGCCCACGGCAGTCTGCGCGGCCAACGTCGCAAAAGCAATTTCCTACCAGTCTGGAAACAACTGAAGCAACACCTTGGAGGATACGGGATGTACTGCTCACGGCACCCTTTCGCCATCGCTATGTGCTCGATCTCCGTCTGGGCCCAATGGAGCGGTGCCGCTGCGGGTGCGCCGCTCCCCATTGACCTCACGGGTTGGACCGAACAGGGCCCCCCGGCCAACGGCACCTGGGCGGTATCTGGCGGCGGCACCGAGGTCTCCCAGTCGCTCAACGGCGGGCCGACGTTTTTTGTCAGTCCGAACGCCTACATCAATACCACGTTCACAGGCAAGTTCATGGTCCAGACGGCCGGGGACGACGACATCATCGGCTTTGTCTTCGGGTACCGTTCTCCGCTGGCAGGGGATGCCACGGACGACTTCGACTTCCTGCTGTTCGACTGGAAGCAGCTCCAGCAGTTCTTCGCTGCCACGACGGCGCAGGAAGGGTTTAGCCTGAACCGGGTCAACGGCACGTTCGAAGCCTTGCCCATCAACGGGGGCGTGAACGACGTCTTCTGGCACCACGAACAGGGCGGGGGAAACGACCTTACCGGGTTCGATGTGCTCGGCTCGGACTGGGGCCCCACCAGGGGATGGGAGGACAATACCGAGTATGAATTTACGCTCCTCTACCAGACCGACCGGATCAAGATCGACCTCAAGGGAGGCAGCGGGACCTTCGCCGCCGGCCAGACGATCTTCGACGTCGCCGGCAGTTTCCAGGCGGGGCGTTTCGGCTTCTACGACTACTCGCAGGGGCTCGTGAAGTACCAGGGTTTCACGGCGGAAGAGACACCCGTCCCCGAGCCCGCCTCCGTCCTCCTCCTGGCCACGGGCGTCGTGGGGTTGACCCTCGTCCGGCGCCGGGGCGACAAGGGCCGGTAATCGCGATCTCCTTGCAGGGAGAAACCACACCGGCTCGATGGCGGGCGGGAGGACGAGAACGACGCGCACGTCAGTAAAGGTGGCGGGTGGCGCTCGAGTTGCCACCCCGTTGCCCCCCACGGCTGCGGCTGTACGGGGGCCAACCCACGGCCGACCATGGGGCGAGCCCATGGACGTAAACCGCCCCGGCAATCGGAGACCCCATGCGCGTCGGCCTGTTTGTCACCTGTCTCGTGGACCTGATGCGCCCGAGCATCGGGTTTGCGGCCCTACGCCTGCTGGAGGCGGCGGGATGCGAGGTGATCGTCCCTGAAACGCAGACCTGTTGTGGTCAGCCGGGCTACAACGCGGGGGATCGCGCAGCCGCCGCGGCGCTGGCGCGCAAGGTGGTGCGGGAGCTCGACGGCTGCGAGTACGTCGTCTTGCCGTCCGGCTCCTGCGCGGCCACGATCCGCGTGCACTAGCCAACCTTGTTTGAAGGCGAACCGGCGATGCGTACGGCGGCGACACGCGTGGCCGCGCGCACCTATGAGTTGACCGATTTTCTGGTCAATGTGGCCCGCATCCAGTCCGTCCCCGGTCGGTACTCCGGCATGCTTACCTATCACGACTCGTGCGCCGGGCTGCGCGAGCTGGGGGTGCAGGCACAGCCGCGGGCGCTGCTGGCGCGGATGCCTGGGGTGACCCTCGTCGAGATGCGCGAGTCCACCACCTGCTGCGGCTTCGGCGGCACCTTCTCCGTCCAGTTCGGCGAACTCTCGGCGCACATGACGGACCAAAAGTGCGGCCACATCGCCCAGACCGGCGCGGCCGCCATCGTGGCCGGGGACCTCGGCTGCCTGCTCAACATCGAGGGACGGCTACGCCGCCGTGGCGATCTCCAGACCCGGGTGTGGCACATCGCCGAGGTCCTGGCCGGCGAGGACGGCGTATGCAAGTAACCGCGCTGCACTTCCAACGCACGGCCGCGGCGAGTCTCCACGACGCGCAGCTCCAACGCGCGCTGGCGAGGTTGCAGACGAAGTTCGTCGACGCCCGCGCCGCGGCGACGGAGATTCGTGACCGGGCGCTCCGCGCCCTCGATCGTCATCTGCTGCGGTTCGAGCGAGAGGCCACCGCCCGCGGGACGGTGGTCCACTGGGCCGAGAGTGCGGAGGACGTCAAGCGCATCGTGGCCGAGATCGCCGACCTGTGCCGCGAGGCGCGCGAGGTGTTGCGCCCCCGGTTCCTCGCGGCCGACCTGGGGATCACCGGCGCGAATTTCCTGGTTGCCGAGACCGGCTCGGTGGTGCTCGTCACCAACGAGGGCAACGGCCGGCTATGCACCACCCTGCCGCGGGTGCACGTCGCCCTCACCGGCATCGAGAAGGTGGTGCCGACCCTGGAAGACGTGACCACCCTCCTGCGCCTGCTGCCACGCGCGGCCACCGGCCAGTCGATCACCAACTACGTCTCGGTCCTCACCGGTACGAAGGGCGCCGACGAGAGCGACGGGCCGGACCACTTTCACATCATCCTGCTCGACAATGGCCGCAGCGGCCTGCTCGGCACGGAGCTCCAGCCGATGCTGCGCTGTATCCGCTGTGGCGCCTGCATGAACCACTGTCCCGTGTACCAGAGCATTGGCGGCCATCCCTATGGCTGGGTCTATCCGGGGCCGATTGGCTCGGTGCTCACCCCGGCCTTCATGGGCCTGGAAAACGCCCTCGACCTACCGCACGCCTCGACCCTGTGCGGCGCATGCGCCGCGGTGTGCCCGGTGTCGATCCCGCTGCCCGACCTGCTGCGCCACCTGCGCCACCGCCAGGTGGAGCGCCACCTGCGGCCGCGGCCAGAGCGCATCGGTCTATGGATCTGGTCGTGGCTGGCACAGCGCCCGGCGCTCTACGCCATGGCCGCGCGCAGCGCCGCACGACTGCTCCGCATCCTCGCCGGGCGTAAGCACCGGCTGCTCCACCTCCCCGGCGCCTCCGGATGGATGCGCGCACGGGATCTGCCGGCGCCGGCCGGCCGGACCTTCCGCGATCTCTATCGCACCGGACGGCGGGCATGAGCGCGCGTGAGGCCATCCTGGCGCGGATCGCCCGGGCGCGCGGCGTCGCGGGTGCGGCGGTCGACGCCGACGACCTCATCCGTCGCCATCCGCGCGGGCCGACCGCGCCGCCGGACGAGGATCTGGTGCAGTGGTTCTGCTCGCAGGCGGCGCACCTGGCGAGCGACGTCGCCCGCGCGGCGACGCTGGCGGAGGTCCCGGAACAGGCGGCGCGATACCTGCGGGAGCGGCAGCTACCCATGCAGGCGGTCTGCTGGCCGGGGCTGGCGGCCCTCGACTGGCGCACCGCCGGCATCGCTGCGGCGGCCCGGCCGGTGCGTAACACCGACCTGGTCGGTATCACCGGCGCCTGCGCCGCCATCGCCGAGACCGGCACGCTGATGCTCCTCTCCGGGCTTGACACCCCGGCCACCGTCAGCCTCCTGCCCGAGACCCACATCGCCGTGGTGGAGCAGGCGCGGATCGTCGCCACCATGGAAGACGCTTGGGACCGCCTGCGCGCCGAGCATTCCGCCCTGCCGCGCGCGGTAACCTTCGTCTCGGGACCGTCGCGCACGGCGGACGTCGAGCAGACCGTGACCCTCGGCGCCCACGGGCCCTACCGCGTCCTGATCCTCGTAGTCGAGGCGCCGGGCCGATAACCCACCGCGCGCGGTGCGACGCCACCGATGCCGGTCCCCGGCACGCCACTGTTCGAGGCGGTGGAGCGAGGGGAGTACGCGGAGCTGGAGCCCCCCAGGAGCTGGCCGCCGAGCTACGGACCTTCCTCGCCCACCTGGAGCTGACCGGGACGATCTTCCGCTCCAACCACGCGAGCAGGTCCTCGCCGGTACCCTGCCGCAGAGCAAACCAGCGCTACGACGTCAGGCCGTGGCGGCGAGCTCCGGGGTCACAGAGGGAGATTGACGATGTGAGAGGTCGCGCCGATCTTCACCCCGAGGCGTAAGGTCTTGGCCGATCGCGCCTCGTCGTGGCCCGGGAAGAAGAGGTAGCCGTAGGCGAGCTCGCCTCGGCCCACCCGCCGGTTTTGTAACGAGTGCCGGGCGAGGTCGTTGCTGACCTGACTCCCCAGCTTGTCGTAGCGGCTGGCCCCCCCGCCGACGGCCCCGGCCGCGGCACCGAGGACCGCGCCCTTGCTCGTGGTGTCCGCCAGGTTCTCACCGGTGAGCACGCCCACGGCAAAACCGGCCACCGCGCCCGCCGCGCCCAGCAAGGTCGCGGGCTTGGCCGCCCCCAGGAACGTCTCACCCATCTCCACCTTGCCCTTCACCCGACGATACGCCTGGTCGGAGCTCAGCAGGGGCCAGGCGTTCCCCTGTCCGTCGATGAGCAGGGTCTGACCGGGCACCACCTGGACCGTGTCGTCGCTCTGGTTGTCGATGACGAAGCGCACCGGCAGCAAACCGGCGCCGCGGATGTCGAACCCGAACACCGCCTTGGCCTCCCGCCCGTCGACGTAGGGCCTGGCGACCAGCTTCACCCCTGCCACCTCCACGTGGTCCGCCTGGGCCTCGGGCAGGGGAATCGGCGCCACCCGCTCGCCGTAGGTCGCGCAACCGGCGACCAGGGCCGCGACCAGCCACCCGGCGACTGCCCCCCAGCCGATCCGGCCCCCCCGCCGGCGTCTCCCCACCACCGCAGGGCGCACGCCGACGGGATACGGATCGAACGAAGAATTACGTTGCATCACCACCGCTCCAGGAAGCACGAGTAAAAGCTTAGCGCAGATGCGGGTAGTTTTCTCACCGCTCCCCATGCCGCGCTGCCGCACCCGGAGGGGATGAAATAGGGGGGTGGGGAGAAGGATAAAAGAGGCAAAGAGATCGGCTGGCCGCGCCCAACCTTCCCCCACCCTGCACCCCTCATCCCCTGTCCATCCGGGACGTCTGTTCGTATCTTCGGAGCCGCACGCTGGACACGGGCCGAGTCGCACGACGATCCCGCCATGGTTCACCGGATCAGGCGCCGGGTCATGAGGAGGTGGGCGGCGAGGAGCAGGGCGGGGGCGACGGCGAGCCAGGCGGCCAGGTGCCAGAGACCGGCGAGGGTGGCGGTGCCGAAGGCGGCCGGGCGGGCCATGGCCATGACGTGGTAGAGCGGCGTCCAGGCCGCGACGCGCCCCGCCCACGCCGGCAGCACGGCCACCGGAAAGAAGGTCTCGCCAAACAGGAACATGGGGAGCAGGAAGAGGAAGATCGGGTAGTTGAACGAGTCGATGGTCGGCAGCGCCGCCGTACACAACAGGCCGATGGCGGCGAACACCAGGGCGGTGGTGGCCGCCGCCAGAAGCAGCGGCCCGGCCGCGGCGAGGGGGACCAGACCGAAGCCGCCGACCACTGCCAGCACGGCGACGGCCCCCACCATGCCCCGGGTCGCCCCCCACAGGACCTCGCCCAGGAGGATGTCCCCCAGGGTCAGCGGCGTGGCGGTCATGGCGTCCCAGATCTTCTGGTAGAACATGCGCACGAAGCTGCTGTAGCTGGTCTCGAAGAAACTGCCGTACATGGCGGCGATCACCACCAGGGCGGGGGCGATGTAGCGGGCGTAGCTCACCGGCACGCCGCCGTACTCGAGGTCGGTGATCAGGCGCCCGACGCCGGCACCGAAGGCGGCCAGGTAGAGGAGGGGCTCCAGCAGAGGCGGCACGATGATGGTGTGCCAGTGGCGCAGCCCCTGGCGGTAGTTGCGCCGCCACACCCGCCACGCCCGCCAGGAGGGGGCGGCGAGGCGCAGGGAGGCGAGGGGGCGGGGGGACAACATCGTCGCGGGCGGGGGGACGCGCAGCGGGGATCGGCGAAGGTGCCAGTCCTCGCGGGCCGGCAGATTATTGGCGAGGCGAGCGCTCGGGAATCACCCGGCCAGCGCGGCCGACCCGCGCCTCCGGGACCCACGGCGCGATGGCTACGCCGGTCGTCATTCGCGCAGCTCCCGGCCGGCGAGGCGCAGAAAGACGTCTTCGAGGTCGGCGGGGCGGTGCAGGACCCGCTCGATGCCGGCGGTGGCCTCGGCCCGTTCCAGGAGCGGGCGCACCCCCGGCCGGTCGGTGAACAGGCAGACGCGGCGCCCGGCGCGTTCCCACTCCCCGGCGAAGCCGTCGGTGAGCCGGCCCAGGGCCGCGGCGTCGCCCCACGCCTCCACCACGTCGCGGCCCACCCGCTCCTCGATCAGGCGCGCCGGCGCACCCTCGGCGATCAGCCGGCCGCGGTCCACGATCAGCAGGCGGTCGCAGAGCCGCTCCGCCTCGTCCATGTAGTGGGTGGTGAGGAGCAGGGTGACGCCGCGGGATTTCAGCTCGTCGATGGCGTTCCACACCTGGTGGCGGGCCTGGGGGTCGAGGCCGGTGGTGGGCTCGTCCAGGACCAGGATGTCCGGGTCGTTCATCAGACTACGGGCCAGCAGCAGGGCGCGATGCATGCCGCCGGAGAGGGTGCGGATCTCCGCGTCGCGCCGCTCCCACAGGTGCACGAAGCGCAGCCACTCCTCGGCCCGGGCCAGCGCGATCTCCCGCGGGATGCCGAAGTAGGTGGCGTAGAGGAGGAGGTTGTCGCGCACGCAGAAGTCGGTGTCGAGGTTGTCCTCCTGGGGGCAGATGCCCAGCCGTGCCTTCACCGCCCGGGCATGGCGCGCCACGTCCAGTCCGCGCACCCGGATCACGCCGCGATCCAGCGGTGCCTGGCCGCACAACATCTTGATGGTGGTGGTCTTGCCCGCACCGTTCGGGCCGAGAAAGCCGACGCACTCCCCGGCCGTGACGCGGAACGAGAGGCGGTCCACCGCCGCCGCGCCGGCGAAGCGCTTCTCCACCTCCAGGGCCTCGATCACCGTGGACACCGCATCCTCCGCCGCCGAGATCGGGAACCCCGGCGATCGTCACGCGCGACAAT
Organism: bacterium; assembly: GCA_036393335.1. Classification (GTDB taxonomy): domain Bacteria; phylum CG2-30-53-67; class CG2-30-53-67; order CG2-30-70-394; family CG2-30-70-394; genus DASWHD01. The sequence goes on from DASWHD010000138.1 coordinate 16,668, forward strand.
AATCACCCGTGGACCTTCGGGGAAGGCGCCGCCACCCCGACAGCGGCGCGACGAGTCAAAAAATAAGGAAAGCAGGAAGGCAGGAATGGGTGGAGAGTGTGGAAAAGTACCTCCTGCCTTCCTGCCCCTCTCCTGCCTGCCTTATGAAGATGGCCCGCCGCGCCGTCTCGGACGCGACTCCGTACCGCCGGCGGATCGGGTAGGGTGCAATGATGAACCGGCGTGACTTCCTGCGGTTCGGTGTCGGGGCGGCGGCGTGGGGCCTCGCCGGGATGGTGGAGACGACCCAGGGTGCCCCCCCGGCGGAGCGCATCCAGCGCTACGTGGCCCTCGGGCGCACGGGGCTGAAGGTCTCCGATATCTCGTTCGGCTCGGCCAGCTCGTCGGACCCGGCCCTGGTACGCCACGCCCTGGCGCGGGGGGTGAACTACTTCGATACCGCCGAGAGCTACCGCGGCAGCAACGCCGAGAGCGCGATTGGCGAGGCCCTGGCCGGCCGGCGCCACGAGGTGATCCTGGCGACCAAGACCAAGGCCGGCGTCGCGGACCGGCGCGCGGAGATGATGCATGCCCTGGAGGGGAGCCTGCGCCGCCTGCGCACCGACTATGTGGACGTCTACTTCAACCACGCGGTGAACGACGTGGTGCGCATGCAGAATGACGAGTGGCGGGAGTTCACCGAGCTCGCCAAACGCCAGGGAAAGATCCGCTTCCGCGGCATGTCCGGCCACGGCAGCCATTTAGTGGAGTGCCTCGACTACGCCCTCGACGCGGACCTGGTCGACGTCATCCTGATTGCCTACAACTTCGCCCAGGACCCGACCTTCTACGACCGGCTGCGCCACACCTTCCACTTCGTCGCCCTACAACCGGGGTTACCGCGGGTACTGGCGAAGGCCACGGCGCAGGACGTCGGCGTGGTGGCGATGAAGACCCTCATGGGCGCGCGGCTCAATGACATGCGCCCCTTCGAGTGGGGCGGCGCGACCTTCGCCCAGGCGGCATTGCGCTGGGTGCTGGCCAGCCCGCACGTGGATGCCCTGGTCATCTCCATGACCGGCACGGCGGAGATCGACGAGTACGTCGGGGCCTCCGGCGGCCGGCAGGTGAGCGCGGCGGAGCTGCGCTTGCTGGCGACGTACGCGCGCATGCACGGTACGAGCTATTGCCAGCCCGGCTGCGGCGCGTGCGCGGCGAGCTGCCCGGAGGGGGTGGAGATCGCCGAGGTCCTACGCACCCGCATGTACGCGGTGGACTACCGGGACCCGGTGCTCGCCCGCAGCGAGTACGCGATGTTGAGCGCGGACGCGCGGGTGTGTGCGACGTGCGCCCATCAAGCGTGCGCTGCCGCCTGTCCCAACGGCGTGCCGATCGCCGCCTTCACCCGCGATGCCGCGCGGCGCCTCGCTTGAGCCCGCCGCCACGCCGATGATCGCCTTCCTCGGCCACTTCCTGTACGTGCTGGCCGCATGGACGGTGACCATTAAGTACCTCTTCCCGATCGGTTACTCCCTCTGGGAGGGAGTGCCGCTCACCACCTATGTCCTCTGGGACCTGTGGTGGGCCGTCCACCTGTGGCTCGGCTGGGCACTGCTCCACTGGCAACGCCACACCTTCGCCCTCGGCGTGGTCGTGTCGCTGGCGGAGATCGCCATCGTCGTCACCAAGCTGGTTGGCTTCCTGGCGGCGCCGGAGTGGACCATCTGGCGCACCAACTGGTTCATCAACAAGCTCTTCGTCCTGGCGTGCTTCGCCCTGCTTCTGGGTTACCTGCTGGTGAACGCCCGGCGCCTCCGGGCGCCGGCCGGGCGGCGCGCTGGATGACCGGCGGCGGTCCGCTCGGGTCGTGGTGGGGGCGGCGGGACGAGGACGCGACGGAGTCGCCCGCTTCCGGCGACCCCATTCTTGGCTTCGCTGGCCTACTGGTTTGTCCGAAGGGGAGAGTACCCTGCGACGCATCGCACAGGACGGGAGGCAATCACGCATGACACAACGGGTGGGAATCCTTACCAGCGGGGGGGATTGCCCGGGGCTCAACGCGGCGATCCGGGCCGTCGGCAAGGCAGGCAATGGCGCATTCGGGATGCGTCTCATCGGCTTCATCAACGGTTTCCGCGGCCTGGTCGAGAACCGCACCATGGACCTCGACAACGCGGCGCTCTCCGGCATCCTTACCAACGGCGGAACCCTACTCGGCACGAGCCGCGACAAGCCGCACCGGATGGCCATCAACGGCGAAGTGCGGGACATGACGGAGGTGATCATCGAGAACTACCACCGCCATCGCCTCGATGCCCTGGTCTGTCTCGGCGGCGGCGGCACCCAGAAGAACGCCCTGCGCCTCAAGGAGGCCGGGTTGAATGTCGTCACCCTGCCCAAGACGATCGACAACGACATCGCGATGACCGACGTCTCGTTCGGCTTCGACACCGCCGTCGGCATCGCTACCGAGGCGGTCGACCGCCTCCACTCCACGGCGACCAGCCACGACCGGGTCATCGTCGTGGAGGTCATGGGCCATCGCGCCGGCTGGCTTGCCCTGGAGTCCGGGACCGCGGGCGGTGCGGACGCCATCTTGATCCCCGAGATCCCGTACGATCCGGAGCGGGTGGCCGAGGCCATCCGGGGGCGCGCGCGCCGCGGCAAGCGGTTCAGCATCGTGGTCATCGCCGAGGGCGCCATGTCGGTGACCGACGCGGCGACGGTCGCCGAGCTCGCCCAGCAGAAGAAGGCGGCCAAAGGCAAAGCCGAGAAGGACCAGGCCTCCGGTAAGCTGCGCACGTTCCACGAGGCGCACGTCGGTCATACCATCGCCCTGACCCAGGAGCTCGAGAGGCTGACCGGCCAGGAGTCGCGCCTGACGATCCTCGGTCATCTGCAACGGGGCGGCACGCCCTCGGCCACCGACCGGGTCCTCGCCACCCGCCTCGGCGCCACCTGCGCCAAGCTCCTGCACGAAGGCCAGTACGGCTACCTCCTGGCGGTCCACGATCAGGAGGTCGTCCCGGTGCCCCTCGAGGAAGTGGCGGGCAAGAAAAAGCTGGTCCCGGAGGACCATCCGCTGATCGAGGCGGCGCGGCTGGTGGGCACCTGCTTCGGCGACTGACCCGACCCGGAGCGCTGTGACGCGACCCGGTGGCCCTCCCGCAGGCGAAGAGCTATATGGAGCCATGGGCGGCGGGCCGGCCGAGGATCGCACGCAGGGCGAGGGGCCGATCGTGTTCTTCGACGGCGTGTGTGGGTTGTGCAACCGGTTCGTGGACTGGGTGATCGCGCGCGACCGGCATGGCCGATATCGCTTCGCGCCGTTGCAGGGCGACACCGCGCGCGCGATGGGGATGGAGCCCCAGGCAGCGGACCCCGCCCTGTGGTCGATCGTCCTCGTCGACGGCGCAGGAGCGCGGGAGCGCTCCGATGCGGTCCTCACCATCGCCATGGGGCTTGGCGGCGTCTACCGGCTCGCCGGGGCGTTGCGCAGGATCCCCCGCCCCCTGCGTGACTGGGTCTACGATCGCATCGCCCGCCGCCGCTACCGGTTCTTCGGCAAGCGTGACGCGTGCCGGGTGCCGACGGAGCAAGAGCGGCACCGCTTCTTGCCGTGAGGCCGGCGTGCTGGCACGCGCCGGGTAACCGACCGGCCCCGGAGCAGCCGCCAGGGTAACGTTTGCGGTGATGTCCGGAGCTGCTTTACTGGGGGGACGTGACATGGCTGGAACGAGCGGGACCTGCAAGGAGCGCGACCGATGACCCGAGGTGTCTGCACAGTGGTCGGTGCCGGCCCCGGCAACGGTGCCGCGATCGCGCGGCGGTTTGCCGCCAGTGGCTACCGCGTGGCCCTGTGCGCGCGCGACGCGCGGCGGCTGGCGGCCTTGGCGGCGGAGATCGAGGGGGCCGCGCCGTACTGCTACGACGTGTGCGATCCGGCGGCGGCGCCACGGGTGTTCGCGGAGATCCGTGCCGGGCTCGGGCCGGTAAACGTGCTGGTGTACAACGCAGGCGCCGGGGCGTTTGCCCACATCGACGATGCCACCCTGGACGATTTTCAGACCGCCTGGGAGGTCAACGCCCGGGGCCTGTTCCTCGCCGTCAAGGAGGTGCTGCCCGACCTGCGCGCCGCAGGCGGCGGCAGCATCGTGGTCATCGGCGCGACGGCATCGCTCAAGGGCGGCGCCAACTTCGCCCCCTTCGCCTCCGCGAAGGCCGCCCAGCGCTCCCTGGCCCAGTCCCTGGCCCGCCATCTGGGACCGGAGCGGATCCACGTCGCGTATGTGATCCTCGATGGGATCCTCAACCTCCCCCGCACCCGGGAGCGGATGCCCGACCGCCCCGACGAGTTCTTCATGGAGCCCGCAGCCGTCGCCGACTCCGTCTACTTCCTCACCCAGCAGCCCGCTCAAGCGTGGACCTTTGAGCTCGACCTGCGGTCCTTCGGGGAGCGGTGGTGAGGCGCATTGCTCGGGGCGGCGCCGGATGCGCATTCACCATCTGAACTGCGCGACCTTCTGCCCGCTCGGTGGCGGCCTGCTCTGGGGACCGCGCCGCGGGCCGCTGCACGCGCGGTTTGTCTGCCACTGCCTCCTGGTCGAAACCGACGCCGGGTTGGTCCTGGTGGACACCGGCCTGGGGCTCCAGGACGTGACCCACCCCTACCGCCGCCTCGGCGTGACCTACAAGGTCCTGCTGCGGCCGGCATGCGACCCGCGGGAAGCGGCCGCGAACCAGGTGGAGCGCCTTGGGTTTCGCCGCGACGACGTGCGCCACATCGTCCTCACCCATCTGGATCGCGACCACGCCGGCGGTCTACCGGATTTTCCATCGGCGACGGTGCATGTGGCCGACGCGGAGTACCAAGACGCGATGGCCCGCGTTGGGCGGGGGGGGCGCATCCGCTACCAACCGTCCCAATGGCAGCACGGACCGGCCTGGGCGCGGTACGCACCGGGTGGCGAGCGCTGGCTCGGGTTCGATGGGGTGAGCCAGTTGCGCGGGCTGCCGCCGGAGATCCTCCTGGTGCCCCTGCCCGGCCACACCGCCGGCCACCGCGGGGTGGCGATCGATACGGCGCCTGGCTGGCTCCTGCACGCCGGTGACGCCTACTACCACGCCGGGGAGATCGACTCCGCGCGGCCGTGGCGATATCCGGCCCTGGCCATGACCCAGTGGCTGATCGGCGTCGACCGGGGCGCCGGACGGGCCAACCGCGAACGGTTGCGCACCCTCGCCCACCGCGCGGGAGATGACGTGACGATCCTCTGCTCCCACGATCCGGCGACCTGTCCCGCCGCGGCCGTCGGCGAGTGATCCGCTGTTCCACGAGGTGCTCGCCCCGGGCGAGAACGGCAACGAGGAGATCGCCTACCGGAGGCTCTGGTCGGGCAAGGCGTACTCGCTCGCCGAGGCGCGGGTGGCGAAGGAGCGCTACGGCGGCCAAGCGCAGGCGGCGTGACGGCCCCAACGCTAGCCCGCATTTCTCACCACGAATCTGCTGCGCCCGCGCAACCGCCCGCATCTCCTGGCCGGGTCCTCGTCCGAGTCCTCGACATACTGCAAGTATGCCTGCGGGCTCGGACTTGCGGGCCGGCCAGGATCTACGTGCGTTTGCACGGTCTCGCTACGATCCGTGGTGAGAAATGCGGGCTGGCCAGGGCGAACCTTCCGTGGCGCCGCGGCCGCCGCTAAGCTGGCGTGCCGTGGGTGCGGATTTACCAGGCGGGCGGCCGGAAACACCGGCGACGAACGATCGCCGGTTCATGGCGGCGGCGCTGGAGGTTGCCCGCGAGGCGGAGCGACTCGGCGAGGTGCCGGTGGGCGCCGTGGTGGTGGTGGCCGACCGGGTGGTGGGTCGCGGCTACAACCGGCGGGAGGTCGACCAGGACCCCCTCGCCCACGCCGAGCTGATCGCGCTCCGCGACACCTGCCGCGCCCTCGGCCGCTGGCGCCTCACGGACGCGACCCTGTATGTCACCCTGGAGCCGTGCGTGATGTGCGCCGGCGCCCTGGTACAGGCGCGGCTCGGGCGCCTGGTGTTTGGCGCCACCGATCCCAAATACGGCGCGGTCGGCTCGCAGTTCGACCTGCCGCGCGACGCGCGGCTCAACCACCGGGTGGCGGTCACCGGCGGTATCGAGGGCGAGGCGTGCCGCGCCCTCCTCGATGCCTTCTTCGCGCGCTTGCGGCACGGATGAGGTCCGGAGAGAATGCGCCTCCCCTCGCCTCGGGGCAGCGGACCGCACGACCGGTGGCAGCGGCCGGGGCAGGCAGCGGAGAGGTGACCGAGCGGCCGAAGGTGCACGACTGGAAATCGTGTGTGGTGAAAGCCACCGGGGGTTCAAATCCCCCCCTCTCCGCCATGTTTTAAGTAGACAGTAGAAAGTAGGTAGTAGACAGGGGGCCGCCAGGGTGACGGTCGCGCCGGCGCTCCCTTGCAGATGGCAAACGCGCCCACGGAGAGATGGCCGAGCGGTCGAAGGCGTCTGACTCGAAATCAGATGTGGTGAGAGCCACCGGGGGTTCAAATCCCTCTCTCTCCGCCAGCCGTTTTTCCTGCTCCGCAGGAAAAACTATACGTCGAGGTTGGCCACCTGTAGGGCGTGCTTCTCGATGAAGGCGCGGCGCGGCTCGACCACGTCGCCCATGAGCACCGTAAACATCTCGTCGGCAGCGAACAGGTCATCGAGGCGCACCTGCAACAGGGTCCGCCGCGCCGGGTCCATGGTGGTCTCCCAGAGCTGCTCCGGGTTCATCTCGCCGAGCCCCTTGTAGCGCTGGATGGTGAGGCCGCGCTTGCCCACCTCCTGGATGTGGTCGGCGAGGGCCTCGATGGTGGGCAGCTCGATGCCGCCCTCGGCGACCTCCTCCTGCGCTTCGTCCGTCGTCTCCTCCTCGCCGCCCTTGGCGCGCACCACCCGGAACGGTGGCTCGCCGACGCCGTCGAGCTCCTCCTTCAAGGCACGCAGGCGGTTGAACTCCGGGGACTCGACCATCTCCGCGGTGACCACCAGCTCGGAGCCGTTGCGCACCACGATGGTGTGGTGGCCGTGCTCCTCGTCGCGCACCAGCTCCAGGAAGACCTCGTCGTCGTACTCACGCAGGGTGGCGAGCACCTTGAGGAGCTTGGTCTCGTTGTCGAAGTCGAGGTTGCCCCGCACCTCCTTGGACAGCAGGCCGTCGAGCAGGGCGTGGCTCACCCCGTGGCGCTCGTAGCGCGCCTGGGAGGTGCGGTATTCGCCGACTGCCTTGAGGATGCGGATCAGGCGATTCTGCTGCAGGGTGCGTCCCTCCGCCTGCACCCGCACCCGGCTGGTGGCGGTGGTGAGCAGGTGGTCGGTGAGGTCGCTTTCCGACTGCAGGTAACGTTCCTGCTTGCCGCGCTTCACCTTGTACAGCGGCGGCTGGGCGATGAACAGGTGGCCGCGCTCGATGATCGGCGCCATCTGGCGGTAGAAGAACGTGAGCAACAGGGTGGCGATGTGAGCCCCGTCGACGTCGGCGTCGGTCATGATGATGATCTTGTGGTAGCGCAGCTTAGCAATATCGAACTCATCGCGGCCGATGCCCGTGCCGATGGCCGTGATCAGGGCGCGGATCTCTTCGGAGGACAGCATCTTGTCGAAGCGCGCCTTCTCGACGTTCAGGATCTTGCCCTTCAACGGCAAAATCGCCTGGTAGTGCCGGTCGCGCCCCTGCTTGGCGGAGCCACCGGCGGAGTCGCCCTCGACGATGAACAGCTCGGATCGCTGCGGATCGCTCTCGGTGCAGTCCGCCAGCTTGCCCGGCAGGGTGGAGACCTCCAGGGCCGACTTGCGGCGGGTGAGCTCGCGCGCCTTGCGTGCCGCCTCGCGGGCCTCGAGGGCGTTCACCGCCTTGGAGAGGATGCCGCGCGCGACCTGCGGGTTCTCCTCCAGGAAGCGCCCCAGGGAGTCGTTGACCGCCGCTTCCACGAGCCCCTTGACCTCGGAGTTACCGAGCTTGCCCTTGGTCTGTCCCTCGAATTGCGGGTTGGAGAGCTTCACCGAGATCACGGCGGTGAGCCCCTCACGGACGTCATCCCCGGACAGGGCGCCGGCCTTGAGCTTCTTCAACATCCCGGCCTGGGTGGCGTAGTTGTTGAGGGTGCGGGTGAGGGCGGCCTTGAAGCCGATCAAGTGGGTGCCACCGTCGTGGGTGTTGATGTTGTTGGCGAAGCAGAAGATGTTCTCCTGGTAGGAGTCGGTGTACTGCATCGCGATCTCGATGGCGTACGACTTGCCATCGCGGTCCACCTCGCTCTCCAGGAAGATCGGCTGCTTGTGGAGCGGGGTGCGGTTGCGCGCTAGATGCTCCACGAACGAGACGATCCCCCCCTCGTAGTGGAAGTCGTGGTGGTCACCGCTGCGCTCATCGTGGATCGTGATGCGCAGCCCCTTGTTGAGGAAGGAGAGCTCCCGGAGGCGCTGGGAGAGGGTGTCGAAGGAGTACTCGGTGGTCTCGAAGATGTCCGCCGACGGGCGGAAGGTGATGCGCGTCCCAGTCGACTTGGTCGTACCCGTCTCGACCAGCGGGCCGTCCGGCTCCCCCAGGCTGTAGCTCTGCTGGTAGACCTTGCCGCCGCGCTTGATCTCCACAAACAGGCGCTCCGAGAGGGCGTTGACGCACGACACGCCGACACCGTGCAGGCCGCCGGAGACCTTGTAGCTCGCGGAGTCGAACTTACCGCCGGCGTGCAGGGTGGTGAGCACCACCTGGGCCGCCGGCACCCCCTCACTCTCATGCAGGTCGACCGGGATGCCGCGGCCGTTGTCGATCACCGTGACCGAGTTGTCGACGTGCAGCGTGACGGTGATCTCGGTGCAATGGCCCGCCAGGGCCTCGTCCACCGAGTTGTCCACCACTTCGTAGACCAGGTGGTGGAGACCCGCCGGGCCGGTCGAGCCGATGTACATGGCGGGCCGCATGCGCACCGCCTCCAGCCCTTCGAGGACCTTGATGCTCCGTGCGTCATAGGCATTCGGCTCAGGAGTCGACACGTTGGCCATGGCCTTCCTTCAAGGAGAACAGGTGGTGCCTGCGACCCGATCCGGTCGCGCCGCCGAGGGAGTGCCCGCGACGGCCATCAGGTCGGGACGACCACCCCGCGGTGGACGCGAAAATGGCGGGCGTGCGGGAGCCAGCGGTCGAGGCGCTCCGCGCCAACGGCGGCGATGACCACCTGGCCGCCGCCTCCCGCAGCGGTCGCCGCCACGTGTGCCCCACGCCGCTCGTCGAGTTCGGCGAACAGCTCATCGAGGAGCAGGATGGGGACGGTACCGTGGTCACGCCGGTAGAGCTCCACCTGCGCCATGCGCAGGGCGACGGCGACCGCCCGTAACTGGCCCTGAGAGGCGTATTGTCGGCAGTCGAGCTCGCCGAGCCAGGGAGAAAAATCGTCGCGATGAGGTCCAACGGAGGTTGTAAGAGTACGGAGGTCCTGACTGCGGCGGTGGGCCAAGCTGTCACGCAGCCGTTCTACTGCGAGGGGCACATCGGCAGGGGCTGTTTCGCGAGGCGCGCCGGAGGCGACATTGTAGCGGATCGACAAGGGCTCCGGAAACGCCGAAATCTCGTGAAACAGCGGGCCGGCCACCTCCTGCCAGACGGCGACGAAACGCCACCGGACCGCCCACAGCGCCACGGCAGCGGCGGCGAGCTGGAGCTCCCAGGTGCGGTGCTCTGCATCGCTCACGGTGATCGTCCGGGCGCGGCGCAACAGCTCGTTGCGCTGCTGCAGCACGCGCCGGTAGGTACGCATGGTCGCGACCGCGTCGGGCCACTGGACGGCGATCGCCCGATCCAGGAGGGCGCGGCGCTCGGCGCCTGCGCCGCGCAGGCTGACGAGGTCGTTCGGGGCGAAGAGGACGACAGGGGCGGCGGCGAGGGTGACGCTGGAGTTAGCCGGTTTGCCGTCGACGAGGACCGTGCGTCGCCCCACGCGCGGCAGGCACAGGGCGAGGGTGCTGGTCGTGCCATCACCGAGCTCACCGCGCACCACCGCCTGGTCCCGGCCAACGGCGATCAGCGGCTCGCACCGGCCGCTGCGGAACGAGAGCTGGTAGGCCAGGAGGTAGATCGCCTCCAGGAGGTTGGTCTTTCCCTGGCCATTGTCGCCGACGATCAGATTGATCCCTCGGTCGAAGCCGATGGACTGGGCGACCAGATTGCGAAATCCGTCGACCGAAAGCCGAGTCAGGGCAGTCACGGGCGGTAAGCCGTTCGCGGTCAGCGCCCAGCTCGTCGACGCGGGGGTCCGTTGCGTACGCTTTCCCGAGTGGGGCCCAGCGGCCACGCGCGGACAGCGACCTCACAGACGCATCGGCATCAAGACACAGCGGTAGTCACTCCCCTCCCCTTCCGAGAAGAGGGTCGGGCTCTTGCCGTCGTTCATCTCGATGTGGATCTGCTCCGTCGCCATCACGCCGAGGAGGTCCAGGAGGTAGCGGGCGTTGAAGCCAATCGTGGTTCCCTCCCCGTCGAGCTGGATGGGGACCTCCTCTCGCGCCTCACCCATGTCGGGATTTTGCGTCGCGATCGTGAGCTGGCCTGGGGCGACGTCGAGCTCCACTCCGTTGGTCTTCTCATTGGCCAGCACCGCCACACGCCGGCACGCGTGGGCCAAGAGATCGCGGTCGACGACCAAGAAGTTCTTGCACGTCCCGGGGATGGCGCGCTGGTACTCGGGATAGCGCCCCTCGATGAGACGAGTGACCAGGGTGAGGGGCCCGCGAGTCAACGTGGCGTGCTTGCCGGCAAAGGTCAGTACCACCGGGTCGTCGCTCTCCTCGAGCAGGCGGCGGATCTCCCCCACCGCCTTGCGTGGCACGATCTCGCGAAACGCGGCAGCTTCCCCGGCGACCGTGACCCGGCGCACTGCGAGTCGGTGACCGTCGGTCGCCACCACTTCCAAGCTCCCCGCACCGTCGTGGTTAAAGAGGACACCGCCCAGGGTCTGGCGGGTGATGTCGGTGGAGATGGCAAAGGCGGTCTGGGTGAGAACCGTACGGAGCACGGGGCCGTCCAAGGTGAGGCCCTCTCCCTCCCCGACCTCCGGGAGGGAGGGAAACTCGTCGGTCGGCATGCCGAGGATCTGGGCGGTGGAACGGCCGACTTTCAGTGTGACCCGGTCGGGGCCGTCCGCGCTCACTGCGATCGGTGCCTCGGGCAGCTCCTTCACCACCTCGTAGAGCTTACGGGCCGAGACACACGCTTCACCCCCTGCCTCCACCTCGGCCTCGACCCGGTCGCGGAGACCGATTTCCAGATTGGTCGCGATTAGCTCGACGTGGCCGTCATCGGTGCGCAGCAGCACGTTGGCCAGGATAGGCATGGCGGAGCGCGCCCCGACTACCCCCTGGACCCGTTGCAGCGGCGCAAGAAATTGCGCCCGCCCAATGGTAAAACGCATCCGCCTCTCCTTACGAGTCGCCTCGCTCCAGGCGGCCGGTCAACACGCGTAGGGTCTGTCCCAAGCCGGAATCGCGCTCTTTAGTCTCCGCGATCTTTCGGCAGCCGTGCAGGACGGTGGTGTGATCACGACCGCCGAAGACCTTGCCAATCTCCGGGAGGGAGTGGCTGGTGAGGGTGCGGCACAGGTACATCGCCACCTGGCGCGGGGTAGAAATCGATTCCGTGCGACGCTTCGATTTGAGATCGGTCACCTTCAGGCCGTAGTGGTCCGCGACGGCCCTTTGGATCGCCTCCATGGAGAGCTGACGCCGCTCTTCGTAGAGGAGGTCGCGCAGGAGCTGCTCGGCAAGGGATACGTCCACCTGCTGCCCGGTAATAGAAGTGAATGCCGCCAGCTTGATCAAACAGCCCTCCAACTTGCGGACGTTGGAGTGGACCCGCGATGCGAGGAGCAGGGCGACATCTTCGGGCAGCTCCATGCCCTCCAGCTCCGCCTTTTTCTTCAAGATCGCGACCTTGGTCTCCAGCGCCGGCGCCTGGATGTCACCCATCAGGCCCCACTCAAAGCGGGTCTTCAGGCGTTCTTCCAGGGACTTGATCTCCTTGGGAGAACAGTCGGCGGTGAGCACGATCTGTTTGTGTTGGGCATGCAGGGCATTGAAGGTGTGGAAGAACTCCTCCTGCGTCCGCTCCTTGCCGGCTATGAACTGGATGTCGTCGATGAGCAGGAGGTCGACCTTGCGGTAGCGCTTACGGAACGCGTCCCAGCGGTTGCGCTGCATGTGATCGATAAGCTCGTTCACGAACCGCTCGGCCGTGAGCAAACACACCTGGAGCCGCGGATTGTTGCCCGAGACTCGGTGCGCGATGGCATTGAGCAGGTGGGTTTTGCCAAGCCCGGACCCGCCGTAGATAAAAAACGGGTTATAGGTCCGGCCGGGCATGCTTGCCACCGCCTGCGCAGCGGCGTGCACGAACTGGTTGCTCGGTCCCACCACAAACTCCTCGAAGGTCATCCGCGGCTGGAATCGCGCCACTGGTGGCGCGTCTATCCCGCGCCGCCCCCCTGCGCGCGGCACCACTGGCTCCTGCAGAGTCGCAGCCGGCACCCTCATCTCGCCATCGATCCCCAGTTGCACGCCCATGCGGCCATCGGTTACCCGAGCGACCGCCTCGGTGATTTCCCCCAGGAACCGTTCCTCGACCCATTCCTTAAAGAACCGGTCGGGAGCATCCAAGTGGACTATCCCGGCCTCCCCCTCCCGTGCCTGGAGCGGCTTGATCCATTTGATAAAGTTTTGCTGGGACAGATCAGCCGCCAAGCAGTCGAGCGTCTTCTTCCACACTTCCACGATGGCCCCCCACCTCTCGAGAGTGGAAAAACAATCGCATGTGATCCGTGTTGCAAATGCGATTTTATAAACGTCTCAGAAACGCATTACTAACAGTTGTGGATAATGTAACTTTTACTTGTATTTTCAATTCGATCGAAGACTCGATGATAACGTTTTCCCCAGTGTATTAAAAATACATAACATTATGTAAAATAAGGATTTCTATCAACCTCTCTCGTTCTCTATCCGAGGTTTTGTTTATAGCAGAGGAAAACGGTCGCAGCAAGCCACGGGGACTCCGTGCAACGTCAACGATTTACCCCCCAGGCCACTCCGCAAAACAACAACGCAATGGGTATTCGAGAGCGCGTTACTCGCAGTGGATTACGGGATGCGTCGGCCCGTAGGCCGATAAATGCTCGCCGGCGCGTATGACTGGGTCAGGGCCTCATCGGCAAAGGGGGGTGCAGGAACCCGCGGGGACAGCTCGCCCTGTGGATGGAGTCCAGCATAGACGGCGTGCGCCATGGGGAAACCTGGGGAGAGTCTAGCCGGTTTCCACGCGGGGCGTCTGGGACCCAGGAAACCGGGGGTAATTTTCCAATCAATCAGGTCTCCAACTTGCCGGCAGTGACAGACCCTTAGAACCTTTTCAACATTTCCCCAGTGCTTATTACGAAGAAAAGAATTAATTAAGACATCTTCCTATACATCAAGAACGGGGTGGTGGGTGTTTGACACAGCAGATCCACCTCCGTATGATCATCGGCTCCCTCGCGAGCTCTGTCCCGAAGCGATCCTGTCATGTCAGTCACTTACCAACCCAATCGCCGTAAACGCAAGACCACCCATGGCTTCCGCTCCCGTATGGCGACTCCGGCGGGACGCCGTGTTTTGAGCCGCCGCCGGGCTAAGGGGCGCAAGCGCCTGGCCCCGTAGCCCGCACGGCGCGCCCATGGGGCACAGCCTGTCGAGTATGACATGCACCCGGCCGCCGATCTGCTCAATATGCCAGTCAGCGGCATTTCGGGCGGTGTACCGCGGGGGTAAGGTGTTGCGACGGCGGTGCATTGGCTTGCGGTTCCTGGTACGACCCGAGGAACCCCTACGGCTTGGGGTGGCGATCCCGAAACGGGTGGGTAATGCAGTGACGCGAAACAAGTTGCGACGGCGGATCAGAGAACATGCGCGGCTGCGCCAAAGGGATCTAAAGAGTGTCGATGTCGTAGTAGATTGCTGGCCAGGGGTAGGTGAGTTGTCTGGCCCGGCGCTGAACGACGAGCTCGACGCCCTATGGCTGGAATTGCGGAGGAGGTTGGCATGAGGTCGGTATTCGTGGTGGTGATCCGCGCGTACCGATGGCTGGTGTCGCCACTGATGCCCCCCGCATGCCGGTATTATCCAAGCTGTTCTGTGTACGGCGAGGAGGCAGTAAGGCGGTTTGGCGCGTGGCGCGGTGGCTGGCTGGCGTTGCGCCGCATTGCGCGTTGCCATCCCTGGCACCCTGGCGGCTACGATCCCGTGCCACTACGGCGTACCGTTTGACCTCGACCCGGTCGGAGCCAAGATGGATCGACGCACCCTACTCGCGATCACTCTGTCGCTTCTAGTAGTGGTGGGGTATGCGTTGCTCATGGAGCGGTTTTATCCTACGCCGGAGTCGGAGCGCGGGGAGCAGGTAGGGACGTCATCGCCGGCACCGGTGGTGCCGTCGGCCCCGGTACCCTTGGTGGCGCCGACAGCAAGCTCGTCGATCGCCGTGGAAGAGGGCGTCGAGATCAGCAACCAGCTCGTGACATTGGCCTTCGGTCGGCGAACGGGCGGACTTCTTAGCGTGCGTCTGAAACGCCACCTGGACGAGGAAGGGCTGCCGCTGGAGCTGGTGCCTCAGCAGAGCGCACTCCGCTCCGGGCAGGTGTTGGGCGCGGATGGCAAGTTCGTGGAAGCGACCTCGGTCGAGGCAGTGGGCGGGCGAGTCCTGGTGCAGTTGGTGGACGGTACCAGTCTGACGTGGACCCTGACGACGGACGTTTACGTCCCGCAGTTGGCGGTGATGGTACCGCAGGCTGGCATGCGTTTGGTCGGCCCGACCAACTTCTCTGACCGGGTTCCGGCAAGCCGCTACTACGGGAACAACGGTTTCGCCTACGGAGTTGGAGAGAACAAGGAGGCGGAAACCCTGGAGTTCACGAAATTGAAGGGGCCGGTACAGGTCCCTGGTCCGGTGGGGTGGGTGGTGTCAGAGGACAAGTATTTTATCCAGGGGTGGTTGTGTGAGGCACCGCTGCCTGGGGTCGAGCTCTTCGCCGGTGAACCGGGGAAATTGTCCCAGACGGCGGTAATCGCCCTCCCCCAGGGGGAGTCTCTGTTTCGCGTCTACCTTGGACCAAAGGAGATGGATGCCCTGGCGGCCACTTCGCCCGTCCTGACCGGGAGGATCTATTTTGGCTGGTTCCGAGTCGTGGCAGAACCAATGTTTCACCTGCTCCGCTGGCTGCACAAACTGGTCCATAGTTGGGGTGTGGCGATCATCCTGGTGACCCTGCTCATCAAGCTGCTGTTCTTCAAACTGACCCACAGCCAGCAGCGGTCGATGAAGAAGATGCAGGCGCTACAGCCCGAAATGGCGGGCTTGCGGGAGAAGTACAAGAAAGACCCGCAGCGCATGCAGCGTGAGATCATGGAGTTGTACAAGCGCCACAAGGTCAACCCGATGATGGGTTGTTTGCCGATGCTGGTGCAGATCCCGGTGTTCATTGCACTCTACAACGTGTTGCTCAACACCATCGAGCTACGTCATGCACCGTTTCTCTACCTTCCGGACCTGTCGGCCCCAGACGCGTTGTTTGGCCACGTCGCTGGATTCGCCGTTGGACCCCTGCCGCTGATCATGGGGGTCAGCATGTGGGTGCAGCAGCGGATGACGCCGACCACGATGGAGCCCATGCAGGCCCAGGTAATGAAGGCGCTGCCGCTGGTCTTCACCTTCATGTTCCTCAACTTCCCATCGGGGCTCGTCTTGTACTGGACGGTGAATAACCTCCTCACCCTAGGCCAGCAGGCGATCGTCAACCGACAGATGGAGTGAGGCACGGCGCGTAGGGAGCGGCACCAGCGATGCCGATCGACCCGGATACGATCGTCGCAATCGCCACGCCGAGGGGATCGGGCGCCGTAGGGGTGGTGCGGCTCTCCGGAGATCGGGTGCCCGGCCTCCTCGCGCGTCATCTACGGTGGCGGTCGGGGCGGCAGCCGGCACCGCGGTCGATGGGGTGCGCAGCGTTTATTGATGACGCCGGCGCCGTGGTGGACGATGTCTTGGCGGTCTACTTTCCCGCACCACGATCCTATACCGGAGAAGAGGTTGCGGAGATTCATGCCCATGGCAGCCCGATCGTCCTCGACACGATCGTGGCGAGCCTGACCGCTGGGGAGGCGCGCCTCGCCCGTCCGGGCGAGTTTACGGAGCGCGCCTTCCTCGCCGGAAAGATCGACCTAACCCAGGCGGAGGCGGTGCAGTCACTGATCGCCGCACGCTCGCGCGACGGCGCGGCCCTGGCGCAGCGTCTTCTGGGGGGTGAGCTCGGGCGGCGGATCGCCGCCTTGCAGGCGGCGCTGGTGGAGGTCGAGGCTGAGGTGGAGGCGCGGATCGACTTTATGGAGGAAGAACTCGACCTGGCGGCGGCCGACCAGTTGGCGCGGCGATTGGAGGTTCTTATCGCCCAGGTCGACCGCCTGCTTCATGGCTATGCGGCGGCCCGGCGCCTTGTGGCGGGTGTCCGGGTGGTTCTGGTCGGAGAAACGAACGTAGGGAAATCAAGTATTTTTAACCGATTACTGGAGGAAAGTCGGTCGATCGTGACCTCCGAGGCCGGTACCACCCGCGATTACGTCGAGGTGGAAGTGGAGTGGCAGAGGATGGCCGTCCACCTGATTGATACGGCCGGGTGGCGGGTCGGGGAGAGCGTCGCCGAAGCGGAGGGGATCAGCCGCTCGCATCACGAGTTGGGACGAGCCGATCAAGTTCTCCACGTGGTTGACGCCAGCAGGCCGCAGGTGCGGCCCACGACCGCGGTGGAGCTACCGAATGTCCCGACCCTGGTGGTATGGAACAAGATCGACATCGGTCTCCCGAGCCCGCCCCCTGCGCTGGGGCTCGGCGGGGAGGTTCAGCCCGTATGTGCCTTGTCGGGAGAGGGCATCGAACGGGTACGCGACTGGGTGGTGGCGGCGGGACGGGGGGGAGTGAACGCGGACGCGGAGTCGTTGCTCTGCCTGCCGCGGCAGCGCGACGCCATGCGACGCGCGCGGCGGGCGTTGGCTGCGGCACAACACGGCCTGGCGGCGGATGAGTCGCCTGAGCTGATCGCCTTCGAATTGCGCGACGCCCAGGAGGCCCTCGGGGAGATCGTGGGGCTGAAGACCGGCGAAGCGGTACTGGACGCCATCTTCAGTCGCTTCTGCGTCGGAAAATAGGGGACCGTGAAGATTGGCGGCGAACCCTGTATGGTGCACCGCTGGCCGCCGGGACCCGGCGGGGCTGCCCGCGCATGGGAGGTTGCAATGTTCCACGTGAAACAACTCTGTAGGACCGGGTGATGAGCCGATGTACCACGCCACCTCTTACGATGTGATCGTGGTCGGCGCGGGGCACGCCGGCTGCGAGGCGGCGCTTGCCGCGGCGCGCATGGGGTGCGCGACGGCGCTGTTTACCCTCAACCTCGACACCATCGCCCTGATGCCGTGCAATCCCGCGATCGGC
The DNA here is from genome assembly GCA_036393335.1 of bacterium. Classification (GTDB taxonomy): domain Bacteria; phylum CG2-30-53-67; class CG2-30-53-67; order CG2-30-70-394; family CG2-30-70-394; genus DASWHD01. Next base: position 34,182 of record DASWHD010000138.1, read on the forward strand.
GGACTCGCGAAGGGCCACTTGGTGCGAGAGATCGACGCCCTCGGTGGGGAGATGGGGCGCAACATCGACGCAACTGGCATACAGTTCCGCATGCTCAACACGTCCAAGGGCCCGGCAGTGCGCGCACTCCGGGCACAGGCCGACAAGTACGCCTACAAGCAACGGATGCGTGGCGTCGTTGAAGCGCAGCGGGGGCTCAACCTCAAGCAGGATCAAGTGGTGGAGGTGGTGATCGAGGACGGGCGGATCGCCGGGGTGCGCACCGAGCTTGGCTGGGAGTATCGGGCGCAGGCGGTGGTGGTCACCACGGGAACCTTTCTGAACGGCCTCCTGCACACCGGCGAGGTACGGCGGCCCGGCGGGCGCGCCGGGGAGGGGGCGGTGGCGGGGTTGGCGGCGTCGCTCGCGGCACACGGCTTTCCTCTGGCGCGGCTGAAGACCGGCACCTGTCCGCGAATCGACGGCCGGACCGTTGACTGGGAGCGGCTGGCGATCCAACCGGGCGATGCGGCACCGATCCCCTTCTCGCACACGACCTCTGCCCTGGAACAGTCACAGGTCCCGTGCCACATCACCCACACCAATACCGCCACGCACGACCTGATCCATGCCAACGCGGCGCGTAGCCCGATGTTCAACGGGCAGATCCGAGGGATCGGGCCGCGCTACTGCCCGTCCATCGAGGACAAGGTGTTCCGCTTCCCTGACCGGCAGAGCCACCAGCTCTTCCTGGAACCGGAGGGGCGCGATACCTGCGAGGTGTATGTCAACGGCCTCTCCACGAGCCTCCCGGTCGATGTCCAGGTCGCCATGGTGCATACCATCGCCGGGCTGGAGGCGGCGGAGATCATGCGGCCGGGCTATGCCGTCGAGTATGACTTTGTACCACCGACGGAGCTGCACCGCTCCTTGGCCACAAAGCGCGTAGCAGGGCTGTTTTTTGCCGGGCAGATCAACGGTACGTCGGGCTACGAGGAGGCCGCGGCCCAGGGGATCATTGCGGGGATCAACGCGGTACGCCACGTTCGGGGTGAGACGCCGGTGATCATTGCACGCGACCAGGGCTACGTCGGGGTGTTGATCGACGACCTGGTGACCAAGGGCACGGCCGAGCCATACCGGATGTTCACCTCGCGTGCAGAGTACCGCCTCCTGTTGCGTCACGACAACGCCGACCACCGGTTGACACCCCTGGGCCACGCCCTTGGCCTGGTTGACGACCACGGATTCGATGCCTTCCGGGAACGCCAGGCGCGGCTGGCCGCTGAGATGCAACGCCTTGAGACGACGCGCATCGCGCCGGCGCCGGCGGTCGATCGCCATCTGGCCGCAGTGGGCAGTGCCCCGCTCGTCCGAACGACCACCCTTGCCGAGCTCCTGAAGCGCCCGGGACTGGATTATGCGGCGGTGGCGCAGGTCGATCCGGATCGCCCGGTGGGCCTCGGGGATCTGGGGGAGATGGCGGCGATCGCGATTAAGTATCAGGGGTATATTGACCGCCAGGCGCGATCGGTGGAGCGGATGCGGCGCCTGGAGGGGACGGAGATCCCCGCGGAGTTCGACTTCGACGCGATCGGAGGTCTCTCCACGGAGGTGCGCCAGAAGCTCGCCGCGGTACGGCCGCGTACGGTCGGCCAGGCCGGCCGGATCGCCGGCGTGACCCCAGCGGCCATCTCCCTCTTGTTGGTATACCTACGCGGCCGCGGGCTGGTCACGACGGCCTCGTAGGGGCTCGCCGCGGCCGATCGCCGAGCGAAGCCAGTGGGCAAGGGCCACGACCACGAGATCCGCGAGCACCTGCGGCACACGCTGGCGGCCACGGGTAGCGCGGCATCGCCCGATGCGGTCGAACGGCTTGCGGTCTACGTCCAGGAGCTGACGCGCTGGAGTCGGCGGATGAGCCTGACCACGCTGGATCCAATTGCGATCGTTGATCGGCTAGTCCAGCCCTCTCTGGCTCTGGCCGCCCTCCCCCCCTACCGGTCGGCGGCGGCCGTGGCCGATCTGGGCAGCGGCGGCGGCATCCCCGGGGTGCCGCTGCAGATCGTGGCGCCGCGGCCACGCTTCGTGCTGATCGAGGCGCGCCAGAGGCGCGCGGCCTTCCTCCGTCACATCGTGCGCGTCTGCCGGCTGCAGGGGGTGGAGGTCGTGGAGGGACGGGCGGAGGCCATCGTCTGGGCACCAGAGCAGCGGGTCGATCTGGTGGTGTGTCGGGCGGTGGCACCGGCCGTCACCGCGCTGCAGTGGTGTATTGGCCTGGTGCGGCTCGGCGGCAGTGTGGCGATCGCCGCCGGCGGCGAGGCGGCCACGGAGTCGGACCTGCCGGCCGGTTGGGAAGCGCTTCCAAGGGGGTCGAGCCAAGCTTGGGCAGCCCTCCTCTACCGGCGCTGTTCCACGTGAAACAATCGGCCTGGTAACCGGCCGGGGATCCGCGCTACCCTCTTTGAGCGCAGGACGGGGTCGCCGGTCGTTCTCCGATCTTGTGGTGTAATTTCTGCACAATAACCTGTAATCAATAGATCGGTTGGTTGATGTTTATGGCACGTTGTATCGCCATCGCGAACCAGAAAGGGGGCGTGGGGAAGACCACGACCACGGTCAATCTCGCCGCCGCCCTGGCAGCCACGGAACGCCGCGTGCTGGTGGTGGACGCCGATCCGCAGGCCAACACCACCGGCGGCCTCGGGCAGCGCTCCACCGATCCGCGGCCGAGTCTCTACGATGCCCTGCTCGACGGCTGTGCCCTGGGCGAGGTGGTGATGCACACCTCGTTCCCCCATCTCGACCTGGTGCCGTCCGACATCGGTTTGAGCGGTGCGGAGATCGAGCTCGTCGGCCGGGCCGAGCGAGAATTCGTCCTGCGGCGCGTCCTGGCGCCGCTGCGCGGCGAGTACCAATTCATCCTCATCGACTGCCCACCATCCCTGGGATTGATCACCGTCAACGCCCTCACCGCCGCCGACGCGGTGCTCATTCCACTGCAGTGCGAGTATTACGCCCTGGAGGGGCTGAGCCTGATCACCAACACGGTGCAGCTCATCCAGCGCAGCCTCAATCCGCGGCTCACCATCGAGGGTCTGTTGCTAACTATGTTCGACGGTCGAAATAATCTCTCAAATCAGGTCGTTAAAGACGTAAAGGCCCACTTTCATGGAGCCATCTTCGAGACCGTCGTGCCGCGCAACGTGCGCCTCTCGGAGGCGCCGAGCCACGGCCTGCCGATCCTCCAGTACGACATCCGCTCCAAGGGCGCGCAGGCCTACATGAGCCTTGCCTGTGAGGTGCTGGCCAAAGAAGTCGATCGCCCCCCGCTCCAGGAGGTCTCCCCATGACCCGCAAGGCCCTCGGGCGTGGCCTCGGTGCCTTGATTCCCACGGCCCCCGTTCCATCCCCGGAGACGGACGCCCTGGCGGCGGGCGATGGCGATGCACGGCGTCTGCTCACGGTGGCCATCGACGACCTCGTTCCGAACCGCCAGCAGCCGCGCCGCGACTTCCAGGCGGAGGCCCTGGACGGCCTGGTGGCGAGTATCCGCAACCACGGCATTTTGCTTCCCCTGGTGGTGCGACGCATCGGCAGCCAGTTCGAGATCGTCGCCGGCGAGCGGCGCTGGCGGGCGGCGCAGCGCGCCGGCCTCAGCCACGTGCCGGTGGTGGTCCGGGAGGCCGACGACGCCACCAGTCTCGAGCTGGCCCTGGTGGAGAACCTCCAGCGTCAGGACCTCAATCCGATCGAAGTGGCCCACGCCTACGAGCAACTCCAGATGGAGCGCGGCTGGACCCAGGAGGAGCTCGCGGAACACGTGGGCATGAGCCGCCCGTCGGTGGCCAATCTCATGCGCCTGCTGAAGCTCCCGCGCCAAGTGCAGCAACAAGTCCGCGCCGGTGCCCTGGGCATGGGCCACGCCCGAGCCCTCCTCGGTCTGCCCACGGTTGCGCTCATGAGCAAGATCGGCGCCGAGGTGGAGGCGAAGGGGCTGTCGGTACGCCAGGCCGAGGAATGGGTGCGCCGCGCCCGGCGAGACCAGGGTGGCGCCACCGCGCGCCGCGCCGCAGGCGACGGCTTCGGGCCACAGCGCCGTCTCTTGGAGGAGCAGCTCCGCTCCCGGGTGGGCACCCGGGTGCGTATCCAGGGCTCCTCCACCCGCGGCCACATCGAGCTGCACTACTTCAGCACCGACGAGCTGGACGCCCTCCTAGAACGTCTCGGCGCGCGCTGACGCCCTTACCCGGTGAGCCGGCCGGTGGCGTCCAGGGCGGCGACCACGGCGGCGAGCTCCGGCGGCAGGGGGGACTCGATGTGGATCGCGCGGCCGGTGCGGGGATGGCGCAGGCACAGCTCGGCGGCGTGGAGGAAGAGGCGAGTCAGGCCGTAGCGGCGGCGCATCAGCCGGTTGAAGGTGGCGTTGCCGTAGCGCGGGTCGCCGGCGATCGGGTGGCCGGCGTGGCGGCAGTGGACCCGGAGTTGGTGGGTGCGACCGGTGTGGGGCGTGAGCCCGACGAGGGTCGCCGGACGCCAGGTGGCGACGGTCCGGTAGTCGGTGGTGGCGGGACTGCCGGTCGCCGTGACTCGCACCTTGCCTCCGCCGGCGTCGGCGGCCCTAGGATCGGCGCGCTCCAGGGGCGCAGCGAAGCGCCCGGTGGCTGGGTGCAGGGCGCCTTGCACCACTGCGAGATAGGTCTTGGTGACACTCCCCTGGAGGAACTGGACGTGGAGGGCCGCGAGATTCTCCGGCCGGGCGAGGACCAAGAGGCCGCTGGTGGCGGCGTCGAGGCGGTGGGCGGGCTGCCAGCCGGTGTGGCCTATGGCGCGGAGCCAGGCGAGAAGGGTGGTGGCGGGGTCGATACCGCTGCCACCGTGCACGGCCACGCCGGGGGGCTTATCCACCACCAGTAGCGAGTCGTCATGGAACAGGATCGGCAGGGTGCTCATGGACCTGGCCGCCACTATACTGGGTCCGATCCCTCTTGGAGGTGCCCTCCATCAACCAGACCATCCACGGGAATTGCCACGGCCTGAAGGCGAGCGAGCTGCACCAACTCGAGCGCCTCTACCGGCGGCGTATGGGTCGGGGGGAGTGGATCAGCCCGGAGGCGGCGCGGCAGCTTACCGAGGTCTCCCATCGCCTCGGCCGGCAGGTGGGACTGCTGATCGCCCGCGACGGTAAGGTGACCCACGTGATCCTCGGCGACCAGCGCCAGATCACCATCCCCCAGCTCGAGAAGTACCGCGTCGGGCCGCAACGCCTGAAGGGGCTACGCCTGGTGCACACGCACCTGCGCGGCGAACCCCTCTCGAAGGACGACCTGGCCGACCTGGCGCTGCTGCGCCTCGATCTGATTGCGGCCCTTACCCTCACCCCGGACGGTCTGCCCGGCGAGGCGAGCATCGCCCATCTGCAGCCGGCGGGCGCCGAAGAGGCACCCTACGCCGTGTTGCCGACGGTCCATTTCCATAGCATGGATCTCGACTTCGACGCCTTCATCGAGGAGCTGGAGGGATCGTTGCGCGCCGCTTTCGACGCAGTGGCGGTGGGGCGCCAGGAGGGCGCCGTGCTGCTCGGCATCTTCCCGCCGGCCACGGACAGCGACGACGCCATGGATGAGCTGGCGGCCTTGTGCCGTGCCTGCGGACTGACGCCCGTGGAGCGCGTGGTGCAGCACCGGGGCAAGGCGGATCCCAAGACTGTGTTCGGCAGCGGCAAGATGGTGGAGGTCATCTCTACCGCCCTGCATCGTGGTGCCACCACCCTGGTCTTCCATCAGGACCTCACGCCGGCCCAGGTGAAGGAGATCACCGCCTTGAGCGAGCTGAAGGTGCTCGACCGCACCCAGGTCATCCTCGACATCTTCGCGCGCCAGGCGGGGACCCGCGCGGCCAAGCTGCGCGTGGAGCTGGCCCAGCTCACCTACTTGAAGCCACGGCTCGTGGGATTGTCGCCGCAACTGTCACGTCTCGGCGGCGGCATCGGTACCCGGGGACCGGGCGAGACCAAGCTGGAGGTCGACCGGCGGCGCATCGACGCGCGCATCGCCCACCTGACGCGCCAGCTCGCCTCCCTCGCCGCGGACCAGCAACTCCGCCGCGGCAAGCGGCTCAAGGCGGGGCTACCGATCCTGTCCATCGTCGGCTACACCAACGTGGGCAAGACCACCCTCCTCAACGCCCTCACCCAGTCGGTGTGCCTGGCGGCCGACCGGCCCTTCGCCACCCTCGACACGGCGAGCCGGCGCCTGCGCTTCCCGCGCGAGCGGGAGGTGTTGATCACCGACACGGTGGGTTTCATCCGCGACCTGCCACCGGCCTTGTTCGGCTCGTTCAAGGCCACCCTCGATGAGCTGGCGGACGCCGATCTCCTGCTGCACGTCGTCGACTGCTCGGCCCCCGACTTCCGCGCCCAGATCGAGGCGGTGGACGGTGTGCTGGAAGAGCTGGGTCTCGTCGCCGTGCCGCGCCTGCTGGTGTTCAACAAGATCGACCGCCTCGACCCGGCACGCGCCGGCCACCTGTGCCGGGAGTGGCGGGCGATCGGCGTCGCCGCGGTGGATCGCGGCAGCCTCGGCTCCCTGACCGCGGCGCTGGAGGCGCGGCTCTTCGCCGCGGCGTAGGGCGGAACGCCGCAGGCGGTTCCGTCATGCCACGTCATCGCACGGTCGCGGATCGCCCTTCGGCCTGCCTGCCGGCAGGCAGGGCATCCGCCCTGATATGGAGGGGGATGCCACGCGCCCCCCTCACCGCCCGGCGCAGGTCCGGGCGGCTTCACCCCCCCGTGGATGGCGGGTTCCTCGCCCGCCATCAGACCGTAGGTCGCGTCCCACGACCTACGGTCTACGCCGACGCCGGCACACCGTAGGCGGGCGGGAGCCCAGCAGGGTGGCTGGCGCGGCGGTCTTGCCCCCGCACGGGGTCAGGCGCCAGAGTCCGGCGATGGAGCCGATCCGCCGAGCGATCCGCCGCGGTCTCGTCGCCGTCCTGGTCATGGCGGCGGTCGCCTGTGGCAAGAAGGCGGCACCACTGCCGCCGGGCATCAAGGCGCCGCCGCCCGTGGAGGGGTTCCGCGCGACGGTGCGCGGCTACGAGGTGCGTCTCTCGTGGTCGGCGGTGCCGCTGCGCGGGGGGGAGGAGCAACCCACGGACGTGACCCGTTACCTTCTGTACCGCGAGGATGTCCTGGCGCGGGAGGCGACCGACTGTGACTGTCGCCAGTGGGAGGTCCTGGACACGGTCGACCTGGAGTATCCGGCCAACGCCTTCCTCGAGGATGGGCGGGTGGAGTACATCCTGCCCCTGGCCGCCTACGAGCGTTCGCGCGTGTATGCCTTTACCGTGGTGGCGCAGAATCGCTACGGGGTAGCCTCGCCCCTGGCGGAGGACCGCATCCTCAACGTGGGACCGCCGCCGCCGCCGGTGGCGGCCGTCGAGGCGAGCGTGGGTGAAACGTGGGTCGATCTTGCCTGGCCCGCGGTGCCCGGAGCGACCGCATACCGGCTGTACCGCTTCGCGCCCGGAGAGGAGCTTCCGGACACGCCGTATGCGACCGCCGACGCTACCCACTTCGTCGACCGGCAGGTGGTGCTCGACCAGCCCTACGCCTACGTGGTGACGGCCCTCGGCGAGGGGCGCTACCCCGCCGAGTCACGGCCGTCCCCCACCGTGGCCGCCACGCCGCATGACCTCACCGCCCCCGCCGCCCCGGCGGGGTTGATCGCCGTGCCGGCCGGGGCCGAGGTCCGCCTGTCGTGGGAGCCGGGTGGAGAAGAAGATCTGGCCGTCTATCGGGTGTGGCGCAGCGCTGGCTCGACGACCCCCGAGGCGGTGGCGCGGGTGGCCGCGGAGCGCACCAGCTTCACCGATCGCCCGCTGTCCCCCGGCACCTACCGCTACCACCTCACCGCCGTGGATCGGCACGACAACGAGTCGCCCCCGTCGCTCGAGGTGGCGGTGGAGGTGGTCCCGCGCGGTTAGCCATCGCGGCGCGCCGGGCCCCGGTCGGCGGAGGCTACTTGTGGTCGCCCTCCGCCTTCAGGCTCATCAGGAGGCGATCCTTGAGGTAGGCGGGGAGCTCTTCGTAGCGCTCGATGTGCATGGAGAAGAGGCCGCGGCCGCTGGTCAGCTGGCGCAGGGTAGAGCCGTACTCCAGGACCTCGGCCATGGGCACCTCGGCTTGGATCATCTGCGACGCCGCCTGCGGCTCGACGCCGAGCACCCGGCCGCGGCGTGAGTTGAGGTCGCTGATCACGTCACCGGTGGCCTCGTCGGGGACGGTAATCTCCATCGCCACCAACGGCTCCAGGAGGGTCGGACCCGCCTGCTCCATGGCCTTCTTCCACGCCATGGAGCCGGCCACCTTGAAGGCCATCTCCGAGGAGTCCACCGAATGGTGGGAGCCGTCCACCAGGTCGACCTTACAGTCGACCACCGGGAAGCCGGCGACGCAGCCGCTGATCAGGGCCTCCTGCACCCCCTTCTCCACGGCGGGGATGTACTGGCGCGGCACCACCCCGCCGACCACGTGCTCCTCGAAGACAAACCCGGAACCACGCGGCAGCGGCGCTACCTCCAGCCAGACGTCGCCGTACTGACCGCGGCCGCCGGTCTGCTTCTTGTACTTGCCCTGCACGCGGACCGCCTTGGTGATGGTCTCCAGGTACGGCACCTTGGGGGCCTGGAGCTCCACCGAGACGCCGAACCGGTTTTTGAGCCGCGCCACCACCACCTCCAGGTGGACCTGGCCCATGCCTTCGAGAAGGATCTCGTGGGTCTGGGAATCCTGGCGCATGCGCAGCACCGGGTCTTCCTCCATCAGCTTGGCGAGGGAGTCGCTCAGCTTGTCCTCAGAGGCGCGGTCGGCCGGCTCGATGGCGTAGGTGGTCTGCGGCGTGGGATAGGTGATCGGAGCGAAGAGGATCGGCGCGTTGGCGCTGCACAGGGTGTCGCCAGTGTGGGTGTCCTTGAGCTTGGTAGTTGCGCCGATCTCCCCGGCCTGGAGCTGCGGGACCGAGATTAGCTCCTTGCCTTGCAGGCGGTTGAGGCTGTGCAGGCGTTCGTCTTGGCCGGTGGTGGCGTTGAGCAGGTGGTCGTCGGCCTTGATGGTGCCGGAGTAGACGCGCAGGTAGGAGAGCTTGCCGGCGTAGGGATCGATGACCGTCTTGAAGACCTGGGCACTGACCGGCCCGCCTGGATCGGGCTGGCGCTCGGCCACCTCATCACTGCCGGGGATGGTCCCCGTGATGCGGGTAATGTGGGCCTTGTCGAGGGGCGACGGGAGGTAATCGAGGATCGCGTCGAGGAGCTCGGGCACACCGATGCCGAGGATGGCGGAGCCGCACAGCACCGGTACGAAGCGGCCGGTTAGGGTGCCCTCGCGGAGATGGGCACGGATCGCCGCCTCGTCCGGCTCCTCTCCCTCGAGGTAGCGTTCCAGGAGGTCGTCGTCCATCTCGCACACCGCCTCCAGCAACCGCTCGCGCACGGTCGCCGCCTCGGCCTTGAACTTGTCCGGAATCTCTCCGTCCGGGATAGCGACGGCCTTCCCGTCGGCATAGCGGCTGCCCTGTTGGGTGATCAGGCTGTAGACACCGGACAGGCCCTGTTCCAGGCCGATCGGCAGGAACAGCACCACCGGCTTGGCGCGCAGCACCTCCTCGACGTCGTGCACGGCGCGCTCCAGGTCGGAACGGTCCCGGTCGAGCTTGTTCACGAACACCAGACGCGGGAGCTCGTACTCGTCGGCAAACCCCCACACCCGCTCGGTCTCCGCCTTCACGCCGGAGATCCCGCTCACCAAGGCCACGGCGCCGCCGGCGATACGGAGGGAGGCATGGGTATCGGAGAGGAAGTTGCGGTAGCCGGGGGTGTCGAGCAGGTTGATCAGATGGCCGCGGTGCTCCAGATGGCCCACGCCGGTGGAGATCGAGACCTTGCGGCGGATCTCCTCGGCGTCGAAGTCCATGACTGTGTTGCCCTCGTCGACCTTGCCCAGCCGCGGGATCGCTCCCACCGTAAACAACAAGGCCTCCGTCAGGGAGGTCTTCCCCGCTCCACCGTGGGAGATGATGCCGACGTTGCGGATGGTAGCGAGATCGCGCGGGGTCATATGGGGCTCCCGGAAGAGGTGCGGCGATGGCGGTGGTTCAGAGGTGGGTGATCAATGTACGGCCTGTGGGGGCACGGTGCGAGCCCGGAGCCCACACCCTCCACCACACGTTGTGGGTAGTGGCCCCCTTCTGTACCATACACCCTGGGTAAGCATTCCCATGGAATCCTACGAACCGATCGATCGTCTCGAGCCTGCCGAGCGGACTCTGCTCGACCGTTATCAAAACGGCGACGCGGGCGCATTCGAGGAGCTGATCCTCCCATTCGAAACCTCCATCTTCAACTTCGGTCTCCGCATGTGTGGGAATCGCGAGGACGCCCAGGACATCCTCCAAGAGACCTTCATCAACGCCATGCGCTACCTGAACGGGTTTCGCGGGGAGGCGAAGCTCCGCAACTGGCTGTTCCGGATCGCCAGCAGCGTCTGCCAGAAGAAGCATCGACGCAGCAAGTTCGCCCCGGAGCGCGAGCTCTCCCTCACTCAGTTCTACGATGACACCGATGGCAGCGAGGAGTTCGAGGTGCCCGACAGCCGGCGTCTGCCAGACGACGAGGTATTGGGGCTGGAGCTGTCCGACCGCCTGAATCTGGCCGTCCAGGGACTGCCGAAAAAATATCGTGTGGTTTTGCTCCTTCGGGACGTCGAGGGGCTCTCAGCAAAAGAGGTGGCGGAGATTCTGGGCATGAGTGTGCCGGCAGTGAAGTCCCGACTGCATCGCGCCCGTCTCTTCGTGCGTCAAGAACTGCGACCCTATCTCACAGGAAAGGCTGCCTCATGAGCCAGCACTGTCGCGAGCTACTGAAGAGATGCTCCGCCTATCTGGAGGGGGAGCTGGACGGTGCCTGCTGCGAAGAGATGGAGAACCACATGCGCACCTGCAGCAAGTGCCGCACCATGCTGGAGGAGATGCAGTGGACCATCGAGCTGTGCAAGAGCACGCCGGCGGCAGACGTACCCCACGAGGTCCACGAAGCTCTCCAGGCACGGTTGAAGGCTGAGCGTTCCGTCTTGTAGCGCGGCCCGTCGCCACGACGGGAGGCGGGGCTGACGGCGAGGATGTCGCGCGGCCACGAAACGGGTGATACCGCGTGAGTGCCGCCGCATGCCCATGCACCGTATCCTCCTGCGTATTCGACGGTGGCCCTGGGTGGTTCCCACCGTGGTTGCGTTGTTTGCCGGCGGTTGTGGCGGCGCCGGCGGTGACGAGGAGTCGGGCAAGGTCCTGCGTGACGCCTTCGTACCCTCTCTGTCGGCGACCGGCCCCACCGGTGAGGCGGTGGATCTGCTGCCCCTAGGCGGGGACAACCTACTCTTGGAGGTGTCCGCGGCGGCCCTCCTGCCGGCCGGCACGCCGGCGGTGGTGGTGGCGGCACGGCCGGCAGCGGCGTCCGGTGGGAGCCAGTGGTGGGCGCTTATCGCCGTCGGAGGGGACGGCGCTCCCCAGGTGGTCGATGAAGCCGATGGCAGGTCGCCCACCCTTGCCGGCCCGGTGCCGGAGGCGCTGCGTGGCCAGGAGCTGGCCCTTTACTTGGTGCGTGGCCGGTCGAGCGCGGAGGTGCGGGAGGCGCGGCTCCGCAACCCGCGCCGGTTGCAGGCCGCCGCCCTCGGTGGCGCTCTCGGCGAGTGGCTGGCCGACCGGCGCGACACGCTCATCGACCTGATGACCACCCCGTGGCAATGGATCGACGACCACGCCACCGACATCGAGGACAAGGTGGTCGACCTCTACTCGGACGCCCTGGACGAGGTCCTCGATCCGCTGTTCACCGAGTCGGACTACTTCGAGGAAGCGGCCAGCCACTTCCTCGACCCCGCGGTGGTGGTCGACCCTACCCACCGCCGCGCGCCGGAAGTGGGCCAGGTGCCGGTGGTCTTCATCCACGGCTTCACCTTCCTCTACCCCGTTACCGAGCCGGAGGAGCAGCTCGACGACCTGATCGAGGCGGTGGTATCCGGGGTGCCGTTCTGGGACTTGCGGTACCGGGCGGTGCGGTTCGATTACAACCCCTACTCACCGGTGGCGGAGAGCACCGATGAGCTGGCGACCGAGCTGGTGAAGGCGGGGGTCGCCGCTCCGGGCAAGGAGCTGATCATCATCGGTTATAGCCTCGGCGGGATTATTGGCCGGCGCTTCGACACGGTCTACGGCCGGCGCTTCCCGGTGCGAGTGCTGATGATGATTGCCTCCCCAAGCGGTGGAATTCCGGTGGATCGGATGCGCGACAAGATCCTCAAACGCGCCTACGACGTCGGTAATCCCGTGCGGGTGCACGTCCCCCTCGGCCTCTTGACCCGCACACTCTTCCAGACCTTCTGGGCGCGCACCTACGGCGGCGCCGATAGCGTCGAGGACCTGGATGCGGGGTCCGACCTGCTGCGGTCCCTGGCCCCGCCGCGGCCGGGGTACTTCGCGATCGCCGGCGATACGGTGGGCAGCAACGTCTTCCTGGAGCAGACCGCCAAGGTGTTCGGAGATCAGCCCAACGACGGCCAGGTCTCGGTGGCCAGCGTGGAGGCCGGCCTGCCTCCCGGGGAAGACGCGAAGGTCACCTACGCCGGCGGCCGCCGAGACTACGTCCACGCCTCCCACGACGCCCTGCTCGAGGACCCGGACGTGCAGCGCGAGGTGATCCGCCTGCTGGACGAGCCATTGCCGTGACGTGCTCTCTCCCCCGCGGGGGAGAGTTGGGGTGGGGGCGATGGGGACCGGCAGAGGGTTTGCGGTCGTCCCGGACGGGCCGGTGATTCCAGGGGCCATCCCCCTCTCCGGGGGGGAGGGGGCCTCATGGCACTCCCTTCGGGGCTACAGGCGGGCGAAGTTCTCCAGCAATTTCAGGCCCCAGCGCTGAGATTTCTCCGGGTGAAACTGGACCCCGAAGAGGTTGCCGTCGTGGGCCATGCAGGCGAAGTCGATGCCGTAGTGGCAGGTGGCCGCGATCGTCGCCTTGTCTGCGGCGCGCGCGTAGTACGAATGGCAGAAGTAGAACGTCGCACCGGCGGGTATGCCCATGAGAAGCGGGTTGTCGCCGCGGCTCTGCACCGTGTTCCACCCCATGTGTGGCACCTTCAGCGGCGCGTCGTCCTCCCGGAGATCGGCCGGGAACGGGACCACCTCGCCGCGCAGGCGGCCGAAACCGGGATGGATGCCGAACTCGTGGCTGCGTTCAAAGAGGAGCTGGAAGCCGAGGCAGATGCCGAGGAACGGACGGTCGCCCCGGAGGCGCTCCGCCACCGCGTCGCGCAAGTCGTACGCCTCCAGGTTAGTCATACAGTCGCGAAACGCCCCGACCCCGGGTAGGACCACCTGGTCCGCGGCCCGCACCGCCGCGGCATCACGGGTCACTGCCACCTGTGCACCCACCCGTTCCAGCCCTTTGGCCACCGAGTGGAGGTTGCCCATGCCGTAGTCGACGATGGCGATCATTCAATCAATTCTCCGCGTAGCGGAGTCCAATGAGACCCCCTCCCACTGGGAGGGGGCCAGGGGGAGGGCGTTGGGGACCGGCAGTTCGCCGGGTCGTCGATTCGCTCATTCCTAGCGCCCCCACCCCAGCCCTCCCCCGGAGGGAGAGGGAGCAAGAGGCCACCTCAAGGTACTCACCCCTTCCCCAGTCTCCCCTTGGTGGAGACCACCTCGTTGGCCGCCGTCGCGTCCACGGCTACCGCCTGGCGCAGGGCGCGGGCCAGCCCCTTGAAGGCCGACTCCACGATGTGGTGGCCGTTGTCCCCGTAGCGGCCGTTGACGTGCAGGTTGGCACCGGCCTGGACGGCGAAGGCCTGGAGGAACTCCTTGACGAGGGCCGGGTCGAAGTTGCCGATTGGCACCTCCGGACACGGCAGGTTGTACACCAGGTAGGGCCGCCCGGAGAGGTCGACCGCCACCTCGGTGAGGGTCTCGTCGAACGGGATGACGGCGCTGCCATAGCGGCCGATCCCGGTGCGCTCGCCCAGGGCGTCGGCGAAGGCCCGGCCCAGGGCGAGGCCGCAGTCCTCCACCGTGTGGTGCAGGTCGACCGCGAGGTCGCCGCGCGCGGTGAGGTCGAGGTCGAAGCGGCCGTGTTTGGCGAGCTGCGCCAGCATGTGGTCGAAGAACGGGATCCCCGTGTCGACCCGGTAGCGGCCGTTCCCGTCGACGACCAGGGTCAGGGCGATCTCGGTTTCGCTGGTCTTGCGGGAGACGGTGGCGGTGCGGGCCATGGGCTTACCCGTTGGCGGGGAGATCGGCGAGGACCTCGGTGAGGGTCGCCAGGAGGCGGTCGTTCTCCGCCGGCTGGCCGATGGTGATCCGCAAACAGCCGTCGAGCTGCGGTCCGCCGAGCCGTTTGACGCGAATCCCGCGCTCCAGGAGGCCGCGATGCACCTCGCGTGCCCGCTCGGTGCGCAGCAGGAGGAAGTTGGCATCGGACGGGCAGGTCGCCACGCCCGCCAACCCCTGTAGGGCGGCGTAGACCCGGCGCCGCTCGGTCACGACCTGGTCGATCTGTGGCTGCAACAGCTCCCAGCGCCGCAGGGCGATGGCCGCCGCGGTCTGGGGAAGGATCCCGACGTTGTACGGCAGCCGGACCTTGTCGAGCTGGAAGGCGAGCAGCGGGTTCGCGGCCAGGAACCCGACCCGCAGGCCGGCCAGCCCCACCTTGGAGAGGGTGCGCAGGATCACCAGGTTGTCGTACCGGCCGAGCCAGTCGGTGTGGGTGACGCCGGCGAAGTCGGCGTACGCCTCGTCTACCACCACCACCGCCTCGCTCTCTTCCAGGAGGCGGGCGATCACCTCGCGATTCAAACAGCGGCCGGTCGGGTTGTTGGGGGAGGCGAGAAAGACCAGCTTCGGTGACTCCTCTTCCACCACCTTGAGCAGCGCATCGCCGTCGAGGTCGAACTCGTCCGTGAGGGGAATGCTCAGGGGCAGGAGGCCGTGGCAATTGGCGATGATCTGATACATCGCGAAGGTCGGGGTTGGCACCAGGACCTTGGCCGGCCGCTCCCCGAAGGCGGTGACCAGGATGGAGATCAGCTCGTCGGAGCCGTTGCCTACTACCACGCCCGCGGGATCGAGGCCGTAGCGGTGCTGGATCGCCTGCTTGAGTTCCAGGGCTTCGGGATCGGGGTAGCGCCGCAGGTCGACGCCCTGGAGGGCGGCGTCGATCTCCAGGCGCAGCTCGTCGGGGATAGGAAAGGCACACTCATTGGCGTCCAGGCAGAGCTCCGCCGGGGTGCGGTCGGGCTTGTACCCTTCCGACTCCCGGACCGTGAGGCGGACCGAGCTCAGGACGCTGCGTTTGGCGCGGATGCTAGTCACGATCGACCTCCTTCTAGCCGGGCGGCGCGCAGGGCCACGGCGTGGGCGTGGGCGGTGAGCCCCTCCTCCTGCGCAAGACGCACGGTGGACCTGGCCAGGGCGCGCAGGCCCGTGGCCGAGATCTCCAAAATAGAAGTGCGCTTGACGAAGTCGCCCACGCCGAGGGGCGAGAAGAAGCGCGCCGAGCCGCCGGTGGGCAGCACGTGGTTGGGCCCCGCGACGTAGTCGCCGATGGGCTCGGGGGAGTAGGGGCCGAGGAAGATCGCCCCGGCGTTGGTCAGGCGGCCGAGCCATTGCCGTGGCTCGGCGGTGAGGACCTCCAGGTGCTCGGGGGCGAACCGGTCGGCGAGGTCGCAGGCCGCCGCGATCGACGCCACCCGGACCAGGGCGCCATAGTCGCGCAGCGCGGCCGATGCGATCTCGTGGCGCGGCAACTCGCCGAGCTGGCGGACCAGCGCCGCGCGGGTCGCGTCGATCAGCTCCGGCGAGTCGGTCACCAGCAGCGCCGCGGCGAGCTCGTCGTGCTCGGCCTGGGAGAGGAGGTCGGCGGCGATGTATTCCGGGTCGGCGTCGCCGTCGGCGACGATGAGCACCTCCGAGGGGCCAGCCACCATGTCGATATCGATGCGGCCGAAGAGCTGCTTCTTTGCCGTTGCCACGTAGATGTTGCCCGGGCCGGTCACTTTGTCCACCGCCGGCACCGTCGCCGTGCCATAGGCCGCCGCGGCCACCGCCTGCGCGCCGCCGATGGCGAAGGCGCGATCGACGCCCGCGAGGTGGGCCGCGGCCAGGACCAGGGGATTGCGCTCGCCGCCCGGGGTGGGGACGAGCATCATCACCTCGGGCACCCCCGCCACCTTGGCGGGCACGGCATTCATCACCACGGACGACGGGTAGGCCGCCTTGCCGCCGGGGCAATAGATCGCCACCCGGTGCAGGGGACGGACGAGCTGCCCGAGGCGATTGCCGTGCTCGTCGGTCATCTCCCACGTGGCCTCGCGCTGCCGTTCGTGGAAGGCGCGCACCCGGGTGACCGACTCTTCCAGGGCGGCGCGCAGGTCGGGGGCGAGGGCGGCGGCGGCGGCGGCCATGTCCTCGCACGAGATCTCCAGCTCGGCTGCCGTACCCACCGTGAAGCCGTCGAACCGCTCCGTGTATTCCAGCAGCGCGGCGTCACCCCGTTCCGCCACCGCCTGGATGATCGCGGCGACCCGGCGCTCCACCTCCGGTGCCATGGCGGTCGAGCGCGCCAACACCTGCGCCAGGACCTCCACCTGGGCGGGATCGCGCGCGTCGACGGTGCGGATGACCTCGCTCATCGAGTTCGTTTTCGTTCTCGCGCGGAGACGCAGAGGCGCCAAGGGGCGTTGCCCCGGACTTTCGCGACCGTGTGCGCGCTGCCGCTGCGATCTTCGGATAGGACAGCCATCGATTTGGTAATGCTCAGGGTAATCTCTGCGTCTCTGCGCCTTAGCGCGAGAAAAAAGGCGCAGCCTACAGCAGCCCGTACGCCTCCAGGGCGGCGCGCAGGGCCGGGCGGCGCTCCTCCGCCAGGCGGGTCATGGGCAGACGGAGGTCCGGCCGGCACAGGCCGAGCATCCCGCACGCCTCCTTGACCGGGATCGGATTGGTCTCCACGAATAGCGCCTTGGCCAGGGGCAGGGTCTTGTAGTGGAGGGCGCGGGCCTCCTCGACGTGGCCGGCGAACCATGCGTCGCACATCGCCGCCACGTCGCGCGGCGCGATGTTAGCCACCACGGAGATGGTCCCCACTCCCCCCAGGGCAAGGGTCGGATAGGTGGTGCCGTCGTCCCCGGAGATCAGGGCGAAGCCCGGCGGGGTGGTGTCGATCACCTCGGCGATCTGCTGCAGGTTGGCGGTCGCCTCCTTGATCCCCACGATCCCCGGCACCCTGGCCAGGCGCGCCACCGTCGCTGGGAGGATGTTGAGCGCCGTGCGTCCCGGCACGTTGTAGACGATCAGGGGAAAGGCGGTCTCCTCGGCGATGCGCCGGTAGTGGAGGTAGACCCCCTCCTGGGAGGGCTTGTTGTAGTACGGCGAGATGAGCAGGGCCGCCGCGCAACCGGCCTCCTTGGCATAGCCGGTGAGGGCGATCGACTCGGCGGTGGAGTTGGAGCCGGTGCCGGCGATCACCGGCAGGCGCCCGGCGGCCTCCGCCACCACGATGCGGATCACCTCGCGGTGCTCCTCGTGGGTGAGGGTCGCCGACTCGCCGGTGGTGCCGCACGGCACGAGGGCGTGGGTGCCGTTCGCGACGTGAAAGTCCACCAGGCGGCGCAGGGCCGCCTCGTCCACCTGGCCGGCCTCGTCGAAGGGGGTGACCAGGGCCACCATGGATCCGCGGATGTCCATCACCGTGCCTCGGGGAAAAGGGACAGGGTCAGAGTCTAATCGTGAGGGCCGGGCCTGTTAACAAGGTTCATTTTTCATCGGGCAGCGTGGCACGGGCCCACGAAATCAGGAAGACTTGAAAAAACATAAATGCTTACAAACGGTTAGCCTTCTATGCACCCTTTGTCGTGGCGCCGCGTTCCGCTGCCGGTAGGGGCCGTTCGGTGGTCGGGCGACCCCCGGCGGGGGGGCTATAGCTCGAGCGAGCCTTCGAAGACCTCGGCGGTGGGGCCGGTCATGTAGACGTGGTCGTCGGCCTCCGACCACTCGATGGCCAGGTCGCCGCCGGGGAGGTGCACCGTGACCTCCCGCTCGGTGCGCCCCTCCAGGACGCCGGCCACGCACACCGCCGAGGCGCCGGTGCCGCACGCCAGGGTCGCGCCGGCGCCCCGCTCCCACACCCGCACGGTCACCTCGTCCGGAGCGTCGATCTGCACGAACTCGATGTTGGCCCGCTTCGGGAAGAAGGGGTGGCCCTCCGCCGCCGGGCCGAGGCGGGCCAGGTCCACCGCCGCGACCTTCTTCACGAAGGTGACGGCGTGGGGGTTGCCCATGGAGACGCAGGTGAAGGGGATGCGCTCCCCCGCCACCTCCAGGGGGTGGGACATGACCAGGCCGTCGAGGTCGACCGGGATCCGGCGCCCCTCCAGCACCGGCCGCCCCATGTCGACCCGCACCCGATCGCCCGCCAGACGCGGCACGATCACCCCGGCCCCGGTCTCCACCCGGATCTCCTCCTGGGTCGTCAGGCCGCGATCCACCACGTAGCGGGCGAAGCAGCGGATGCCGTTGCCGCACATCTCCACCTCGGAGCCGTCGGCGTTGTAGATCTGCATGCGGAAGTCGCAGGTCGGATCGCTGGCCGGGGCGACCACCAGGAGTTGGTCGCAGCCGATGCCGAAGCGTCGGTCGCAGAGGCGCCGGGCGTGGGGCGCCAGGTCGGGCAGGCTCCGGCTCACCCCATCGAGGACGACGAAGTCGTTGCCCAGGCCGTGCATCTTGGTGAACGGGAGGCGCATGTGGGGGGCCAGGGCCCAGGAGTCAGGAGGCGAGGGGTGGGGAGGATGGCATTGGAAAAAAAGGGCAGCAAGGGAGCTGGGCTTGCGCGGCGCTCAGGTGGAGCCTGCCCACAGCCAGGTGGAGACGGTCTCGATGTGGAAGGTGTGGGGGAAGAGGTCGATCGGGATCACCGCGGCCAGGCGATAGCCGGCGGCGGTGAGGCGGCGGGCGTCGCGAGCCAGGGTGGCGGGGTCGCAGCTCACGTAGACCAGACGGGCCACGCGCCGGGCCGCCAGGGCCGCGATCACCGCCGCGTCGCAGCCGGCCCGGGGCGGGTCGACCACTACCGCGTCGATGCGGCCGGCGAGGGCCGGGAGGACCCGTTCCGCCCGCCCCGCCACCACCTTCACGTGGGGGAACGGGGCGAGGTTCTCCCGGGCGTCGGCCACGGCGGCCGGCGCCGCCTCCACCGCGACCACCGCCGCGGCGCGCTCGGCGAGGAAGCGGGCGAACAGC